>CAWAUF010000035.1:0-40766 GCA_963785145.1 uncultured Gammaproteobacteria bacterium | reverse complement strand
AGCATAAGCTCTAAGTAATGCAAATTACTTAGAGCTTATTTGAGTCTTAACCTACTGTGGAGAATACCTGGTTTGCGATGGGACTATGTGTTAAAATGGTTCCTAATATTATTTGAAGACGCACCCAAGGCATGTCCACCGAATACAGCCAATTCGAACAACGCAAACGCGATCACATACAGCTTGCCTTAATGCCTGACAATCAAAGCACTGAACGGAATGCCTTTGATGATTTTTCTTTACCGCATGAAGCCTTGCCCGATCTAAATTTTGATGAACTATCCATTCAGAGCCAGCGTTTAAACAAGCTAGTGGAAAAACCCTTTATCGTCAGCTCCATGACCGCAGGTCATGTGGATGCGCTTTCAATCAATCGCAATTTAATCGAAGCCTGTTCCGCCTCCAATTGGGCCATGGGCGTGGGTTCTCAACGTAGAGAATTGTCTGATCTTTCGGCATCACAGGAGTGGAAATCGCTAAAGCGCAATTTTCCCAAAGTCAGCCTGTTCAGTAATTTAGGGATTGCTCAGCTCGTTCAAACTCCAATCAAAGCCATTCAACATTTAATCACCGCCCTAGAAGCACAAGCCTTAATCATCCACTGCAACCCGCTTCAAGAATGCATTCAACCCGAAGGCACGTTGTATTTTAAAGGCTGCTGGGAGGCTTTAGAGCAATTGGTTAAGCTCTTAGATCTTCCAATCGTGGTCAAAGAAACCGGTTGCGGTTTTTCTAAAAATACCTTAACTCGTCTGAATGACACTGGGGTGGCTGCAGTCGATGTCAGTGGTTTAGGGGGCACGCATTGGGGACGAATTGAAGGTCATCGTGCAATTCATGATACAATTAGACAACAAACAGCACATACTTTTCGTAACTGGGGCATTAATACCATTCAAAGCGTCAAAAACGCGGTAGCCATTCAACCCCATTTTGAAATTTGGGGTTCCGGTGGGGTTCGAAATGGCTTGGATGCGGCCAAATTATTTGCCTTAGGCGCAACCACCGTAGGCTTTGCCAAACCCATGTTGGAAGCAGCGCTTGCATCCAGCCAAGAGGTTTTTACCAAAATGTCAGTGATTGAATATGAATTAAAAACAGCCTTGTTTTGTACTGGTAGTCAAGGCTGAGTGATTTGAAGCGTTTATCTCTTATTAGAGATTAGGTAAGGCAATAACTTTGTAGTACTCCTCATCCTTCCCCAGGCTTGGGAGGAAGGAAAAATGCAGGGGGAAGTTTATTAAAAGGAGAAGGCATGTCCATCGTTGCAAATGCCGAAGAATTATTTCGAGGATTTTCTAAATTATCACGCGAAGAGCGTTTCAAACGCCTGGTGCCGTTAGGAGCGATGACTCCTGAGGATTTGACTTATCTTGCACAAGGTGGAATTCAAGATTTAAACCTAGCGGACAAGCTCATAGAAAATGTCATTGGTTATTTTCAAATCCCGTTGGGAGTAGCTACCAATTTTAGAATCGACGGTCGCGATTACGTGATTCCTTTGGCCGTTGAAGAAACCTCTATCATCGCAGCCCTTTCCAAATCCGCCAAATGGATAAGACAACATGGGGAAATCACCACCTCGGTTTCCGGCGATTGCATCATAGGTCAAATTCAATTAGCCAAAGTGGAGGATTTTCACAAATTTTCCCAGATTTTTGAAGAAAATAAAGCCTACCTTCTGCAAAAAGCCAACCTCGATGTGGCAGCCACTATGGTTAAACGCGGGGGCGGTGTTGTGGATTTGCAATGCCGTCGCTTGAAAAGACCAGATGGTCAGAACATGGCCGTCATCCATCTGACTATGAACAGCTGCAATGCCATGGGTGCCAACATCATCAACCAAGTTTTAGAATACTTGAAATCACCGATAGAAGCTTTAACTGGTGAAGAAGTCACCATGTGTATTCTTTCCAATTTAAACGATCAAAAACTCACAAAGGCTCAGGTCAGGATCCACAACGTGGATCCTGTTTTAGGTTATAAATTACAAGAAGCATCGCTGTTTGCTGAAATGGATCCTTACAGAGCAGCCACACACAATAAGGGTGTGATGAATGGCATTGATCCGGTTTTAATTGCCACCGGCAATGACTGGCGTGCTGTGGAAGCAGGCGTTCATGCCTATGCGGCACGTTCAGGCCAGTATCAAGCCATTAGTCGTTGGCGATATGAAAACAATGTGCTTACCGGCCTTCTCATCGCACCCATCATTGTGGGCACGGTGGGTGGCGTCACCGCCTTACACCCTACCGCTAAAATGTGCCTTAAAATGATGAATGTTGATTCAGCCAACGATTTGTCTCGAATTCTTGCCGCTGTTGGACTGGTGCAAAATCTGGGTGCCATTAAAGCAATATGCACGGAAGGCATCATTCAAGGTCATATGAAATTGCACATAGACAATTTATTATTAGTTGCTGGTGCCAATGAAAGTGAGATGCCTGTCCTTAAAGAACGCTTGCACCAATGGCTGACTTTGCACAATCGAGTCAGTCTAAACAATGCACGAGATTTATTAGCCGAAATCAGACAACCCCAGTTTGCTTTATGAAGTGGCAAATCCCCGCAAAAACCTTTTTATTAGGCGAATACTCTGCTTTAGCTGGCCAATCTGCAATCGTATTAACCACAACTCCTTGTTTTGAACTGGCATTGACCTATGAGAAGAATTTAAATTCCATTCATCCGCATTCACCTGCAGGATTGTGGTGGCAAGAACAGGCTTTGGATCATAGGCTCGCTTGGATTGATCCTTATCAAGGTCGAGGTGGTTTAGGAGCCTCAAGCGCGCAATTTTTATCCATCTACTTGGCCGTTTGTCACTTACAACACAAGTCCCCTACTTTGGACGATATGCTCAAAGCCTACCACCAGGTGGCTTGGTCAGGAAAGGGCTTAAAACCCAGCGGTTACGATGTGATTGCCCAATCTCAGCAGGCTTGCGTATTCATCAATCAACAGAACCAACTCATTGAATCGCATGCTTGGCCCTTTGCGGATCTCTCTTTTTTTCTTTTGCATACTGGATTTAAACTGGCCACACATCAACACTTGCAAGAGGCCACACTGCCTAAGCAAATACCCATTTTATCGGCTATAGTGGATGCAGCTTTGGTGTCTTTTAAAAAGTCCAATAGCAACCAATTGATAGACTGCATCCAGGCATACCACAATCAATTATCAGATCTAAATTTAATTACAGAGCACAGTTTTAATTCAATTGAGGCCTTGAAATCTTTTTCCGAAATCTTAGCCATAAAAGGCTGTGGCGCCTTAGGAGCAGATGTTTTGCTCATTGTCTGCGCCACTTCAAATAAATTGTCTTTAAAAAGCAAACTCCTGGATGACAATTGGACTATTCTAACTACTGAATCCGAGCTATCAACCCACACTTCGATATTCTAATGAGTTCAAAATCTCCCCGATTTCCAATAAAACCCAGTAATTCTGAGTAACCCCCATTCCACGATAAAGCAAAGCCGACGGAAGATCGGGCTTGTAATAAATTCCTTCTTGGCACATGATCATCCTTAGCTTCGATCAAATCTCATCGCTGAGCCTAAGCCCGGCCATTGCAAACTCGTTTTATCAGTGGTATCAGAACCGCGATTTTAGGTGTTTGCTTTCATTAGTCCATATTGACTCATTATGAATTTTTGATAAATAAATAGATTTGATTTTTCTCGAGACATCTCCTGATAAGGGTCGGAGTGACCCTATCGCCACCCCGCCCTCCATACCGGACATACGGATCTCCCGTATCCGGCGTTCCAGTCGGTAGTTTCCTCATCGAGATCGGCTCGCTAACTCAGCATGGGCTTCTCTCATTGTGAACAACCCAATACTTGGGTACAAATACTACATGAAATTTGCACTCCCCTTTAGAGTGACTTAAACTCTCGTATGATGATTGTGCCATTTATTTACTCCTGTGATACCGTCAAGTCCACAGGATTCTGAGGATATTGATGGTACAAATAAATGAAGGGCCCATTGGACCAATTTTGGAAGCACTTCGCACCCCACTCAACCCTTGGCTTGGAGAACCTCGCTGGAAAGCGAATCAAGGCCGAGCTACTTTAATTTATCGTTTCGAGTCTGAAATTCCTCCAGTAACCTCCATGGGCTCTAATGACCACAGGTCCAGTTTTTTTAATTTTTGTGTACATTGATTACTCAATGTGATATTATTATACAAATTATTTAAATTGACTTGGAGATAATAAATGCCATCTACTGTTAAGTATTATGATATTAATGATAATGAAGCTTTCTTAGAATATTCACTATTAGCTGCATCCGCAAAACGTTCCGAAACTGGATATATAGGAGCTTTTGTTGATGACAAATTTTTGCTGGTTGAATTTACGGAGTACAATTTCTCTAATTCAACTTACCGGATTGATGGGGAGAGAACTAGTTCTTGGCGTGATCCTGAAGATGGCTGGGTTTCTAACATTAGTCATGTAGATATGGACCAGAAAATCTATGATAAAGCTTCTAAGATTATGCTAGAATACGACTTGAATCCTTTTAAAACCCGAATGTTTTGCATTCCCAAAGTTTATCATGATTCTGTGAAGATAGGCGCAATTCAAACACCAAAAGGTAAGGATGCATTTCTCGCACCCACTTCTGAACAAATGAAAAAAATTGCAAGATGCATGGATAAATGCGACTACGTACAAAAAAATATTCTTGATAAAATTCCTGTAATCAAATCATTGGAAACCTGTGATGAAAATGCTTTAGCACCGTACTTTGAAAAATGCATTGAAGCAGATTGCTTTTCCAATAAGGAATGGGTTGACTCTTTTACAGAATCTTGTCAGATATTGAAGCATACAGCTTCGCATCCAAGGCATGATGTAATCCTACAGATGGTTCAGCAAGCAAAGCTTTATTGCAATCGTGAGAATGTAATCGCTGAAAATAAGCTAAAAGCGGCGGCAGTGGCTGAATTGAATAAACTGAAAGCCAGCAAACTTCCAGGTGCAGCAAAATATTGTCCTCCTCTTAATTTCGTACGACAGTACACCTTTTCTAACTTCCTACAAGAAAATAAACAAAAACAATCCATAGTACAGGAAGAAAAACAAGTACAACCAGTACAAGTTGCGCCTTCAGCTCCAGAACTTCCAGCAATAAACCCAGATTTCGCTCCTCCTCCTTATGAGCCAAATGATGCTTCAAACCATCTAGCCGCTTTAGAAGTCAAAGAAGCCCCGGAAGTGTTAGAGATTAATTCAATCCGAGATGCCATCAAAGATAAAGTTGGACTTAGAAGTGACGATGGGAAAACAATATACATCGATACTGGTAAGAGCATTGACGCAATAAAGGTACCAACTTGTATTTACAAGATGTTTAAAGAAATCAAATTAAAGCCTTACGATAAGAAACCAGAACTTGCTAAGGAAGTATTGGAAAATATCCAAAAAAGAGCAGCGATTCGCAGTGAAGATTGCAGAACATTAGAGCAGATTGAATTTTGTAATGAACATTCAGGCATTGTGCTGTGCCCTGAAGCTCAAACCCTGATGGACTTCAAAAGAAGGATTGAAGACGTTCAAGAATTCAAAATCTTTAAAAATAATCCAAATGCGAAAATGGATACAGTCCCTGCAGGTCTTATCCGATTACGTGAGATTATCATTAAAAATTTCAGTAAATTCTCAGAAGTGACAGAAGTTATTCCAGTACTAGGGGAAATGAAAAAGGTGGTAAGGGAGATCCTCCTTGACGATGATTATACTGTGACCAATGAAGAAATGGCTATTTATTTAAATATAAAACGAGTTCAGATCAAGGAGCCTGCAAACAATGCTCCAGAGAACGCTGTAGGACCTGCAGAAAACTCAGCACTTAGTATTCACGTGTAACATGCCTCATGTCCGGGGGAAGTGAAGAACCTGTGTGTCGTTAATTGTTAATTTTCGTAAGATTGACATCGAAATTAGCAATTAGTGTCACACAGGCATCCCCTACTACAAGATACTCATACGCTTTTTGCAACAACATGATAATCGATACTTTTACTCATGATGTTTATCTCTCAAATAATCTTCCAAATAAATTCTGGCAAGTTTTATATCTTTTTTCTGTGAACTTTTATCACCGGCGCACAATAAAAGGAATTTCCTCTTTGAATTCACTAAAATAGCTCCTATAACCTGAGCCAAAGTTAAACTTTAATTCACCAAGGCCATCCCCAAGCATTTTATATTCACCGAGATTGCCAAGATGAATCCGAGCAAGTCTTAATTTAACACGATAACGCATAGAATCATCTAAAGACTCTAACCATGAGATGAGGGGGCACTCTTCATCATTTGTCCTTATCCTCTTGCTACATCCTCTTGCTACCTTGAATCCCCCAGTAGAATGTGAAACCCAGGAAATGAAAGTGCTGATGATTGCTCTTAGAGAAAGTTAAATCACGGCTCTTATCCATGTTCAGTTTTAAACCATAGCATAAGGAGTCAACATTTATGTGTGTGTGGATATTGCTCAAGATGGTTTTCCTACCTTGAGCTTTTAGACTTATTCTTATCCATCGGTTCCAATACCCTGCATCTTTAGCATTGTATCTTTTGTGCCCGTTTTGACTATCACTATGGATAGGACGAGTGCCTGTAATAAGATTCAGACTTTGTCGATTCCTTTGCTCTTCTGACATTACTCAGCCTCGTCACTAACTACGAATCGATTCTGACTTCCAACTGAAGAGTTAGATGCATCTAGAAGTTGTCCTTCTTGAATTATCATTCGGCTTCCTTAGCGAGGATTGATTTTGTATTAGATACATTTCATGATGGGTTAGCTGCCTATGCATTTGGCACTAACCCAAAGGGTTTATTAACCTTGAGGCTTGGTTAAACAATATATGCTCGCTGCTACAGCTGCGCAGGTTGCGGTAACAGCTGCTGCTTTATAAATAGGTTTTTGACTAAAAAATCTGTTCGTTTGTTTGTAAAAATTTTTCGCGTTATGCTCAAGAAGCTTTTTGGATATATCAAAATGGCCTGTTACACTAGCTATTAAAAAAGGGGTAAAGACATATAACATTACTTGGTTTGTTTTCACACCCGATTCAAGAAGTTTGCAAACTATATCCAGCTGACCCATGAGACAGGCTATGTGAAGCGGCGCACAGCCATAATCAGCGGCCTGATTCACGTCTGCACCAGACTCAATGAGTTTAGTGACTACACCTAGATATCCATTTTTACATGCGATCTGAAGCGGAGAGAGCGCCTTGACCAGCACCTCTATCAGCGGCTTGACTCACGTTTGCACCCGACTCAAGGAGTTTGGTGACTACATTAAGATGACCGTATTGCGCAGCGATGAGAAGTGGCGTGAAGCCTCCTGCGGTTGTCTGATTTACATTTGCACGGGACTTAAGAAGCTTGCTTACCATATCAAGCTCTCCGTGTTGACAAGCGGTGTGAAGTGGTGTGAAGCCTAAGCTAGTTGCTTGATTCACTTCGGTTCCAAATTCAAGGAGTTTGTTGGCTACATTTGAATGTCTTACAGCACAAGCTTGGTAAAGCAACCCTGCACCTTCAGTATTACATAGTAATGCTTGCTCAGGTTGAATGGCGTACTTTAAATCAAAAGTTTTCATTGTTTCTTTCAAATTATTGTCAGGATTAATTGCTAAAGCAGTGGCATTAAAAACGGTATTTCCTTTTAAATCATCATAAAATGACTGAAAAATGCTCTCAGTCAATTCTTGGGTAGTCAGTTCTCTCCAGTATATTTTTTGATCTGGAAATCGTTCAAAATCATTGATATCGGTAAAAATCCAGCATTGTTTCTCAGGATTATATTTAAAGCATACACTATGTGAGGGACAATCTAGCAAAATAGGGACAGGTGATTGAGCTTGGCTTAATACTTGCCCCAAATCTAAAAGCCATTTTTCTAAACCAACACAATCACACACCCACTCCTTATCCAATAGGATAGAAATACCTTTTTTTTCTAAAACTTTTGAATGCACAAGAGCATAAATTTTTTCGATATCTGATTGGCAAACATAAGTGTTATTAAAAAGCGCTCGGTGATCTTCTGGGTATAAAAAAACTTTAACTTCTTCAAAAAAAGCTGGTATTTCTAGCAATTTCCATTCTTTTTCATTAATTGAAGCTGTTCCATTCTTTTTTAGTTTATTTCTAATTCGCTTAACTTCCAGATTTAGTTGAGCAAAATTATTTTGATAGATTTCAATAAGGTGAAGCCTTGCATAAAAGGATTGCTCATCCTTGATTAAAATCGCCAGGGCAAGAACGAAAGAGAATCCTCTACACATACCTTTATCAAATGATGGATAACCGAGTAACTTGCCTAATATCTTGAGAGAACTATGGTTTAATTTCATTAATACACTACTTCTTGTCAATAATGTTCAAATGTTCAAATTATACACCATAAATGACCATCCATCAATTGGGTGAGCACTGACTTTAGCATTCGAGTTGCCTCATAATTGGACTTTGGATTGATAGCATTCCATCGAGGTTTTGTCTCAGCCTCGCCACCAAAAGAGCAAGATAAAAATATTTGATCAATTAGCTTGATTTAACCCCTTGAAATAAGCAATTCGACAAACTCAGTTTGAGATAATCCCAGTTTTTTTAGGTCTAATTTTAATCTGCTCAAAATTAGGGGCTGTTGACATTTGAAACCTCGATGTCGACTTACCGCGGTTTATCCCTGAGAGATGGTCACAAAATGTGTCTATAAGGAATTGAAAAAATGAATGATTTTTTTTTAAAGGAACAGTTGATTCAGTTGAGAACAAGCCAGTTACTTCTATGAATAGGACAAACTAAAAACAGTGTCATTGTTGCCCTACTTCATTCAACCCAAAACTCTAAAAAAGAAGTTGGAGGTTTGGAAGAGAGCTTATATGACAAAACAGGCTTCTAATGTAATGAACCCTCCCACCTACTGTTCTGGTTGAGCTAGCTATAGGGACTAGGATCATAGGGCCTTGTGTATGAGTTGGCACCTCCACACCTAATTCTTTGGTTTCAAGTTGAAAGGACTTTGCCGGTGCTAATTCAAAAATTTCTTGCATCTTAGGATCTCTCTGTTATTAATACGAGTTTGGATATTTTCAAATTTAATTAATTAATTGATTAAATTATGCGCACCAATTATAATGTTTATGAAAATCGTTTACTATTCCGTGAAAAATACGGGGAGATCTGTATGATTGAGATATTAAAAAATATGATGGATATTCATGATCTGGATCAGTTATTCTAATCAGTTTCAGAGAATTTCCAAACCTGCCTATTCATTTCCATTTCAAAGATAGAATGGGTCGTTATATTGCTTTTAATAATCAAGTGGATATAGATGCAGGATTTTGTGAATTTTCTGATCTCCATGGGTTTGGCTGATTTAGATTTTAAATTTTTAAAAGAAAGAAGGTGGGGCATTAAACATACAAAACAGAGATGCTGAACTCATTGCTAAAGGGACACAGAATATTAATATGGGCTCATTAAGTTTATTTAATAATACAATTGCCCAGGATCTGTTGTAGGTTGTGTGGCGTTATTTGATGGCATTCGACCATAAAATAGTTGCAGAATAATTTGATCTAACTTTGTAAGAGTACAATTAGTTATGGTGAAAAAAATTTATTTAGCATCCAAAAGTCCGAGGCGTAGAGAATTATTGACCATGATGGATGTCCCCTATGAGTTATTACTCGTTGATACTCCTGAACTGATCAAACCAAATGAAACGCCAGAAAACTATTCTATGCGCATTACAGAAGAAAAACTTAGTGCATCTTGGTTAAAAATAATAACTGATAACTTACTAATCCTGCCAGTATTATGCGCAGATACTGAGGTAATATTGGATGGCAAGGTTTTAGGAAAACCCAAAAATTCCGAAGAGGCCTTTAACATGTTAAAAAATTTCTCTGGTCGCAGTCATCTTGTAATAACCAGCGTGGGTATAAAATATCATGATTATCAGAAAATAGTGATGAATAAAACCGTGGTGACCTTTGCAGACATACCAGATGAAGCCATTCAGCATTATATTGAAACTAACGATTATAAAGATAAATCAGGCAGTTATGGTATCCAAAGTTATATTGGACAATTTATTCGCAGCATAGAAGGATGTTTTTATTCGGTGATGGGCTTACCTTTAAATACCGTTAGGGAATTGTTGCAGGAAACTGAAATATAAACATTGCATTCAATCATTTTTTATCCCAATATTTCAATTCGTTAAAATAGAAAATACTTTGCTAAGTTGTTCAACTGGATTGGTAATCATTTCTTTACTACGCCAAGCAACATGCCCATCCGGACGAACCAGCACAGCCCCTGTGCTCGTAATTTCATACATTTTATGCCATATATTTTCAGAATCAATTAAATCGCCATCAGTAGCAATCCGGTAATTTTTAAGCGGCAATGATATTTTTAATGCTAATTCATTAGCTGCCATTTGCCAACCATACCCATCAGAACCAACCAATAAAATATATTCTTTTTCAAACAAATCAAAAATTGAAATAGGTTCATTGTCTTTAATTAATTTCACATAAGGCGCCCGACTTCCGGGTAAGGTGGTAGGGACATACTTATCAGGTAATACACTAATAACCCAATCATTCTCAGATAGCACGGTTTTTGAATGATAAATAAAACCTAAATCCAAGCCTTCATAATTAAGATTTTTTTGTTGCTCATGTAATTTTACTTTTAATGTTTCCTGGTCACCGGTCCGAATTGCTTTAAAGATATCAAAAAAGCGTTCAGCATTTTCTGTACTCCATTCAATGTTTCGTTTAGCAATCGGTGCGCGCTCTTCATAATAAGTATCTAGCAATGCATCGGATGCTTGATGATTAACTACAAATGCTAACTTCCAAGCAAGATTATGTGCATCTGCTATACCTGTATTCATTCCCAAACCGCCGGTAGGTGGTAACCGATGTGCAGCATCACCAACTAAAAAAACTTTGCCATGACGATATTGTTTTGCGACTTGTGCAGCCATTGTCCAAAAACTTTTATTGATAATCTTAATTTCAAGGTTAGGACTATTTAGTACACGCTTTATTTCATTTAGACAATAGTCGTCCGTAAAATCCTCTTTTTTATTTTCTGGCTTAAGATTCATGCCAACAATCCAGCGGTTTTTACCATAAGCCGTGAACAAAGAATGACCTAGTAGATTAGGATCGGTGAAGAAAAATCCGACGCTAGGTCGATGGTTAGTCCATTGCGATACATCAAACTCACAATAAACGCTACAAGAGCGGGCTAAATTGTCAGGCCCTTCCATTTCAATTTCTAGTTGTTTACGTACAGAGCTATGTGCACCATCAGCAGCAATGAGATATTGCGCGTGTATTAATTCTTCTTTGATTGCTTTTTCGATCTAGTAATTTCACCGTTACACCAGTGTTATTTTCTTCAAAAGAAATCATTTCTTTTGAAAATTGAATGTCAACTTCGTGATAACCCTGCAAAGTATGATGTAAATACTCTTCTACACAATCTTGTGTAACAAAGCTGGCGCCAACAGGACCATGCGTATAGCCTTCCAGGCCTTTCATCTCTACCCGAGTTACTTCATTGCCTTGTAAAGATTCCGACCAAATAAACCGTATCGTTTCTTTTGGAAATTCATATTTCAACAATTCGTTAATATTTCCCCATTGTCTAAATAACTCCATTGTTCGCATACTAACGCCGCGAGCACGTGGATGTGGCCTACGCCCGGAATGTCTCTCAACAAGTAAAGAGGGAACATTTTGACGAGCAAGGCATAAAGCCATGCTCAATCCCACTGGGCCGCCACCAACAATCAATACAGGAATGGTTTTTATAATATTATTCATAGAAAATTTGATTTGGGTTTAGATAATGGATATTAGCATAGTTTATGATTACGAATCGCGCTCCGCGCTATTAAGCAATAAAATGCAGCAGTTAATAACAATATAATCAATACATTAGGCAAAATCTACTGTTGCAAATACTCGGCATTTATTGCCTTTATTTATGCTCTAGTATCCCGCAAAAATAGCTTTTATTTCAATAATTGTTGTTTACGCCAATGCAATAAAGGATGTTGATTAACTAGCTCACAAAAGTCGCGATCATCACTCAATAAGTCTGCACGAATTTCACCCTGAGACTGCAATTGCTGTAAAAATTCCATTTCATTTTTTCTAAAAGGCAGCACAGCACTAAGTGCTACTTTACATTCATCAAGTAATTTTGTTGCCCACGCCTTAGTGACCCCAGTGCGCTTATTCATATGATTAACACGATATGCCATAGTTCCGCCTTAAACATAGCTCCAATTATAGCTATGTTTAAGGCAAAAATAAAGCGGAAATAGCACTTAATCTATTGATTTTACTTTGTTATTTAGATGACCTAGTTACAATTTTGTGGGACTTTAGGGTGCATGGGCCTCGCTGTTAAAAAAATACGAACAGGTGAGTCGGGAATTTTTTGCGACAGAAGCGCGCATAGGCAAGGTACCATCTCACCAGCATCAAAATAATGTCCTGCTTAAATGGCTTCCCCTTGAAACTGATCATCTGCCAAACTCCAGAAAAATTAAGCAAATTCATCAGATCAGGAAAATTTACGCGACAAAGCCTAAATTCGCTGTCAATCAATACGTTTTTCATAAAGTTTTGCAATCATTGTACTCCACAATTTTGGGTTACCTTTAATGTGATGCAACACGTTACTGAATAAAACTCTTGAAAGATTACACCAATCCAGTATAATCTTACCCTGCTTTTAGGGCCGTTAGCTCAGTCGGTAGAGCAGGAGGCTTTTAACCTCTGTGTCATAAGTTCGATTCCTATACGGCCCACCATTTTTAACCGTTATAAAATACACTTAATCCAAATCAGATTCCAAATCTGCAGGGCCGTTAGCTCAGTCGGTAGAGCAGGAGGCTTTTAACCTCTGTGTCATAGGTTCGATTCCTATACGGCCCACCATTTCTTCAAATGACCACACCTCATTGCGCTCGTAGCTCAGCTGGATAGAGTACTTGGCTTCGAACCAAGGTGTCGGGGGTTCGAGTCCCTCCGAGCGCACCATTATAATCAATAACTTAGCTCATATTTTAAGATCCAAAAAAGTGGGTGTAGCAAATTTGTCACACTTTTTAAGCTCCTTTTTGTTAAGATTATCCTCACTGTATCCTATCGGCCGCACTTCGTAAATGATCACCAGATAGATGAGCATATCGGAACACCATTTCAAAACTCGACCATCCTCCAAGTTGTTGCAATTCTTGCAAGCTAGTTCCATTTTGCACATGCCAACTCGCCCAGGTATGCCTTAAATCGTGCCATCGAAAATCCTCTATTCCTGCACGTTTTAAAGCATTGGTCCAAGCACGAGTATTGCATTTCCCTATGAATTTATTTTTATAGGTAAAAACAAACCGAGGATGTATACCTACGTCTTGAAATGAGTACTTCTATCGCATGGTCATTTAAGGGAACTGGTATCGCCTTTTTTGTTTTAGCTTCATCGGCATGGATCCAAGCATGCCGACGTTCCAAATCAATGTTTTCCATTCCAGTTTCCTAACGTTTGATGCTCGCAAACCGGTTGCTAAAGTAAAAGCTGCCATGTCCTTTAGGTGGAGACGGCAATTCTTTTAACAAACGATTGGCTTCATCAATTGTTAACCAACGAATTCTGCTATTTTCTACAAGACGCATTCTTACAGCAGGAACCTTTTCAATCCATTCCCATTCCTTATGAGCTTTGGTTAATAAAGCCCTGACAATTTCAAGCACACGATTAACTGTAGTAGGTGTCACACCTTCCGATTCTTTTTGAAAAGCAACCCTTTCTAATATTTCATTACTGATTTCATGGAGCTGATAACCAGACAAATAGGTATCTAACCAACGTAAATGAACTTTATCAGTTTCAATACTCTTTTTATTAGATTTTCCCTTAGCCACCTACAAACTGCGTCTTGCCAAGAAAAAAGCGGTTTGCTCTGAAGTTTTGTGACATTCCAAATTTCCGCTTTCAGTTTGTCATGAAATTCTTGAGCCGCTATTTTATTGGTAGTCCCAGTGCTTCTCTGTATTCTTTGTCCATTGTGGGTGAAGCTAACCCACCACGTGTTTTTGTTTTTCCTTTTGTAAAGCGCCATTGTATATTACTCCTATTTAAAACAGCGCCTTGCGATGTAACAGTGCGAGAATACTTGGATCGCATGTAAACCGCCAGATCTTGTTTCAATAAAACGCCAACTCCTACCAATTTTAACGCCAGGGATTTGCCCTATCACAGCTAATCGTCGGACCGTCTCTTTATGAGCCCCAAGAAATTCTGCGGCTTCTTCAATATTGAATGTCTTCATAATTACACCACCAGCTAATCAGTCTCATTGTTTTTTTCCGCAAGAAAATAAGAATAAAAACTTATACTGTGACTGTTAATTTCAAGAATAATTTGAAAAAGTCTCACCAGTTGTAATTCGGACTTAAAATAATGGGGGATCTCCTCGTATAAATAGATAGAACGAAGAGCTTTAATGGAGGTATTAGTTAAGGATGCAATATTTTTTAAGGTATAGTGGGTTGAATCTAATAAATACAGAATGATACCTTTGTAAATTTGTACTTTATGATTATTTTTTTGCTTATGGTCCATCATTATTTCTCACTTCAAATTAAAGAGAAACAATGAGTTATGTTGATCTGAACTAAATCCAGATGATACTATCCTAGGATGGTATTGAGAGAGCCTAACGATAACTCATTGCCATAACTGAGGAAAGTGACAGCTTTCCTCACCTTTTCGCTCACCTAAGCAAGCTGAATCGATTATGATGAATTTAATAAGACTATTCTATACCCAAAAATGGGTAGTTTATGTTCTTAAACAAATCAGTTTTTAAGGCAACAACAACTGACTGAGTAATATTATTACACTGAAGTTTCCTTCTAACTGCCTTTAAATGCGTTTGTATTGTTTCAACAGATAAGGAAAGTCGATGAGCAATATCCTTAGTGTGCTTGCCTTGAGATACTAAAAATAAACATTGAAGCTCACGATCAGTGAGTTTTGTACTTATAATTGGCAATTCTCTTTGTATGACTTTTTTTCTAAATTCTTTATCTTGAAAAAAATTAAGACAATATTCTTCCTTAAGGCTATAAGCAATATCAGGTATATATTCACTCAAAAAACCTATGATAAATTTTTCAAATTGATCTCGTAACTGACTGTATACTTTATTTGGATTATAAATAGCTTCATTGTTATAAGCCTCAATAATTAGATCACATTCCGAACATTGGCGTACCATGGCAAAATTAGTATAGAGTTTATACCTATCTTTCATGATGCGAAGAATCGTTTCCTGGGTATCGTCTTTTGGGATGTCCTCAGGGATAAAAAATTCTTTTTTATTGTAGATATTAAAATCATGGTCTACATCCCCTCGATAGTAGCCTTGCGTGCGGTAAGCAATTGCCCATAGATAAAGATTTGAAATATAAAATCGTTTTCCTGAGCGAAAAATAAGGGTAATGGAAAAGTAAGGAATTTCTTTAGGGCAGTTATACAGCTCCATTAGATAATCAATTTTTTTTCGTAAACGAATCGAATCTGATAAGGGACTAAATTGCTCTAAATCCACACAAATTTTTCCCTTTTCATCGACGCTATGCATATTGAGTCTCATCCATAAGTTATTGGATTATTTATAACCAATTTGAAATTATACGATTAAATATTTTGGGTTGTTCCAACATGGCCATATGGCCACAATGATTGAGATAAATTAAGTCAGCATGCTTAACCTGACTGGCGATATGCTGTGAACGTTCATTAGGCATTACATTATCTTCTCGTCCGGCTAACAGAAGGACGGGGCATTGAATATTTTTTAAAATATAGCTTTGATCGGGTTTATTGATCATGGCCTTGAGCTGTGTTTGATAGTGTTCTGCCCCCACTTCGTAAGCCATTTCTTTTAAAAAGCTGATTATTTGAAAATTGTTAGTGGACTCATATACTGAATTATGAAAAATTTGATCAATTAAAAAATTAAACTTCCCTCTTTCTATAAGAGATACTGAACGTTGCCGCTCATCCTTGCCTTTTTGACACAATTCTCTTGCAGCACTATTGATTAGTATTAATTTTTCAATCTTTTCTGGTATAAATTGAAACAAATCCAATGCAACATAACCACCCATTGAGAAAGCGATTATTGAAAACTTATCTTTGGAGCGTAAAGAGTACTGTTCTGCAATACTTGTTATGCAAGGCGTATTGTTAAGTTCAAGGTAATCAATTTGCCAGTCCTTAGGAAATAAATTAGTCTGCATATGCCATATTTTTTTCGTAGCAAGTGCGCCTGCAATAAACAGTAAATTCCTACTCATAACAATCCCTTACAACTTAGAAACATGATTTAATTTTACCAATCATGCTTTAATAATTTTTTAAAAATCTTAATATTCCACAAACTTGTCCAATTATAAACTTTTCCAATGGACTTTGAGAAGAAATTTTTGGCCAATTCTCATTAAGTGGGATTAATTCATAGTCCTGCATTTTCGTAGTGGAAAGTTGTTTGTACCGGCGAATGATGATGTCATCTTCATCTAGCTTAACGGCTACATAACTCCCGGGACTTGGTGGTATATCAGGGTCGATAATTAAGATATCGTGGGTTTTAAACTCTGGAAACATGCTTTCATCCTGCATTTTGAAAGCAAATGCTTTGTCACTAAGCTTAGCTAATTCGTTGCTAAGACCAATGAAGTTACTGCTGGTAATGTTTAATGGCTCTTTAATCACTTGAACATGATGAGATGGGTTTAGAGCTTGTTCTAAATTTAACAAGGGAATTAGATTACTTGAATTAGGAGCCCCCTCCCCTAAAATTTTTTCATTACTTAAACACATTAAATAAGCAGCAGAAACATGAAGAGCTTTTGCTAATTGTTTAATTTCATCTGGCCCAGGTGTACGCGTCCCTCGTTCCCAATTATGAATTCTTGAGGGCTTTAGATCATCGGTTAATTCTGCCAATGATTTTAAAGTAAGCCCTAGTAACTTCCTTTCTTCCTCAATACGTTGACCAATTTTTTCTTTAATATTCATTGCAAATCACCGACTTGTAGAAATAAATCAAATTTACCTATTGACTCATCTACATAATGTGTTAAATTAAAATAAATCCACGTTTTGTAGATTAAAATAGGGCTTCTTAATCAATTTTAAAAAGATAACATAAAACAAAGGTAATTTGAGTTTTTTTATAGGGATAAGGGTAATGGATTTATTTTAAATACTGAAGAGATAACGATGCTATACGCTCTTCCTCATATACAACAATTAACTTACCTACGAGGGATACGACCCTACATGGATGTTAAAACAGGATTAGTCGGTGTTAAAAGACGCATAAGTTATCAATCCCTATCTGAGCAATTATATGTTGAACCTCATCAAGGCATTAAAAGTCAGAGTTTCTCACGAGATCAAATTCGACGCGCAGTTTTTGGCTTGGTTCGTGCAGGTATTTTAGAGGTGCATTCTGAAGGCATGCAATTGATTTTAAAATGTCCATTCGCTTCAAGGTATTATTCTGTCCAAAATAAAGCCGCCATAAACCCGCCACAGAAAGCCATCACAAAGCCGCACGAAAAAAACCTTATAGATATTGGCTTATCTGAGTCAGAGGACATAAAAGCCACCACAGAGGAACCCCCAAAAGCCGCCATACCTCTAAAAGAAAATAATTATATTTATATTTTGCAAAATTTTGAACAATTCTGGCGAATGTACCCAGAAAAAAAATCATATGAATGTGCCTTTGAAATCTTCAAGCAAATCAATCCAGACGAAAAACTGCTGCGAACTATGTTGCAAGCGCTCGATCAGCAAATCAAAGCGCGAATAGCAAAAGAAGCCCATGGTGAATGGGTACCCCCTTGGAAATACCCAGCCAACTGGTTATCTCACAAATGTTGGAAAGATGAAATCGATTTTGAAGTCAGACAGGAGAATAGAAATGCAAAGAGCCGCTCAAATACTAAAAACACAAGCCATGATCCATTCTGGAACCCAGAATCAGGAGACTCAGGAAGCAGCAGTGAAAATGAATACGACCAAACCAACATCATCAGTTTGCAATCCTACAAAGACCGATAAAAAGCGCATTGAAAATTTGTTTACACGCTTTGCAGTCTTTTACGGCCATTTGTGGCGCAGCCAGTTCAAAAGTGATGGATTTCTAGAGTTTGCCAAAAAAGAATGGCTAGAAGGGTTAAGCCCATTTACTGATGAAATTTTGAATCAAGCTATTTTGGAATGCCGAGACTATAGCAACATGCCACCAAACCTCCCTCAATTGATTTGCTTATGCCGTGCCATAAGAAAAAGAGGGAACTTTTTTGTCGCATCCAAAGAGTTTATCCCAGCCAGAGCAGAAATAGTTGAAGCAAATCTCAAACAATTAAAAGCCTTATTTCAATAAACACAAGGAGAAAAGCATGTTGGTTTTAACAAGAAAAATCGGGGAATCCGTTGTTATCGGTGAAGACGTGTACTGCCAAGTAGTGGATGTTCGTGGTCGTGGGGTGCAACTAGCTTTTCATGCCCCTAAATCCATACCAGTACATCGGGAAGAAATTCAACGACGGATCTCTCAGGAACGCCAAAAAGATGAGGGGTTTAATGACATGACCAATAATGAAAGCATTGTTGACCGCTTAATCAGACAATTCAAGACAGCGTATAGCTTAGTGAATTCATCAATAACAAAATCATCATTCAGGGATTAACCAAAATGATAGAGCAAGAATGAACAAGGGACTAACGGTTAAAGACAGAGCCAACGAAAAACTAAAACGAGATTTTGGGAGTTTGATTGAAGGATGCGCTTGGATGATCTAAAACGATTGAAATCATGCTCAATGCCGATGGCACAGTTTGGCAAGAACGTCTGGGTGAATCGATGCGTTGCATCGGAAGTATCACCGAGGCGCGGGCAGAGAGCATTATCAAAACCGTTGCAGGGTTTCATGGTAAAGAAGTCACCCGCTTTAAGCCCTTATTGGAAGGTGAGTTGCCTCTGGATGGTTCGCGTTTTGCCGGGCAACTTCCACCAGTTGTCTCACGCCCGACCTTTGCGATTCGGAAAAAAGCGCTGTCAGTTTTTACCCTCAATCACTATGTGGGGGCGGGAATTATGACCGAAGCCCAGTGCGAGGTCATTGAGCAGGCAGTGGCGGCACACCGCAACATCCTGGTTATTGGCGGTACCGGAACGGGCAAGACGACCCTTGTTAACGCCATCATCAATGAAATGGTAATTCATGCGCCTGAGGAACGCATTTTTATTATTGAAGATACCGGCGAAATCCAGTGTGCCGCTAAAAACTGTGTCCAATATCACACGACCATTGATGTCAGCATGACCCAGCTGTTGAAAACTACGCTCAGGATGCGTCCCGATAGAATTATCGTGGGCGAGGTTCGTGGCGCTGAGGCCTTGGATTTGCTGGATGCCTGGAATACCGGGCATGAAGGCGGTACTGCAACCCTCCATGCCAATAACTGTCTGGCGGGTCTTTATCGTTTGAAATCACTGATTACCAGAAACCCTGCAGCACCAGCTGAGGTTAAGCCGTTGATTGGCGAGGCGGTGCATTGTGTTGTGCATATTGCCAGAACACCGCAGGGTCGCAGGGTAGAAGAAATCATCTCAGTTCATGGCTATGAGAATGGTCATTACAACATTGAAAAACTTTTTTAAGGAGAAAATTAATGCACCAAGTAACCCGATTGAATCAAAAGAACTTTGTCTTGATGGGATTAATGATTTTGTTTTTGCTGTTAATCACCCATCCAGCCTTGGCAGCAACGGCTGGTGGTGGTCTTCCCTTTGACTCTTGGCTCACCAAAATCCAAAAATCTGTCACAGGACCCTTTGCCTTTAGCGCGGCCATTATCGGTCTGGTTGCTGCAGGGGCAACGCTGATTTTTGGTGGTGAGTTAAATGGCTTTATGCGAAGCCTTATCTTTTTTGTTCTAGTGCTGGCTTTTTTAGTTGCTGCTCAAAAATACCATGACGGCTATTACCGGAAAGGGCGCTGAAATTTCCAAGCCCTCTACGATAACAATTGCCCAGGATATCCAGCCATGAGCTTGCGCACTATCCCAATCCGCCAATGTGGAAATCGCCCGAGTCTTTTCATGGGCGGTGACCGAGAGCTCGTGATGTTTTCAGGTTTGCTGTCCGCCACTCTGAGTATTTGCAGCCCAAGACTGGCTGGCGGCCTTTGTTGGGCTATTGATGTGGTTTTCAGCCTTAAAAGGTCTTCGTCTTATGGCCAAGTCAGATCCATCAATGCGAGCAATTTATCTGAGACAAAGACGCTATCAGACCTATTATCCAGCGCGTTCAACCCCGTTTAGGGAAAATCGAAGAGGTTATCAATGATTGAATTAATTAGTCGTTTAATCAGCAGTCACAGGGCTTATTTTTTTAGCCTGTTATTCTGGGAAATTCGTCTGAAAACATCGTGAACGACATTTAAAAAAGCATAGATCGCACTCAAGCAGGTTTGGCCGATTTACTCAACTATGCAGCCGTGATTGATGATGGAGTGATTGTTGGTAAAAATGGCTCATTCATGACAGCCTGGCTTTATAAGTGGTGAAGACATTGCCAATACCACCGATGGGGCGCGAGAAATGGTTTCATTTCGTATCAATCAGGCCTTATCAGCCATGGGTAATGGATGGATGGTCCATGTTGATGCTGTCCGTCGTGCTGCGCCTGGTTATAGCGATATAAATCATTCACATTTTCCTGATGCCATTTCTTTAGCTGTTGATGAGGAAAGACGGACACTATTTGAACAACTGGGAACCCTTTATGAAGGGTATTTTGTGATTACCTTGACCTGGTTTCCGCCTATATTGGCGCAAAAGCGGTTTGTAGAGTTGATGTTTGATGACGATGGCGTTCATTTGAGTGATAAAGCCAAAACCGATCAGTTGATTGAGGAATTTAATCAATCTTGCCGGAACTTTGAGTCGCGGATGAGTTCTGGGCTTCATCTTGAAAGACTGGTTGCTGAAAAGGAGTCTAATTCGCCTGTCCATGATAATTTCCTAAGACACTTACAATTTTGCATCACAGGCCTTAATCATCCAGTTAACCTGCCTAAAAACCCGATTTATCTTGATGCCTTGATTGGCGGCCAGGAGTTGGTCACAGGGATTATCCCTAAAATTGGCAGAAAGTTCATTCAATGCGTGGCGATTGAAGGCTTTCCCATTGGAGTCTCTTCCCGGGATTTTAACGGCACTGACCCAATTGCCGGTTGAATATCGTTGGAGTTCTCGCTTTATCTTTTATGGATGCGCATGAGGCCGTCGCGCATTTCACCAAGTATCGTAAAAAATGGAAACAAAAGGTGAGAGGCTTTTTTGATCAGGTTTTTAATAACAACTCTGGGTAATTGATGAGGATGCGCTGGATATGGTGAAAGACGCGCAATCAGCTATTGCAGAAACCAATTCCGGCATGGTGGGCCAAGGCTATTTCACCTCGGTGGTTGTATTGATGGATGAGGACAGGGCTGCTGTTGAAAAAGCAGCCTTGATGATTGAGAAGAACATCAATGCCCTTGGCTTTACAGCGAGAACCGAAACCATTAATACCCTCGATGCCTTCATGGGCAGCCTGCCAGGTCATGGAGTTGAAAATATCAGAAGGCCTTTGATTAACACCATGAATCTGGCGGATTTGTTACCCACTGCCAGCATCTGGACAGGTGAGAATAAGGCGCCTTGCCCCTTGTTCCCTGCATTGTCACCGCCCTTGATCCATTGTGTCACCAGCGGAAATACACCTTTCAGGCTGAACCTCCATGTTAGGGATTTGGGCCATGGCATCATGTTTGGTCCAACCCGTTCGGGTAAATCAACCCATCTCGGGTTAATTGCCTTGTCCTGGCGGCGATATAAAGAGGCGCGTATTTATTCTTTTGATAAAGGCATGTCTATGTACCCCACCTGCAAGGCTACCGGAGGTGAGCATTACACGATTGCGGATAAAGCCTCAACGCTTGCCTTTGCGCCCCTACAGTTTTTATCGACCAAAGCAGACAGGGCATGGGCCATGGAATGGATTGATACCATTCTGGCTTTAAATGGCTTAAACACAACACCCGCGCAGCGCAATGAGATTGGCCACGCCATTATGAGCATGCATCAAAGTGGCTCTAAAACTTTGTCTGAATTCGTCATGACTATTCAAGATGAGCCTATTCGTGAAAGCCTAAAACAATACACTATTGATGGTCTGATGGGACATTTATTAGATGCCGAAAGCGATGGTCTGGGTTTGTCTTCCTTCATGACCTTTGAAATCGAGCATCTGATGGGCTTAGGTGAAAAATTTGCCTTGCCGGTGTTGCTGTATTTGTTTAGACGGATTGAAACATCGTTGGATGGTAGGCCAACCCTTATCTTGTTGGATGAGGCCTGGTTGATGTTGGCACACCCGGTGTTTAAAAACAAAATTGCCGAGTGGCTTGATTCCATGGCCAAGAAAAACTGTGTGGTCTTTATGGCAACACAGCATTTATCACACGCAGCAGGCTCTGGAATTCTCGACATTATCGTTGAATCCACCGCCACAAAAATCTTTTTAGCCAATCTTTTTGCCCGTGATCCAGAGACACGGTTGGTTTATGAGCGCATGGGCTTAAACCCACGCCAAATCGACATCATCGCTACCGCCCAACCCAAGCGGGATTACTACTATGTCAGTGAAAAAGACCAGCGACTTTATCAGTTGGCATTAGGACCGCGGGCGTTAGCCTTTGTCGGGTCAACCGATCCTGACTCTATCGCGCGGATGAAACAGCTGGAACAACAATTTGGCGAACAATGGGTGAATTACTGGCTCTTGGAAAAAGGCCTCACGTTGAACCAATATGGAGAAGCAGCATGAATAAAATCAGACAATGGCTTAAGCCAGAATTCAAAAAACAAAAACTAACGAATAACCCTTATCTCAATGCCAAAAGAGCCTGGAATACACACACCGCAGGCTTGATGAAATCACTGCAAATCTGGCAACTGATAGGCTTAAGCAGTTTACTGGTGACCTTGGCTGCCGTTGGCGGATTGATTGCGATTGGAAGCCAGTCAAAGTTTGTTCCCCTGGTATTTCAGCAGGATTACAGCGGTAACACCCTTTCAGTGACTCGTGCTGACCGAGTTGGACAGGCAAGTATTGATGATTATCGTACCACGGCTGCGCATTTCATTGAGAACCTGCGCATGGTTAGTGCCGATAGCGAGTTGCAGAAAAAGGCTGTTTTTCAGGTCTATGCCTATTTAAACCAAAACGATGCGGCACTCACCAAGGTTCAGGAATTCTACAGCGACAAGCAACAATCCAATCCCTTTGAAAGAGCAGCCCATGAGCTGGTCAGTATCGAAATCAGATCTGTTCTGCAAGAGACTGAGGACACCTGGCAGGTTGATTGGATTGAGACGGTTAGAAATCGCGATGGAACCATTAAACAAAAACCTTCCTTGATGAAGGCTATTGTCCCATGTATCAGGAAAGTGAGATCAATGACATTGCCAGTGAGTCCATTTTGAAAAACCCGCACCTGATTTATATCCGCGATTTTAACTGGTCTTATGACTTAAAACATGGGGAATAGCTATGAAAAAATTAATCCTTTCATTGGGCTTAGTGCTGCCGCTGGCAGGTTTTGCTCAAGACAATAACGAACTCGCCAACCTGTATTTTTCCAAAAATCTGCCTGAATTATCTGCCCATGATAAGTTGGCTTTAAATATCGCTGAGCGTTTTCAACAGGGGGACAAGACCAGCAAGCCTTTTCAATCGTCTGATGGCTCAGTCAGTTTTGTTTATGGTTCTGGTCAAATCAGAGTGGTCTGCGCACCCTTGCAGGTTTGTGATATTGCCTTGCAGCCAGGGGAAGAATTTAACGATATGAATGTGGGCGACCCGCGCTTTATCGTTGAACCCTCGATTACCGGCTCAGGCATGGATCAACAAATCCATTTGCTGATTAAACCTAAAGATGCCGGCCTTGATACTTCGCTGGTGGTCACCACCGACAGAAGAACCTATCATTTCCGTTTAAAGTCCGATCGCTATGACTTTATGCCTTATGTTTCCTTCACCTATCCCGATGAGGCCAAAGCCAAATGGCGGATGCTGAAACGTATGCAGGCTGTACGGCAAAAGGAAAATACTTTTGCTGAAACCAATGAGTACCTCGGCAATCTTGAATTTAATTACAGGATTGAAGGCAACGCAGCATTCAAACCGGTTCGGGTCTATAACAATGGCGTTAAAACCATTATTGAAATGCCGGCCAATATGTCGCAAAACGAAGCCCCAGCGCTTTTGGTATTACGAGGTGGCGGGTCTTTTCAAAAAGCCAGAATCTGTGATGGTCAATTATAGGCTCCAAGACTGTCGCTACATTGTCGATAATGTCTTTGACAAAGCAGTACTGGTTATTGGCAGTGGGAATCTCAAGAAAAAATTATCATTAAGAGGTGCTAGTGATGAAAAAAATAAGCCTTATATTACTGTTTATTATGCTAACAAGTTGTGCAAGCATGCGTTATGGAAATTTTACTGATATGCCAGAAAACAAAGACATTTATTTGGCTCATGATGCCGCAATGCAATTAGTACGTGTTTATCCCCCAGCTTAAATAAATTTTATATCAATCAAAAAATCAAAGATGGTTTTGGGCTGAACCTCATTCTTGAAATGAGAAAAAAAGGCTATGGCCTCATTGAAAAAGTCTCAAGACAAGAGGCAAATTTTTTCTATGTGGTAGATGAGCTGGAAGGTAGTCATCTTTATCGAGTCAGTCTTTTTATTGGTGCTCAATCTTTAAGTCGGGTATATGCCCAAACCAATGACAGGCTTGCCCCCGTGAGTTCCTGGACATACAAGGAATAATACAGATGACTGATTTATTATCCCCAGATAGTTCCCCACAAAAGCTTACAGGGGTTAAGCGAGTGAATAATATTCCTTTGATGATAGTCATGGGTGTATTGATTGTGTTTGTGGTGTTGATAGCCCTTGTCGCTCATAAAAGAGCACATGCACACAATGAGATGCCAGAAAAAGTGAGAATCGAAAGTCCAAAAAAAAGCACCATGAATTTAGCTTATGAGCTAGTGGAAAATCACAAGGCACCTGTTATTGAGGCAAAACCCATTGTGTATGACCCCTCACCTGCACTTATGCCTCAAAAAGAAGAGATTGTATTAGATACTGAAAATGAACGTATTCGCCAGGTCAAAGCCCAGGATTTTGAAGAAGCAGTCAAAGCAAAGACATCTGTTTTGATTGATAATCCCCGCCTTAAGGAAAATTCTAATGGCCCTGACAGCCCACAACCTCAATTATTACAAGATAGTCCAAACCCCATGCCACAAGCTTTAGGAGGAGAGGAAAACGAGATGCGCTGGCATTTAAATTCAAAACTGTGGAGCCCAAACAGTCCATTTGAGTTAAGAACAGGTGCTGTCATTCCAGGAGCAATGATTAGCGGTATTAACTCCGAGTTACCAGGCCAAATAATCGGTCAAGTTTCCCAAAATGTTTATGATACCGCAACAGGAAAACACCTTTTAATCCCCCAAGGAACAAAGCTCATCGGACTTTATTCTAGTGATGTAGGCTTTGGTCAAAATTCTATATTAGTGGCTTGGCAACGACTAATTTTTCCAGATGGCAAAGCCTTGGATATTGGCTCTATGCCAGGAGCAGATAGCGCGGGTCTTGCTGGGTTTCGCGATAAGGTGAATCATCATTACGCCAGACTTTATGGCTCTGCCATTTTAATGTCAGGGATTGTTGCAGGCATTACTTATAGCCAAAATAATAATCAGACCAATCAGTTCGGGTATAACCAACCAACTGCTGGCAGTGTTATAAGTCAGGCATTGGGACAACAATTAGGAGAAGCGACATCCCAACTGGTAGCAAAAAATCTAAGTATCTCACCAACGATAAATATTCGTCCAGGTTACCGTTTCAATATTATCGTCGTCAAGGATTTAACCTTTAATCAGCCTTATCGAGAATTTGAATATGAAACTTAAAATCGCTTTAGCTTTTTTATGGACCTTCAATGCCTTTTCAACAGGGGCCCCTGTTTTTGATATAGCCAACTGGCTTCAAAATGGAAAAATGATACTAACTCAAGCCAGTGAATATAAAACTCAGATTGAGCAATATCGCAATCAGATTCAGCAATACCAAAACATGGTAGAGAATACTAAATCTCTGACTGTCTTTCAGTGGGATAATGCCAATGGGGTCATTAATAATCTGCTTGAAGCAACCAATACAATCGATTATTACAAATCCGAAGCTGGAAGCCTTGAGGCTTACTTAGAGCGCTTTCAAAGCCAAGAATTCTATCAAAAAATTCCTTCCTTTCATGGTGAAGAATTAAAAAAAATTATGCAAAATAGGCTATCAGCATCCGTGGCCCAAAAGCGCGCCAATGATGCCATGCTCAAAGGAATTGATAGACAGCAACTTAATTTAAAAAAAGACTCTGAGGCTCTGCGCACTCTACAACTGCATGCCCAAACAGCTCAAGGGCAAAAACAAGCCCTGCAAGCTGCCTCACAATTATCCAGCAATCAAACCCATCAACTGCTGCAAATAAGAGGATTATTGATAGCACAACAAAATGCACAAGTTATAAAAGATGCTGCCAATGCCAATAAAGAAGCCATCCAAGCAGCTGGCGATGAACGCTTTCGCGCAGGCTCTTATCATAAAAGTTCTGGTAAAAAATGGTAATACAACAAGGAGAAAAAAATGAAAAAATTCGGTTTAGGTATAACACTTCTGGCTTGCTTTCTTTCAGGTTGTGACAGCGCTGATACCAAAGCAAGGAAAAAAGCCGCCCATCTTGCCTCATTAACTTGTCAGAGTTCTAGAGAAGGCCGCACGCAAGAAGAACTCCAAGCAATAGGTGATGCCTGTTTTAGAGGGGGCTCTTATACCAAAAGCACAGGTATAAAATGGTAAGCATGAAAAAGCTCAGCCCTTATTTATCCCTAATCGTTTTAATGGGTTTTTCTATCTGCTGCCAGGCCAAGGCTATTGACAGTCAAGACTTGCTCGATAACCTCTTGAATCGCTTTTCAAGTACGGCCTCGATGTGGAACCACACCATCACAAGTTATGCCAAATACCTTTTTTGGTCTTTGGCATTAATCAGTATGGTTTGGACCTATGGTTTTATGGCATTAAGGCGTGCCGATATTCAGGAGTTTATGGCAGAAACCGTAGGATTTTTAGTGGTAGTCGGTTTTTTCTATTGGCTTTTGGACAATGGCCCTGCTATCTCAACTGCCATCATCGATTCTATGAGGCAACTTGCAGCCAAGGCTTCTGGAATTGATAAACACATATCACCTTCTAATATCGTTGATGTAGGCTTTGATATTGTATCTAAAGCCATTGATAACTCGTCAGTCTGGTCCCCTGCAGCAACGACTGTGGGGTTGATTGTTGCAGGCATCATTCTGATTGTATTGACTCTAGTCAGTATCAACATGCTCATTATCTTAATTACTGCTTGGGTTCTAACCTATGGTGGTATTATTTTATTAGGCTTTGGAGGTGGACGCTGGACTCAGGATATTGCCATCCAATATTACAAAACCATATTGGGTATTGCCTTACAGGCCTTTGCCATGATTTTAATCATCGGGATTGGTAAGTCCTTTGTAGACCAATACTATGCCGCCATGGCAAAGGACATTTTGTTAAAAGAAATGTTTGTGATGTTGGTTGTCTCCATTATTTTGTTAGTACTTATCACTAAAATTCCCCCTACTCTAGCCGGTATCGTATCTGGGGGCGGCTCAAGTGGTGGCGGTCTTGGATTAGGTGGTGCAATAGGGGCGGCCGGCATTGCTGGAGCTGCTGTAGGTCAAGCTGCCTCAATGGTAGGCGCTCAAGGTGCAGGCGGCCTATCTGCATTGTATGCTGCATTCAAAGCCGCTTCCCAAAGCATGGAATCTGGTAAGACTAATTTGGGGTCTGATTCAAAATCAGGCGGTTTAGCCCAAGCGATGGGACAAGCTTCCAAATTTGTGAGCTCTTTTGGCTCCCACTTAGCCTCAGGTGCATCTGATGTGGCTCGTGAAAAGGCTGGCAATATAAAAGAAGCTTTCGCATCAAAAGTGGCTGAAACCACGGGGGGTAAGATTGCTGATGCCATTTCATCCAAAGATAACTTCTCGAAGCATCAAGACTCAGAATCTCAAAATATCACCTCAATGGGTAGCCCAGAGGGAAGTTTTAGCTCTGGAGATGATGAAATCAGCCAGTTCGTCAATCAAACGGCATCTGGAATCCAATGAACAAACCCAATAAAGCCATTGGACCCCAGGTAAGGCAAAAGCCTGTTCCTAAGCTTCATCCAACATTGATTATATTGGTCATTTTCTCATTGTTAATCAGCATGCAAATTGGTACACAATACTTAGCCTTTAAGCTTCATGAACCCTGGAGGCATATTTACCTGCCATGGCAGCTGTTTTGGTGGAAGCATGAGTATCCTAATTATTTTAATGCAGCCTTAGGCCTTATGCTCATGAGTAGTAGTCTTTTTTTAATGATGCTCCTTTTTGCCACCAAACATTTAAAAAAAGAAAACATCAGCGAATACCTGCATGGCTCAGCCAGATGGGCCAATATGGATGATTTAAAAGATGCAGCTCTTATAGGTCATGATGAAGGGGTTTATGTAGGCGCTATTGAAGATGAAAAAGGAGAAGTTCACTATTTGCGCCATAATGGTCCAGAGCATATTTTAACCTATGCCCCAACCCGTTCTGGTAAAGGTGTTGGACTTGTCATCCCCACCCTTTTATCCTGGAAACATTCTTGTGTGATTACAGATTTAAAGGGCGAGCTTTGGGCAATGACCGCGGGCTGGCGTCAAAAACATGCCAATAACAAAGTGATTCGCTTTGAACCTGCGACCTTAAAAGGTTCTGCCCGCTGGAATCCATTAGATGAAATCAGAGTTGGTACTGAATCTGAAGTTGGGGATGTACAAAATCTTGCAATGCTCGTAGTTGATCCTGACGGTAAGGGACTAGAAACCCATTGGCAGAAAACCTCACAAGCACTTTTAGTAGGTTTTATTTTGCATGCGATTTATAAGCTTAAAAATCAAGGAGAGCCTGCCACTTTTCCTAATATTGATAAAATGCTGGTGGACCCCAATACCAATATCGCCGATCTGTTGATTGAAATGACGCAATATCCCCATATTGAAGGAAATACTCATCCTGTTATCAGGGCATCAGCTCGAGACATGATAGACAGACCTATCGATGAAGCCGGTTCTGTATTGTCTACCTTAAAATCCTATCTTGCTTTGTATCGAGATCCAATTGTAGCTCACAATGTATCGGCCTCTGATTTTTGCATCAAAGATTTGATGAACTTTGAAACCCCAGTGAGCCTCTATATTGTCACCCAGCCCAATGACAAGGTAAGACTTCAACCACTAGTTCGAGTCATGATGAATATGGTAGTAAGACTTTTAGCTGACAAAATGGAGTTTGAACGAGTGTCTGATGATAAAGGACTTACATCCTTAAGAACAAAAAAAACTTACAAGCATCGCCTGCTTTGCATGATTGATGAATTCCCAAGCCTTGGAAAACTCGATATTCTTCAGGAATCCTTGGCCTTTGTTGCTGGTTACGGGCTAAAATTTTATCTAATTTGTCAGGACATCAATCAACTTAAAAGTCGTGAACGAGGATATGGTCCTGATGAAACCATTACTTCTAACTGCCACATCCAAAATGCCTACCCTCCAAACCGCATTGAAACGGCTGAGCATCTTTCAAAATTAACAGGCCAGACCACCATAGTCAAAGAACATATCACCATCAGTGGCAAACGCTTCTCAACCCTCTTAAATCAAATTTCCAAAACAATGCAGGAAGTATCTAGACCACTGTTAACGATTGATGAATGTCTCAGAATGCCTGGGCCTAAAAAAGATGCCAATGGCTTAATCCTTGAGGCAGGGGACATGGTCATTTATGTCGCAGGCTTTCCTGCTATTTATGGTAAACAGCCACTCTATTTTAAAGACCCCATTTTTTTAGCCAGGGCAGCGGTTGCAGCCCCAGAACACTCAGATATCTTGTGCATTCGTTTAAGTGAAGATGAGAAAATCAGGCTATGAAGAAACTATCAGTCATCATCGCAGTTTTTCTGATAAGCATCATGAGTATTGCACTAAGCTTAATGGTTATGGGATTTAGAATAAACACCACTGATTCCATCCCTGTTGGGCTTTATCGCATCACAAACACAAAAAATCTCAAGAATTCCTTTGTGATTTTTTGTCCTGATGACAGTCAAGCTTTTAGAATAGCTAATGATAGGGGCTATATTGGTAGCGGCCTTTGTCCTGGAGGCTACGGGTATTTAATGAAAAAAGTGGTAGCAATAAAAGACGATATCATATCTGTCACCTCAAAGGGTGTTTATGTTAATCAAAAGATTATTCCTTTTTCAAAACCAAAAATAAAAGATGGGATAAATCGTAGATTGCCTCAATGCAAAGTTTTAAATTATCAGATCAAAGAAGATGAGGTCATGACAATGACCAACCAAAGCGAGTGGTCTTTTGATGGACGTTACTATGGTCCTATTAGTCTAGGGCAAATTAAAGGGACCATGATACCCATATGGACAAATAATAAATTGGAGAATCAGCATGATTGAAAATAATGAATGAATGGAAGTGATTACAGAAAAGTTCAAGGATTTAACAATTCAAGGCTTTATTGTCGAGGTCAACCCCATTGAGGCAGAAATGATGGGCGTATTTTCTGGAAACGCACTGAGTGAAGAAGATGCAATGGAGGCCTTTTATGACTAAAATACCTCACCATCAAACTGTTGCCAATCAAATTATTGAAAGCTTAAAAACTGGAACCACACCTTGGTTAAAGCCTTGGGAACCCCAATGACAATCGTTGGTTAACTTACAAATAAAAAAGCCAACAAAAAATGAACTGTTGGCGCAGCCTTGTAAGAACAAGCTTGATGCACTAAGATTTTATCTTCTACATCATCTCAAGCTTAAATTCGCATTGATGTTCTGCTTGCAAAGCTTGAGACCTTTCTAATACATCTGCCATCCCTGAAGCAGTAAAGCTTAAATCCGCACATTTTTTAGTTTTAATCGTCCTCTCATTTTCTGCAATAGGGGTATCAAATTTGACAGTATTCCTTGAACGAAACGCAGATTGGATAGTGTCATCAGAATATATAGAATATTTTTTAAAACTATCAGATATAATATGTTTGACTATCGATGCGGCAAAGATATAGCTACCGGTAAGCTGTTTTATTCCTTCTTTTATATTAGACATTTGCATCGCTTGCATGTAATTCGTTAAGAATTTTTCATGCTCATCACGTTTTACATTTCTAAATACTTGACTATGCTGGTGAGCCATTTCAGGAGTATCGAATTCTGCTTCAACTTTCTTTCTCATCAAGTTTGCCATCCGTTCAAGAATGAGCGCTCTTTTCTCTATAGAAAATGATTCTAAACCCCCTGCTTGGACGCCAATAATTTCATCAGATGTAAAATTATCAGTGATAATGCGTTCAGAACCGCAACAAGTAAAAAAATCTTTTAAATAAAGGGAAACATCTGAGAGAGTTCTTGTAGCAAATTGTTGCGAGCTTATTCTCCTTTTCATTTTTTGTTGGCTGCAATTTGCCAATAAAGATAATTGAACTTGTTGTATCATGAAGCAACTGGTTTTTGAGAGTGTAATTCGGAAAATTCCCTCAAGATGGGGTCGCGGAAAAAGAGAGGATGCAGCAATAATATCACCATTTAACCAAGGCACAACCTGATTTGAGGGATAAATCAAAGTTCCTAAATTCAATGCCAGGGATTTATCTAAACGGATTGAACCAATCCATTTGTGCTGGCCGACCTCAACATCTGTATCGGAATAGCTCCCTATTCGAAGCAAGACTGAACTCCATCGAATCAAATCAGCTACTACAGCCAAATTACCACCTCCCTGATCAGGGTATTGGCTAAGTTCATATGACGCCAATTGATAGCATAATTTATCTTCATTTGTACCAAACTGTTCTGTATATACCTTGAGATCGGTTTCGAAAGGAATAAGTGTAATTTGATATTCTTTTGCAAACGCCACTAACTCTGACAAAGCCTGGTCGCTCAATAGGGCCCTAGAATATACGAGTGACATGTATCCATCGGCATTATTTTCTCGATATTGTCTAAAATCATCCTGATAAAGGTAGGGCATGAAAAGTGTAGGATCGTGAGCAAACCAGATTTTATAATGGGCATTACAAAGATAATACTGCCGTTTACCTTTTAACATGGGACTTGAGCTAGTAGAAGCAAATTCTTTTTGTTGTAAATAATCGATAGCTGTTTTTCCTGCATTATCTTTGCAATAGAAATTCGCACCTTTTTCAAATAGCCAATATATTACTTCAAAATGCCCTCCTTCAGCAGCAAAATGAGCAGCAGTTTTTCCAGATTTTGGACCAGATTCATCAATATTAAAATCATCACCTCCACTACGTGAAAGTTTTATTAACGTCGATAAATCACCCGCTGCCGCAGCTTGTCTAAACTCTAACATGATAGTCTCCAATAAATTTGCTCTAGCATCATTCTGCTTCGCTCATAAGATGCTCGATATTTACTCATAGTATTTAGAAAACTTCAAGCGATATATTACGGGTATTCACCATCGTTGGGTGATAATGATTGCAAATGAGACACTATTTACATACAATGTCGCAAAAATTTTATGAAACTTAAAATGAGAACTAGAAAAAAATCTATAGGAGAACCTAGATCCAAACCAGGAATAGTTCATGATACCTCCAATGTAGAAACAACCAAATTAAAACCGAGCCCAATAGAAAAAAATAACAATCCTAAAGTACGTGGAAAAATAAGATCCTCACTATTTGCGCCAGCCACTAAAGATAAAAAACAATCTACTATAGCTGATCAACCTTTATTTTCATTTTCTGAAAAAGATATAAAAGACTTGGCTGCAGGCGCCCGCCCTTTAAAACAGCGTAAAATTATTCAGATAGACCAGGACTTGGATCAAATTTTCTTTGAGCCGACAAGCCCATAGATTCATTGAAACAATGATACGAATTTAGTTCTAAGCTCTACAAGAACTGTAAGATCTTTGTTCCTGGCATTGATGAAAGCAAAGTTTAAACTTTGCAAGATATGGATTAGGGAAGGTATATCAATGCCTTCTATTTGTTTTATTTCTTTTGCCTAAGAGAAAAACTGACCGTCGCACATGGTTATTAAGTTGGGATCTTTGGCACTCCAGCTGATCATGTGCATTATCCTGCAATAACACTTTACTTCCTCTGGCGAGCTGAACCACATCGAGCTGGGACAGGTCTCGCAAGCCGTTTTGACTTTCGGCCGGCGGGCCTTGTCTAATGCTAAAAGCGTCGGGCTTTGTTCTGGTAAAAATTCTTCTTTGGTCTTTTCCTGCTCTAACAATTTCATTGCTTCTTGTAGATCTTCTTCTAGCATTAAGTCTATGTTGTCTTGATTGTTCATGGTGTCTCTCTTGGTTCAGTGTTAATTTTTTGCGCTGCTCTTCCATATCAGAGTCAGCAAAGGTTATTGGCATGTTATTATGACTAACAATTTGAAGAATGATTTTTTTAAAAAGTATGGACCCGTTCACACGAATACAATTGCCATAGCTCAGCTGTGCCATTTCAAGGGCTTTCTTTAGGCTAGCAATGGAGCCACCTTTAGAAATTTTGATCTCATTGCCATCGTTTCTGATGACTGTTTTATCAAATTTGTAAATCTCGGTTCCTTCCTTGGTTATGGAATCAATTTCACCAGCCAGGAAAGAATCAGAAGCAGCTCCTGATATGGAATAATTGCTCTTATTTTTTCGATTTCTAAAACGCATAGCAGTTAGTGCATCTTTACTCCCAGTTTCTGCTTTTTGTCGTAACCAATCAGCCCAGGTTTTGTTTTGATGCACATCCATCAAACCCTGATATTCTTTTGAATGATTTTTCCGTATTTGAGCGATCTCACTAACCAAGCTCTTGTTGATTTGTTGGTAAAGAATTTTTTTTTGGATTCTTGGCATTCTCATCAACTTCACAGCAGTTCTTTTGATTCGAGCATGTTTTTTAGCCTTTTCAATTAGCCTGGATTTTGCGGTTTTCAATAAATTGATTTTTTCTGAACGAGTTGTTTTGTTATGCTGCCTCTCATAGCAAAACCGCGCATAGAGTTCAGAGCCTAGCACTTTCTTGTTCAAAGGTTCATAACGATAAATATTTTGAGTGGAAATTTCATCGTTTGGCGCGGGGGGGATAAAACCACCCAGCTTGGATTCTAAATTCTTTTTAGAAAAACTACGAGAAACTGAGCTTGCCTTAACCATAAGACCTTTGTCGTTGCAAAAGACTAATCCATTGGCTCTAACACGCACCCTCAGTCCATGCTGGGCGAGTATTTTATGAACCTCCTTCCAACTTTTGGCAGAATCGATATGATCCTTACAATGTCGCTTCATCCAGTTAATCAAGCTTTCAATGCCTGAATGTTGTTCCATATCATCGGCTAGATTTTCAGAGTGTTGTTTTCGGGTTTGGTGATTGGTTATTTGAAGTCCAAATTCAATTTCCAGTGTCGTTGCAACCTCAGCAAAAGTCTTATAGGCTCTGTATGGCTCAAGCATGTTAAAGGTCTTGGGATGAATTTTATTGATGGCAACATGAATATGAAGATTATCCGTATCATGATGTACTGCACTGATTCGTTGATGTTCTTTAAATCCAATAGAGGATACCACCCTCTCTTCTATCGCTTTCAATGCCTCTTCTGAAGGGTTTTCCCCAGGGGCAAAGGATATCAGCATATGGTAGGTTTTATCGCCTTTAGCTCTTTGGTTTTTAGCCTGAATTGCCAAAACTTCATGAACTGCCCAAGAAGGGTCTACACTGTTGCAATTTGTTATGCTGATTTTACCCACGCGCTCCTGCTTGTTTTGTCCATCCATAATATATTTAACAAGACCTGAAAAACTGCTAAGCCTTGCTGATTTCATAGGAATGTGGCGAATAATCATAGCTTTTTCACCACTTCTAGCATGGCACCTTGTGTTGTTTTAATCCCAGACAACAATGTCTTTATTGTTGCGAGATCAAAGTGTGCAACCCGCTTATCTTGGGTAAGCCATAGTTTTAACAATCCACCCAGCCTTCCCAGATCGGCATTAATTTTGGATAACTGAAGAATGTAATCTTTATCGATGGTGCTTTGGAGCTGTACCCCAAGGCCAACGCGTCTTAAATATTCTGCAATGGAAAGACCCGCAGTAGCCGCATAGGATTTTATTTGAATTTCTTCATTAGGCAGAACAGGAACTCGAAGGTGGCGACTGTTTTTTCTGGTGGGTGTTTTAATCTTATCCATAAGGATGCTGACCTCTTTATTCCAAGTGGTTATGCAATCCTTTGGGTATTGATTTATTTTTTCAGTTTTGACCTTAAAAAGCAAGACTATTGGGAATATGAATCAAGACAGCCTCGTTTCATCTATGAAATCGCTGGAGCCATTCCAACGGTAAGTTCTGTAGGCTGATAACATCTAGACATCTTAAAAAATCCAAAGGAAGCAGCACCAGAGACCAGACCTATTGCGCATAAAACAGCTATAGCAGCTGTGGGAGTCATAAAAATCGCAAGCGCTATAGCGGTGACGAAACAACCAATGCTTAAAGCTAAACAGCCCTTGCATACGTTTAACAAGAAATTGTAGTTATTTGGTGAGTCATTAGTTGTCCTTGGAGTGGGTGCAGGCGCTATAGGTGATTTGACCTTAGTCATCGTTTCGGCAATTGATTGTCCTGCTATAAGGCTTTGAGAAGGCGTAAACGCCTCCTCAGCCCGAACGGTTCCAGCAATTGCCGAAACGATGACTGAGGCCGATGATTTATATTCCATCACTGCTTCTATAGGAGTTGCCGTTGCTATGGGGGTAGATACGCTGGTAGAAAAGGTATGGCTTTGTGAGTTATTTGTTGCTGGTTTTTTCTTGTCAGCGATAGCCATTTCCATAAAATCCTCTGGCCCTAGATAATGCAGATAATCCTTGACTAGGCCAACTAGCACTGAGACAAGCGGTGTACGCGTTAATGTGCTACAAAAAACCATATAATATGCGTAGGCCAAGGCTTGTATCTCTTTATTTCTAGTTTGGAAATTATCTAACCTACCTGGTGTGAGTGGGTGTTCAGTATCAGCGTTTAACACTGTCAGAGAAGTCAGGGTGTAATTGTGGTCTTCTAATTGAACAAGTAAATTTTCAACCTCTGGTGTTACATTACACTTTATCAAGCTAAGAGACTTCAAATGGGTGTTGTTTTTTAAGGCATCAGCGAGAGATTTCAATGCATCACTATTAATAGAGCAACCCTGTAAGTACACTGAGCACAAACTGCAATTTTGTTGCAATACAATGGCAATTACTTCCGTAACAGCACTTGCAGTGTATCCACTACCCGCTAAGTTAAAGGAGGTCAGACTAGTAGACTGTGAAAGAGCCTCAACAAGAGCTGCTCCATTATCATCGAAATCAATCGTACTATTCATAAAATGAAGTGCTTCCACTGGGAAATTTGTTAAGAGAAAATATATTTCTTTAACACAAATACTTTGGTTGGAGAAAAGGATGTGGTCCCCTACCAGTGGTTTCAATTTTTCAAAATTTTCCGATTTGTTCTCCAATTCCTTTTTCATTAATGCCATAAGCCATTCAGAATAAGGTGTATAAGGTTGTAGACCTGAAGAAAAATCATCAGACTCATTTTTTGTTTCTGCAATTTGCGGCATTTTTATTTTCTTATCAAAAATTTTTAGATGTGCGGATGGTAAATAAAGAAATCAACTGCGTCAAATATAAGTGATTTATAGGATATGTATAAAAGCGATTTTTTAAAGTACGGTTCGAGAATGTAAATTGGTAAACCGCACTTTTATTCACGCCAGACTTTCGTTGAGCACCGAAGGTGCGAATAAGGTTTGTGAAGTTGATAGCCAGCTTGCTGGTTAGCTAACTTCACCTATCTTGCCCTGCGTTTTGACTTCATTCATTCGGATACTATCAGTTATTTTTGTGACCTTTCAAGGTTATTTTTGGTTATTGTTATTAAAATAACTAATAATTACCTAAAATAACGATATATTACTTTACTAGAATATTCAGAGGAATATAAATTACGATAAAAGGAAGTAAAATTACATCTAATGTTGATTGGCCGTGAAATTTCAAGTAGTATTCAATTGATTAATCAAAATAAAATGATGGTTATTGAATGGGAAGCACCCTCAGCGAACGAATTGCAAATAATCAGCGTAGTAAATCTGATAAATCCAGAAATAAAGTTGCCTTCCTTGCACTAAAACAAGATATTGCATCAGCACTATCGGATGGTTGGTCCATGAAAGCAATCTGGGAAACTTTATCGATGGAAGGGAAAATATCATTTTCATATAAAACATTTTGCATGTACGTCTTAAAATTTATTGCAGCGAAATCTAAGCCAGATACGCAGAATCACCCCAGGGAAATGGAAAAGAATAAGAACCAAAAAGAAATTCGTGGGTTTACTTTTAACCCAAAACCTAACCTGGAGGAGCTCATATAATGTCAAAAATTCATATCACTTTGCAGGGCAAAGGTGGTGTTGGTAAATCTTTTATTTCAGCAACCATTGCCCAATACAAATATCATAAAGGCCAATCACCTCTTTGCATCGATACCGACCCCATTAATGAAACTTTTTATGGCTTCAAAGGATTAAATGTTGAACACATTCAAGTTATGGTTGGCGATGAAATCAATCCCCGGTTTTTCGATGGGCTCATTGAAAGAATCGCTCCCAGTAAAGAAGATGTTGTCATTGACAATGGCGCCAGTTCCTTCGTGCCATTGTCTCATTACCTCATCAGCAATCAGGTAACTACCCTACTACAAGAATTAGGACATGAAGTTGTGATTCATACCATCATCACAGGTGGACAAGCTCTATATGACACCATGAATGGGTTTGCACAGCTGATTAACCAGTTTTCAAATGAAGCACAATTTGTAGTCTGGCTCAATCCTTATTGGGGGGCAATAGAGCATGAGAGCAAGTCATTCGAGCAAATGAAAGTTTATTTAGATAACAAAGAGCGAATATCTGCCCTAATTCAAATCCCTGACTTAAAAAAAGAAACCTATGGGCGTGATCTTACTGAGATGCTGCAACAAAAATTAACATTTAATGAGGCGCTTAAGATGTCAGATAAAAGCATTATGACCCGCCAACGGTTAAAAATTGTCCGTGATCAGATTTTTGGCCGGATAGATAATGCAAGGGTACTCCAATGACAGACAAACTTAATGTAATCATTCAAGACATTGCCATTAAACATGGGGTGGTTTTAGGTAAAGATGACCCCATCCTTATCCTCCACACCATGAATGATAAACTTCTTGAAGAAAACAGAAAGGCTCATGAAGAGCTTTTGGTGAAGCTTAAAGAGGAAATGGAGCATTTTTCTTCTCAATGGAAAAATGATGCCCAAGAAAAAGCTGAAAAAATTCTCAACGCAGCATTGCTAGGTAGTAAAGAGGCTATGGCTAGATTACTGCAGGAATCGATAGGTGACATGGTTTTGGCCATAAAAAAAATAATTTCAGATTCACTGGCCGAAGTTCAAAACAAGCTTCAAAAAACAAAGAAGTATAGTAGGTTTGCATTGTTTTCGTCAGTGGTAATTCTAACAGCATTCTATTTATTGTTATTTATCCAGTATGTTTAAGATTAAAATGTTTCACTTTAAGCTTACAATACGCAAATCCAAGCTTCTGCTAATTAATCTTTTGTGCTTGCAAAAGGAGGTGGTTTATCGACCGGCGTCTGGTATCTCTACTGTGCCCTAGGGCAAATGCAAATTTGCCAGTTTATTAATTAACCAACAAGATTCAACCTCATGAAAAATAATTCTATTTTTTGGTTAATGAAAACACAACCATAGAATCTGTTTGCTTGACTGGTTCTTGGTTCGCTTTATAGCTTTCATCATCTGTAATTGGTTTTCTGAAGAAATATAGTGATGTATATGGATCAAATTCCCATTTGATGTTTGCAGTGGCAGGATTATCACTTTGTTTTTTATAGATATTTAGATCTTCTTTAGGTGGACCTGAAGCAAACTTTGGAACATGTCCCGAATTCCATGGTTCACACACAGCTAAATGAGTAAAATCTACTTTGCTGTGTAATCTTTCTGTTTCAGGTGCCGTGGTTTCAGAATTGCTGTCTTTCGGTTGGACATTTTGTGGGTGGCTAATTGATGAGATTCATTTATTATGCTTTACTACTCTATTAAATAACCCAAATATATGTTTACTACGCATGTTACACCTTTACCGTTTTTAAGTTCTCAACCAATTTAGCTGAATTTCATCTGAGTATCAATACTATTGTCATGCAATCCAATTAGACAGTATGTATGTAGACTGATTGTTTATAGATTTAAGGCATGGTATTATACGAGCATACTGATTTTAATTTAACCATTAGAGATTTAAAAAATGCCTCTTGATTTACGCTACCCAAATCCAGTATGTTGCAACCTTAAACGTGCGGCGGATTTGATTAATCCGAGATATTTAGAAGAAAAGGATGCCACTCACAGTTACCGCCCCATCCTGCAGGGTTTTCAATCCGCAGCACCCTTTTTAAAAGACCTGGATATTGATGATACTTCTGGTCGACAAAATTATTTAAGGGATTGTTTATATTTTTATAATCAAAAAACCAAAAGGCTTGTCATTATGGGTTTTGATGCTGATTCTACTGAAAAGGCCCTCCTCTGGGTAAGCGATAAGATAAAATACAACCTGAACCTTCCGGTTCATACCGACCACACGTTCGTTTCCCTAATTGGAAATATCTTTAATAGCGGTATCGTTGGCATTGACGTTAAAAACGTTAGCCACAAAACAGATGGAAATTATGTGGGAACTTTTACACTAGGTAGGCAGGAAAATCTCAATGCATTGGTTTGGTTTGTTCGTATAGCACAGCGTTTGCGGGATACCTCTACACACATAAATACCTCTGATATTAAGAGAATATTTAGCATAGGATTTGCTACAGCTGAAAGATGTTGTACTGAAAACGGGATAACCACGTGGGGGGCTGTGAAGCGTATTTTAACAGAGACAATACAAGAACAAGAAACCGATCTACCACCACATCCAAACGCTGATGCACTCAGGTGTTTGAAAACTGAATTAATGAGTTTTAAACAAATATATGCAGAGCGTGTCACTAGCGGGAAAAAATATTTAGGGATGTTTGGAATATTTGGTAATTTTACAGCCCAGCAAAAATTAGATGCTGTTACTAAATTTTTAGCTAACAAAAAAGAACCTCTGGATGCAGCGGCTCGTGAAGGAAAACTTGGGAAATTAATTCAAAAGTATCAGGAGACTGCTGCAAGCCTTTCCCCTTAGAAAATAATCCTGTAC
>CAWAUF010000034.1:0-29604 GCA_963785145.1 uncultured Gammaproteobacteria bacterium | reverse complement strand
TAATTTTTTAATTAAATCACATCAAGGATTTAGATTGTCCAAGGTCAAATGGTTGTCATTGGAATTGTGCTTTAGTTCAAGTCATGATTGAACAAAGCGGTAATGCATTTAAGCATGGTTATTGATTTTAAGAATAATCATGCTTTTATTTTACCATAATGGTTATGTTTTAATCAAACGTTGAATCATTTTTTTGTATTATTGCGAGTTGAGCCTATTGAGTTTTAGGAGTTGAAGCATCCGTTGCATTAGGAGTCGGAGAGGGATCATTTGAAAAGATGCAATTGACCATGTTAAAACATCGCATTTGAATGTTATTCGGGCACTATCGCAAGTTCCCTTATTCCTAAGTGTACTTTTCGTTTTTAGAGCTATCAGTGGTTTCGCAACATTCGTAATTAACCCCTCCCGGACAATGGGAGTATTGATAGTATGTTGCACCAGAAAAGGCATTATTCATGAATACTGTTGTTATGCCAGCAATGCCATGTTTTACAATAGTGTTCATTTTTAATCCTTTTAAATGCGTTACTCCTAGAGATTTGATTTTAAGTTTATATAATTTGGGTGTAATTGCAAAACAAGTTTATTTTTCTTGTTGTAACAGTACTTTTGCAATTCTGCGTTTTCCAACTTGAATGATGTAGCTTTTACCTAAGGGCAGTAACAAGGCCGGATCAGAGGCTTTGTCTCCGTCGATTTTCACCGCACCTTGTTTGATCATACGCATGGCATCTGAGGTGCTTGGAGTCAACTGAATTTGTTTTAATAATTGGGCCAAAGGAATGGTTTGTGTGCATTGAATGGAAAGTTCTTCTAAATCCTCTGGAATGAGTCTTTTTTGAAACCGCTCGATGAAATCTCGGTGTGCATTTTCTGCCTGGGCGCTGTCGTGAAAACGCACGACAATTTCTTTGGCAAAATCAATTTTGATGTCTCTGGGGTTTAATCCTTGCTCGACTGCGGCTTTCATCTTTTGTATTTCCTCGCCGCTTTTGAAACTTAAAACGTTGAGGTACCGCCACATCAAGTCATCCGACACCGACATCAGTTTTCCAAACATGTTTTCAGGGGATTCTTGGATGCTGATGTAATTACCCAAGGATTTGGACATTTTTTTTCACGCCATCCAAACCCTCGATCAAGGGAGTCATCATGACCACTTGGGGTTCGAAACCATAATGTTTTTGCAATTCTCTACCCATTAATAAATTGAATTTTTGATCAGTGCCTCCCAGCTCCACATCCGCTTTGAGAAATACTGAATCATAACCTTGTAGCAAAGGGTAAAGGAATTCATGGATGGCAATGGGTTGCCCGGTGGCATACCTTTTATTAAAATCATCGCGCTCCAACATGCGAGCAACCGTATGCGTAGCTGCTAATAGAATGAGATCCACCGCACTGAAAGGATTAAGCCATTGAGAATTAAAAACCAAAGTGGTCTTTTCTGGATCTAATATTTTAAAAACCTGGTGTTGATATGTGTTAGCATTTTCTAGGACTGAGGCTTCACTTAAGGGCATGCGGGTGACGTTTTTCCCAGTGGGATCACCGATCATGGCAGTGAAATCACCAATTAAAAAAATAACTTCGTGGCCAAGCAGTTGAAATTGTCTTAATTTATTTAATAGTACGGTATGTCCTAAATGCAGATCGCAAAGTTTTGAAATCAGCCAGCTTCATTTTTAAAGGAATGCCTTTTTGCAGCTTTTTTTCTAATTCGACTAAGGGCAGGACTTCTTCACAGCCACGAATTAATTCCGAGCAACTGAATCTTCAACTATCATAAATCGAAACCTATATTAATGATTGACCTAAGTTGAACAGCGAGTATCTTAGCCCGGTTAGCAAATTCCTGCTATACCAAACATAAAATTTAAGTTATCTTGTAACAAAGGTTAGAAAAAAATAACCTAAAAATGGTCGGATAGATAAATTTACGACCCAATACGCTGACCTTTAATCAGCTGCAGTGTACTAATTAAAAATAAAAAGGCATCCTTTCAGATGCAGCAGTAAGGCAAATAATGGATAAACGATTAATCCCGAAACAATCTGACAAACCATCAAAACTATTAATGGCTACCGCCTTAATCATCGCTTTTTCTCTCCCTTATGTTTTAGTGAAAAATTTTTCACATCATGAGAAAAAAGGACTACACCAAACAAGACATTGCCTTACCTCAATTGCAAGAAGTCCATTCCATTAAAGAAGAGGTAAAAGAAGTAAAACCCAAAGACAATCAATGGCAAATCGTTAAACCACGTTCAGGCGATTCCATGGCTTCAATTTTTAACCGACTGGGTTTGAGTGCCAAAAATTTACAAGCCATTTTGAATAACAATCCTCATGCTAAGGTGCTTGCTGCTATTAAGCCCAATCAATCCTTGCAATTTTTAATCAATAAGAACCAACTCGATAAATTAATAATCCCCGTGAATACCATGCAAACTCTAACCATATATCGAGATGGAAACCATTATAAAACCCAGATTGACTATAAAAAAATGAATAGTCAAAACAACTACATAACCGCAACCCTAAAAGGATCTTTAGCGCAAACAGCTCAACGAATGAATGTGCCCAATAAATTGATTCGTCAAATGACCACTATATTCAGTAAAAAAATTGATTTTACTCGTTCCATTAAAACTGGAGATCAGTTTTCCATAATGTATGAAGCCTTTTACGTCGATGACAAATTAGTGGAAACAGGAGACATACTGGCTGTAACTTATACCAATGATGGTAAAACCTTTAAAGCAATTAGGCATACGAATGCCCAGGGCGATCATGAATATTTCACACCCAAAGGCAATAGTTTTAAAAAAGCATTTACTCGTTACCCCATTCGTTTCAGTCACATCAGTTCCACCTTCAGTTTATCTCGTGAGCATCCCATCTTACATTACCGAAGGGCTCACAAGGGCATTGATTTAGCAGCCTCTATTGGAACACCCATTCGTGCCATTGGTGATGGCGTGATCATGGAAATTGGTAGGCACAACGGTTATGGCAACATGATAAAAATTAAACACGATAAAACCTACAGTACCATTTATGCGCATATGCTGCGCTTTCAAAAGGGATTTTCAAAAGGCTCTCGTGTGAAACGCAATCAAGTGATAGGCTATGTAGGGCAAACGGGTCTTGCATCTGGGCCGCATTGTCACTTTGAGCTTCATGTCCATGATGTTCCTAGAAATCCAACCACGGTGGCTTTACCCACTGCTGCTTCCATTCCCTCCCGAGAATTGGCTGCCTTTAAAATCCAGGCCAATACGATGCTCGCTCGCTTAAAATTATTTGAAGAAGCCAGCCTCGCCACTTCAGGAAGAAAAAACATTGACATTGGGTAAGTTGGCTTTTAGCCAAAAAAATAACGACACACAAGGACCGAAGCGATGATGCCCGCCAGATCGGCCAACAATCCCGCAGGAATGGCATGCCTGCTTTTTTGAATCCCAATTGAACCAAAATAAACCGCAATCACATAAAAAGTCGTCTCTGTGCTTCCCATCATGGTTGCAGCAGTTTTTGCGATTAAAGAATCACCACCGTATTGATGGATGAGTTCAGCCATAATTCCGTTGGAGGCGCTGCCAGAAAAGGGTCTTATCAAAGCCAGAGGCAATACTTCAGGAGGCATGCCAATTCGGCTTAAAAGGGGTGCTAAGAGTTGGTTCATGAGATCAAAAAAACCGGATGCACGCAGCATGCCTATGGCAACCATCATGGCAATTAAGTAAGGAATAATGCTCACGCTGGTGTTAAAACCATCTTTAGCTCCCACCACAAAGGCATCAAAGACATTCACTTTTTTAAAACAAGCATACAGGGGTATGCCTACGATGAACATTAAAAACATCCAATTGGAAAATTGATTAGCTAATCCGCTCATAATCTGGCTCTATTTTTTGAATTCGAAATCGGGGCAATTTTGCCAATTGTTTTACAGAAAAAATGGCAACTGCTGTGGAAACAATGGTAGCAATCAAGGAGGTGAGTATCACCGAACTTGGATTAGTGCTGCCATTGGCTGCAAGAAAGGCGATGGCTGTGGCGGGAATCAATTGCACACTGGAAGTATTGATCGCCAAAAAAGTACACATGGCATTGGAAGCAACGGTGACTTGCTCATTCAAACTTTGCAGCTCTTTCATCGCCCTTAATCCAAAAGGGGTGGCTGCATTTCCCGTGCCCAACATGTTCGCCGCAATGTTCATGACCATAGCCCCCATTGCTGGATGATCCACCGGCACTTCAGGAAATAATCGTCTTAAAATGGGTTTAAGGAAGTGACCCAATAGAGTAATCAGTCCAGACTCAGTGGCAATGGACATGATCCCAAGCCATAAAGACATAATACCGGTTAAACCCAAAGACACTTCAAATCCCAATTTGGCCGAATCGGTCACGGCACGCACAACCAAATCGATTTTACCTTCGATGAGGCCTACAATGACCGAAAGAAGGACCATGCCCATCCAAATGAAATTCAGCATCCTTGCCTCCACTTAAAAAACTGAGTTAGCATATAATTCCTTTTTAAATTGCTGAAATACACAATGACTCTCTTCAAATATGCCTGCTTGATTGCCGGGCTTCTTACTGGCTTTTTAAATCACGCCATGGATTCCAAGGCAATTGAGCAACAAGCGGATAAGACCATTCAGGAACTATACCATAGAGTTCGGGCGCTGCCGAATACTTCCATGGCACAACGAATCAATTGGTTCAGTGCACAATTTCTAGGGATTCAGTATTTGCTTGGTTCTTTAGGTGAGGGGGCTACCGCACGATTTGATCAATTTCCTCGATACCGTGTGGACGCCTTTGATTGCGATACCTATGTCAATACGGTGCTTGCCTTGGTATTGGCCGATTCCTTGAAGTCTTTTCAGCACTGCATTTTACTCACCCGTTATGAAAATGGCATGCCAAGTTACATCCATCGCAATCATTTCACCTCCATCGATTGGAATCAAAACAACCAACGACGAGGCTTGCTTAAAGACATCACCCTCAACATCACCGATGAAAACAACAAGCCAGCAGCTATTGTTTCCAATACACCAATAGATAAATCCGCATGGTATGCTCATAAAACAGCCTCCACCATTCGTTTAAACCATGTAAATGAATTGGAACAAGAAAAGCGTCTATTAGAGCTTAAAACCCTAGGAAGTCGGTTGGGTTCAACCCAAGCCAAGATCCCCTATTTGCCTTTCACAAAATTATTCGTCCATGGCAAACCCAATCGTCATTTGTTTTCTCAAATACCACAAGGCGCTGTCGTTGAAATCATCAGGCCCAACTGGGATTTGCGACAACAAATAGGAACATTTTTAGACGTATCGCATTTGGGTTTTGCGATTTGGATCAAAGGCAAATTGTATTTTCGGGAAGCGGCGACGGTTGAAGGTCATGTGATGGATATTCCTTTGATTGACTACCTTCAGAAAGCAAAAAAAAATCCGACTATAAAAGGGATCAACGTGCAGGTAGTGGTTGCTCCATTTCCTATGAACTGTATTATTAATACATTAGAGGAAGGTTGAACCAAGGTCCAACCTTCCTGATGAATTACTTCTTGGATTTGGCTGCAATGATTTTGTTTAAGCCTTTAGCCGTTTGCTCACCGTATAACTTTTTCACCAATTTCCCTTCAGGATTGAAAATAAAAGTGGCAGGAATACCTACGATGTAGCCCAGTTTTAATTCCTTAGCCGGATTTTTGAGTAAAACTGGATATTGAATGTGTAATTTATTCATGGTTTGCAGTTGTTGAGCTTTAGACATGGAATCGTGATTCACACCATAAAAAACCACTTCACCTTTATGACTGTTATAAAACTTATTCAATTCTGGAATTTCGGCAACGCAAGAATCGCACCAACTTGCCCAGTAATTAAGGATTACCCATTTTCCCTTCAATTTAGAAAATTGTACGCTGTGTCCAGAAGTGTCCTGGAAGGTTGCATCTGCCTGGCTGACCGAAGCGACAAACAACAAAGAACTAGCCAATACAACTTTAAAAATGGATTTCATAATCACCTCATTGGTTAATATGCAGTAAAAAAGAAATACTGCTTTTAAAGGAACTTATAGTGTAACATATTTGAACATAAAAAATCAATACCTTATAAAATGAGGGCTCAGTTTACACCCATACTTGTCCATTATTCAATTAATAGTATACTTAAGACCTTTCGTTTTTAAATAAAGTACAATCTATGGATGAACCCGTCAGTAAATCACAAAAAAAAATACAGGCCGATGCCTTACAGAAACTTGGAATGGAATTGGTAAACTTAAAAATGGAAAAGCTAAATACTCTGTCTTTGCCGGACAATTTAATGAAGGCCATTGTGGATGCTAAAACCATTACCAGTCATGGTGCTAAAAGACGACAAGCCCAATTGGTGGGTAAACTGATGCGAGCTGCGGATTTTGAAGCCATCCAAACGGCTTATCAAAACATCCTGGATGAAAGCAGCTCCATCACGGCCAACTTTCACGAGGTGGAACTATGGCGGGAAAAATTGATCCAAGGTGGAAAGCCGGCCTTAACGGAATTCATCGATGTCTATCAGCCGGATGATATTCAGCAATTGCAACAAATGATAAAAAAAGCGGTTCAAGAATCAATTGAAACAAACCAATACTGGAGCCGCCAAAGTGCTCTTTCGTTATTTAAGGCTCTGTATAAAATGAAATATTCCTTATTTGTGAGTTGTCCCAAAGGGCTTGAATACCTGCTTGAGGAAGAACTCAAAGGCTTAGGGCTGGAAATCACTCGTGTCAGCCCTCAAGGCGTTTACGGTGAGGCCAGTTTGACTGTAACCTATCAGCTTTGCTTGTGGTCTAGAATTGCCAATCGAGTTCAATTGATACTCTTTTCTGGTGCCGCTTTCAATGAACAAACCATGCTCCAATTATGCAAACACTTTCATTGGCAAACGGTTTTTACCCAGGACAAATCCATAGCCGTTGAGTTTCATGGTGCTTCCGAACACATACGCAATACCATGTTTGGAGCCCAGGTCGTGAAAGATGGAATCGTGGATCATTTTCGTCAATTAAACGGCAGCCGCCCATCCGTGGACAAAGACAATCCACAAATTCTAATTCATGCCTATTTAAAAAACGACATCCTCACCATCAGCCTCGATTTAACGGGTTACAGCCTGCATCAAAGAGGATATCGATCGCAAGCCGGTCTAGCACCCTTGAAAGAAAACGTGGCAGCAGCCTTGTTGATTCGAGCCAAATGGCCGGAACTGGCCGCAAAAGGCTATGGTCTTCATGATCCCTTTTGTGGATCCGGCACCTTGGTGATTGAAGCCGCCATGATGGCAGCTCATGTTGCCCCTGGCCTATTGCGTCAAGATCAAGCCTTGTGCCATTGGGCACAACATCAAAGCGCTTTATGGGACAAAATGCGTGCAGAGGCTTTAAAGCAAGTCAAACCTTTATCCCTTAAATTAATGGGTACGGATGAAAACGAGACAGCCATAGGAATGGCCCTGGTCAATGCCGAGAAAGCCGGAGTCTTACCCTTGATTGAGTTTAAAACTCAATCCATTGCAGATGCAAAGGCTGCTTTTCCCACAGGGTTGCTGATTTGTAATCCGCCCTATGGAGAACGACTTGGCGACGTCAACCAACTGATTCCGGTGTATCAACTATTGGGAAAAAGACTGCACGATCACTACCAAGGTTGGCAGGCAGCCGTTTTAACCTCCAATCCGCAACTGGCCAAAGCCTTAGGTTTGCGAGCCGGCAAACAATACACGATTTACAATGGCGCCATCGAATGCAAATTGTATTGTTTCGACATCCACAGCGGCAATGAATACAAAGAAAATCAATCGCAAACGCTCTCTGCCAATGCTCAAATGTTGTTTAATCGACTGGAAAAAAACCTCAAACATCTAAAAAAATGGGCAAAAAACAACAAAATCAGTTGTTACCGTATCTACGATGCCGACTTGCCAGAATACGCCTATGCCATAGATGTTTACAACGATTACGTCGTGTTGCAAGAATACAAAGCCCCTGCCAGCATCCCCAAACACCTCACTGAAAAACGCAGTTTGGAGGTGATGCAAGTGGTCCCCAAGGTCTTGGGCATAACAGCCGATAAACTGGTTATAAAAGAACGTAGCCCACAAAAAGGAAAAAATCAGTATCAAAAACTCAATCAATCTCAGCATAGGATGACCGTTGTGGAGGGGAAGGCCAAACTCCTGGTCAATTTATACGATTATTTGGACACTGGATTGTTTTTAGATCACAGGCTATTGCGCTTGCGGTTTGAAGAGCTCAAACCCGGCACTCGATTTTTAAATTGTTTTTGCTACACCGCCAGTGCCAGCGTGCACGCAGCCTTAGCAGGCGCGCTGACCACCAATGTGGATCTTTCCAATACTTATCTGCAGTGGGCCGAAGACAATTTCACCCTAAATCATCTGAATTTATCCAAACATCAATTCGTAGCCTTTGATTGCCGAGAGTGGATGAAGCGAACTCGAGACCGATTCGACGTGATATTTTTAGATCCACCCAGTTTTTCCAACTCAAAACGCATGAGCGATACGATAGACATTCAAAGGGATCATCGTTCTTTGATCAGTGCCGCCATGCGCTTACTTAATCCCGATGGGGTGCTGTATTTTTCTACCAATCTGCGTTCCTTCAAATTGGATCCTCATCTGAAAGAAAAGTATGCCATTGAAGACATCAGTGCCCAAACCATAGACTTGGATTTTAAACGATCTAATAAAATTCATCGTTGTTTTCAAGTGAGGATGCCTCATTTTGGGTAGGGTCCTTACAAATCCAGATCATGCGCCAGCAACCTTCTATTAGCACGAAAGTAGGTCATTGGAGAATGCTCAAATAAATCCGATAATTTTTGCATGTAAATGCAAGCAAACCTATCCACTTGATAAGCAAAATAGCTTTCTTCAGCCCCGGCTCGAAATACCCGTTCCCATTTTGGATTGTAATAGGATTCTTGTTCTTGAATTAACTTGGCAATGCTCAAATCCAAGCTTGAAATTTCATTTTGTAAGTCATGGATTTCTTCTGCGTACTTTTTGGAGTTTTCATCGATGCTTTGAGTGCAAAGCCTCACGTATTGATACTCCAATGACTTTTTAATCCCCATGGTTTTTGCAATTTGTTTTTCTATAGGCAAGGCTCGTTTTTGTGCGGCGATTTCCTCGCCCAGCTCTTCGACCACCAAAGCAGTACGCCAGTTGCAATCTTTTTTTAATCGTAAAATATCCCCATAAATGTGATCGCCTATGTATAAAATCTCATACCCTTGGACATTCAAATCTTCTGTGAATTGCTTGGCATTCCCACCTTGATAAATGCCAGGAACCATGCTGCCTTCTAGATTGGTCATACTGCCATCGTTTGGATTGACCTTTAAAAACCGCAAATTATCATAAAAAAACCGCGGCTTGTTGGCCAGGGTGATCACAAATTCAAACAGATCTTGCCAAACCTCATTTTTGGATAAATACGGCGTGATGGCATAATCTAACAACACTTTGGTGTAAGCATAATCTGAATTGGTTAAAATAAAGATTTTCTTACCATAATGAATGAAATGTTTTAAGCCTTCCACCAGGGATTTATCTTGAATCACGTATTTTTTTAAATCTTGAGCAATGATGCCTTTTAAACTCCCATCCGAATGCACTTTATCCACACAAAATTGGACGTCTTGTGCAATCACCGCATAATTGGGAAACTCATCCACTAATTGATCGCTTAAATCAACCAGTTGACTATAAAGTACGCAAAACGCAATGGAAAAAGAAGTATCAACCACCATGTAATTGGGATCACTTAAGTCCACGTAAGTGCTTCTGTAGATGTCTTGTTGCTCAGGATAATGGATGTGTCTGGTACCGTGATAACTTCGGCGGATGGCCCCATAGCGACTTACTTTTAAAATATTGCCATTTTTAAGATCAATCACCAAGCCACGAATGGCATCCTTGAAATTGAATTTCAATTGTTTGATGACGGCCGGGTATTGTTTCACCTCCACCAATTTGTCTTGGATGAGCCTATAGACCAAACTTTCAAAATTATCGGAATGGTAACGAATCAAGGTGTGATCCATGTCCAATCCAATCATCTTAATTTTTTTCAAGTTGAGAATTCTATTTACAAAAACTGTGTGTTCGTCCATTTGAGAATTCCAATAGCCTCCTAATTGCATCTTTTAAAAGTTTTTAAATCATCCTTAGACGCGACCAACATCAAATCCGCCAATCGATTGGCAAACAAACCGTTTTCAACCACGCCTGGGATCTGATTGATGCTGTTTTCTAAAGCAATGGGCGTGTTGATGGTAAAATGAAACACATCAAGAATGATGTTGCCATTATCGCTTACAAAGCCTTCTCGGTATTGAGGATCCCCACCCAATTGCACCAGTTGACGAGCTACGAAACTCCGGGCTATGGGAAGTACTTCTACTGCAATGGGGAATTCACCTAAGTGGTTCACCAGTTTGGATTCATCGACTATGCAAATGAAACGTTTGGCCACATTGGCTATGATTTTTTCTCGAGTGTGAGCACCGCCGCCGCCTTTTATCATGTCGCCCCTTAGGGTCAATTCATCCGCTCCATCCACATAAATGGGAAGCTCAGAAACTGAATTTAAATCAATGACCGGAATGTGTTGAGCACGAAGCAACTGTTCCGTGGCTTTGGAACTGGCCACGCAAGCATCGATCTTGTGTTTGATGGAGGCCAACTCTTGAATGAAATAATTCACCGTTGAACCCGAACCCACTCCGACTATCATGTCGTCTTCTATGTAATTCAATGCAGCCTTGGCGGCCTTTATTTTTAACTCGCTCATGTTTTATGACCTTTGTCGTACCACTTCATATAAAGAAATTCCTGTGGCAACCGACACATTCAAGCTGTCCACGGTTCCCAACATAGATAGTGCAAATAAACCATCGCAATGCTCGCGCGTTAAACGACGCAATCCCTCCCCTTCAGCCCCCATGGCTAAAGCGATGGTCCTTGAGCAGTCCAAAGAATACAGTGACAGGTTGGCCTCACCGGCGGCTCCATAGATCCAAACCCCCTCCTGTTTCAACACCTCCATGGCTCGCACCAAATTGGTCACCCGAACCAAAGGCATGGATTCCGCAGCCCCACTGGCCACCTTACTCACCACCGGAGTTATGTTGGCGCTTTTGTCTTTAGGTATGACTACAAAATCCACTCCTGCAGCATCAGCAGACCGCAAACAAGCTCCTAAATTATGCGGATCGGTGATGCCATCTAAAATTAGGATCAACCCAGGCTTTTTGCTGGAATCCAATAAGGATAACAAATGGGATTCATTGTAGGCTGGCAAGGGCAATGCTTGAGCAACTACGCCTTGATGAGAGCAATCTGGAAAGCGTTTATTCATATTTTGGATGCTTAATTTTTCCATGGGTATTTGCCTAGTCAATGATCTTTCCATGATTTCATCAAGCCGCCTATCCATTCGGTCTTGATTGACAAAAAGCTTGGTGATCGAACGATGTGGATTCGCCAATAAAGCCGACACGGCATGCAATCCATAGACGAAGTGTTCACTCATGACTTTTTTCTTCTTCTGCAAGCTCAAAATCGATCTTTCTCTCGTCTAGATCCACTCTGGCCACTAAGACGGTGATGGCATCGCCTAAACGATACTCCTGTCCTCCACGAGTTCCAATGAGACGGTGTTTGATGTTATCAAAGGTATAATAATCGTTTTTTAAAGAGGTGATGTGCACTAAACCTTCCACAAACACATCCTCCAATTCCACGAAAATTCCAAAGCCGGTGACCGCTGAAATTCGACCTTTATACACCTGACCTAATTTATCTTGCATGTATTCGCATTTCAACCAAGCAACTACTTCACGTGTGGCTTCATCCGCACGACGTTCCGTCATGGACGCATGCTTGCCCAATCGATTCATGTCCTCATGACTGTAAAAAAATTCATCTGGCGCTTGATTGTCAATCAAATAACCGATTGCTCTATGAATGAGCAAATCCGGATAACGTCTTATCGGTGATGTAAAATGAGTATACGCAGAATATGCCAGACCAAAATGCCCAGCATTGGCTTCAATGTATTGGGCCTGTTTTAAAGAGCGCAGCATGACGGTTTCAATGAGGTGTTTCTCGGGCCTATCGCCAATGCGTGACATGGTCAGTTGAAAATCTTTAGGACCGGGTTTTTTACCACCCGACAATTGCAAACCCAACTCGTTTAGAAATTGTCGTAGTGCATTGACTTTTTCTTCTTCAGGAGCTGCATGAACTCGATATAAACTTGGAATTTTAGCTCTTTCTATGAAACGCGCAGTGGCCACATTGGCTGCCAACATGCATTCTTCTATTAATTTGTGCGCATCGTTTCGAGTCACCGGGACTATGCATTTGATTTTTTTATGTTCATCAAACTCAATCCGAGTTTCCGTGGTCTCGAAATCCATGGCGCCTCGAAGTTTACGGGTGACCACTAAGACATGGTATAAATCGTACAGAGATTGCAAAACAGGCCATAAGGCTTGGTGTTTTTCATCCGTTTTTCCAGAGTCAAGCCAGCTTGCAACCTGGGTGTAGGTTAAACGCGCATGGGAATGTATCACCGCCCTATAAAAACGAGAACGTGCTATTTTTCCGTCCTGATTGATGGATAATTCACAGACCATGCACAATCGATCCACTTGAGGATTGAGGGAGCATAGGCCATTGGATAAAGCTTCTGGCAACATGGGCACGACCTTTCCAGGAAAATAAACCGAATTGCCACGTCTTGCCGCCTCTTTATCTAAGGCAGAACCCACGGAAACGTATTGACTCACATCGGCAATGGCAACGTAGAGTTGGAAACCGCCTTTGACATTTTTATAGCAATACACGGCATCATCGAAATCTTTGGCATCTTCCCCATCGATGGTGACAAAGGGTAAATTGCGTAAATCGGTTCGGCCTTTGAGTTGATTTTCATTCACTTGTTGTGGAATTTTGGCCACTTCCATGTTGACGTCCTCTGGCCACTCAAAGGGTATTCCATGGGCATGGATTGCCACTTGGATCTCCATTCCTGGAGCCATATGCTCTCCCAGGACATGAATGATCTTACCTATGGCTTGTGCACGTTTATTCGGGAAGGCTATGAGTTCAACCAAAACCATCTGACCGTTTTTGGCATCGTCCACGAATTCTTGAGGGATGGAAATGTCTTGGGTTAACCGTTTGCTGTCGGGCAACACAAAGCTTACGCCTAAATCGGTAAAAAATCGGCCGACTACGGTTGCATTGGCATGTTCAAGCACCTCGTGAATTTTACCTTCCGGACGTCCACGACGGTCAAGCCCAGCTTGGTAAGCTAAAACAGTGTCGCCGTGCATGACGGCACGCATTTCAGTAGCCGATAAAACCATGTCCTCGCCATTGTCGTCGGGTACAAAAAAGCCATAACCATCTGGATGACCTTGTACGGTGCCTCGACGCAAATTGATTTTTTTTAATAAGCAAAAACGCCCTCGCCTGTCTTGCATGATTTGTCCATCACGCAACATGGCTTTGAGTCTAAAGCCCAGGGCCTCTTGATGCGAGTCGTCTCCTAATTGCAATTTGTCGAATAATTGATTCCTCGACATGGGCCTACCGAATTCATCCAATATGCTCATGATGTATTCACGGCTAGGAATGGGCTCCTCGTATTTTTGACGTTCTCTTTCGTAAAAAGGATCTTTTGATTTTTTACTAGCCATCCCTTATCCACCGTTTCGCATTTAAAATGTTATATTAAATTTTATACAACCTTCTACCATTTATCAAAGAAAGTAGCAAGATTCCAAGGCAATCAGGAGTCACGGGACAAAACAAATCCACGCGCACCCACAGCTGCTTTCAACGCCGACAAAGTCAGGTTCTCAGAAACCCAAAATGTTCCCTTTTGGTCTGCAGGAATTTTAGGCGCCTTCCATCGACAGACGGCAATGGCCCCTTCACAGGAGATCTGATGTTCGTGTCCTGGTTTGGATTCGATGCAATTGAGGGCAAAGTTTTTTTTATTCACCACTAAAGCCGTCCAATTGTCTGATTCCAAACGACTAGTCCAACCCGCACTTGCATTGGCCTCGACGACTGGATGCGTAATCCACATGTCATTGGAAGTCAGGTTTTGTATAAAAATCAGATCTGTTTTTTTGGCTTTCAAAACCAAAGACTCCCCTGCGACCTGAATAGGCTGACAACCTTTGGGTAAGGCTTCGTGTGTAAAGGCTGAAATTGGAAGCAATAGACAACACAGTATGGAAACAACTTTCATAATATATCCTCGAGTTTTAATTGCCCTATTCTAACTTAAATTTTGGCAGGGAACAAAATCAATAGCCTGTCTGGGCATGAAATATAAAACCCACTTATAGAACAAATTATTATCATGATACATAAATTATTTTCAAATTAAATGTACTCTCTTTTTTTTTTATGCGAAAATGCTCCAACTTAATTTTTTGGAGGTATCTCCATGAGAAATCAACAGTATGTTGCAGCAGGAGCTGTAGGCGGGATGCTCACTGGGATTACAACTTATGGATTGCTAATTGCCGGAGCAACCAGTACTGCATTGGCTGCTGCAAGTGGAGGCGTATCCTTACTCGCATCACTCCCCTTTTTGCTGGGCGTACTCCCTTATTACCACATAGCCAAACAATTGAACCGAAAATACGAAGACAGCCCAGTGGAGCTGATGAGCTATCATTTTTTACTAGTAGCCTCTAGTTGGACACTTTGTTCTACGCTGTGCATTGCCATTTCTGCAGCCTTCATCTCTGCAATCAATCCCTTTACTTTACCAATCTTAATTGCTGCAGGCATGAGTGCCACCATTCTATTGGGTTTGTATTTGCTCTCTCGCGAAACGCCACCGGCTACTGCCAGTCAAAAACAAAGCTCATTTTTTAATTGTTTTGGCTTATTTTCTAGCAAAACCAAACCTGGACTTCAAGCCAATGAAACGGTTGATATTGAAGCTTACATCTCGACTCACAGATTAGGTCAGTTGGAGGTGGCTTCAACTTAAGCTATAATCAAAACCTTTATGCTTTAGGATCATCCATGTCATTGCCTCTAGACGTACAAGCTATCCTGACTTTGCACCGTCAATCCATCCTTCGTTGGAAAGAGTCAGGTCTGACGCTTACCCACAAGGAATTGCATAGCCTCATTGAAGAAAATCATGCCTTCAATTATCAACTATGGCATGCCGAAGACAAGGCCAGACGGGAGGACATGGGCTATGAATTCGTTTACCATGCCAAGCGTGAGATTGATTACTGCAATCAGCAAAGAAACAATCGCATGGAAGCCATTGACGAATGGCTCTTTAAGCACCTAAACCCCGAAAAACCCGGATGTTGTCCTATCCACTCCGAATCACCCGGAATGATGATCGATAGACTGTCGATATTGTCTCTAAAATTACATCACATGAGCTTACAAACGCAACGAATCGATGTGGATGAAGAACACAAAAGAAAGTGCTCCATAAAATTGGATGTCATTCATCAACAATTGGATCAATTAGCCCTGTGCTTGGAGCAGTTACTAGACGAAGTGGTGACTAAAGTCCGCAGCTTCCGAGTCTACCATCAATTTAAAATGTACAATGATCCCATGCTCAATCCACAATTGTATGAATAGGCCTCCCCTGCATCAATAGACATTCAAAACAGGACCCCCTGGTACTGTTAGTTTCACCGGTCTATTGGTTCTAGAAAAAAACTCTAAACCTTTTTGAGAGGAGGAAGTATTGATTTTTATTGAGATTAAGGGCGACAATTTTGAAACCTTGTCCTGCGCATTCCCAGGAAGTTTTCCTTTACGAGCTGCCAGTTTTTGTAAGGCCACTTGAGAAACACCATAACTGAAATTTGGCTTTTTACTATGATCGTTCGTTTTTAAAGCGATGGATTCCTTAACCATTTCGAGTTTGGTTGCATTCACGGGGGGGGGAACTACTGTATTGTCCATCATTTGAGGACGGGTGATTTTTATTTCTGAAACCGCGGTGCTGCTCTTGTGTTTGGAAGATAAACCCAATAATTTGGACGCAAATCGACCGGGGGTTTTGATGGGTTCTGCCTTTGGTTTTTCAGGCTCACTTGGAACTGGAGGGTTTGGCTTGACTGGTTCCGTTTCAACCAGACTGATTTTTGCTAAAGGATCTCGTCCAAAACCCTTGGCCAAAGCTCTAAGACCCATCAGAATCATAAAGCCCAAAGCGCAACAAGCATCTACTATCCAAATGAGAAACGGTTCTTCATGGGAATGACCGGTTCTCACTTGGTCTTGTAACCCAATAAATTCAACAAATTTTTCTCCCTTCCCAGCGCCTGAAAAAGCGGCACGAAAGATTTCAAATAATTCCGGCAACAAACAAATGATTAGAGGAGTCACGTTTAAACCAGTGTCCAACCACTTGCGAAAAGCATGCTTATTCGATTCCCGTGCTTTGATGAGTTCTTTGAATTTTTCCGCATCAAACAAATGGTCAGAGTTTTTTATCCCCTGCGACAGTTGATATTTTGAATACAATGCATAAGCTACAAAACCCACGGTAAATACCATGCCAAAAGAAATCGTTGCAACCAATAATGCTGCAGGAACAGCCACAGAACTCAGCATCAATACCGTAACAATCACAACTACCAAACTTGTCGCTGCAGAATAGGCACTCAAACCATTTTTTAAACCGGATAAACCGGCCATAAAATAAGACTGAGACGATTGTTTTATTAATAAACGACGCCTGGCTTCAAATTGATCGATTAAAAAACAAATTTGATTTTCAATTTCAAGGGCTTTTAATAATGATTCTGGGTCAACATCCAAAGTATCTTCGTTCATTAGATCTTTTAGAAGACACAACTGGGCATAAAGCGTTTCCAGCTCTTTGCTTAATAGAAGAAGTTTGGTTTGCGTTTGGGTGATGGATAATTTGAGTTCAAAATCATAATGTTCGTAATTACGAACCATGACGCAGGCGACTGTATAAACGGAGCACAATAGGAGCATCGACGCCAATACAGGAGCCATTAAGGGGGCTAAAGACAAGACGCCTACGTAAAGATACAAACCATCGAGTAAACCATTGAGCGATACGCCCAAATAGCCCAAAACTCTTACTTTTAAATCTTGATATTTTATCGCTTGTGCAAACTCCATTTTTTCTGCAGCCGATAGCGAAGGCAATTTTTTTAATTTTTTAATAAGATCCAAATTGTCCTTCATCATGGCTTTGCGATTCTCTTTCATTTTAAGCAATAAAGAGCGGATAATGGCCGCAAAAACACCCAGGATAATGCCAAGAGGAATAACCAAACTGACTAAACTACTGCCTAACAAGGTGATGGCTAAAGCAAGACTGCGCCAACCTTTGTAGGCATTTTTTAAACCTTTGATGATTTCACGAAGATAAGGGGATAGGTTTACAATGAGTTGAATGGACTCTTCATTGTTTTCTTTTTTTTCATAAATAGAAGCTAAAACAGAAATGGAGATAAGAAGAAGGGTTTCGAGAGCTATGCCTATTATGGCGCCGGGTGTCCTCATGATTTCATGCATGGCGTCCGGATCATTGGTCAAGAAGATTTCGGCCCAATAACGCCACATGCTATAGGAAGAACTGGTGGCATCACCCAAAGACCAAATGGGGTAAATGGTTCGGTTTTTATCAAGGGTTTGGGCCAGGGCGCGGCTGTTTTCATCGATTCGAGCAGCGATTTGATGAAAAGGTGCTAAATAGTCTGTGTTTTGATCATTACTATGTATGGGCATGATTAAGAATGAGCCATCAGCAAAGATACTGCAGCATGGTAAAGCAAGTGAAACCCAATGTCAATATAATTTTCACGCTGGATTAAAAAAAGATCAAAATACTCGCTCAACATTCAATGATAACATGATTCACACACAAAATTACAGGTAAAAATGAACAAGCTTGAAAGATTTGGTTTTTGAAACCCAGGACAACTGTTACAATAAAATCCATTATTTTCATAGAGTTAGCTTACTCCTTCTTAAGGAAATTCCATTGTATAGGTTTCATGGCCCAAATATGCTATCATATCCTACCAAAATACTTGGTTTACTCCTCTTGAGGAATTTGTATGAAATTAACATTTTTTGTCTTTATTTTTACATCACTATTGACTGGATCGATTATGGCAAACAGTGAAACAAGTACCTACGGTTATGTTGAAAAAGTAACTTTAGTGGATAAAAATTTATCTTTATCTGCAAAATTAGATACTGGTGCTAAATCGGCTTCCTTAAATGCCATGGACATCCAACCCATTGAAATCAAAGGGGAACCCTATTTACGGTATACCGTTCCCACAGAAAATGGCAATATAACCTTTGAATCCAAATACATTGGAAAGGTAAAAATTAAAATTCGTGATCATGAAACCAATTTGACCGAAGCTGATCATTCTTTCATCAAACGCCCGGTCATCTTGTTGAACATTAAATTAGGCGAGCAAACTGTATCTATCCCAGTCAATTTAACGAATCGAAAACGCTTCTTATACCCCTTACTTTTAGGTCGAGACGCCATCGTTAAGTTGAACGGTGCAGTCAATCCTGCTCTTATTTTTACTGTGAAATCCAAGAGCTGAGCCCAATCATGAAAAACAACAAACGGCATGTATACGGTCTGATCCTCACTTTGCTTCTAGTAGGATTTGGCATTTTTATATACAGACACTTGGTATTGGATGTTCCTTTAACGGATAATGAAACCATCAACAGCTGGATGGTGGAGTCCAATTTACGTTTCATTGCGGATAAAAACACACCCATTAAAGCGAGTTTTAACATCCCCAATTTACCACCGCATTTTGCTATTTTGGATGAATATTTTGTGTCCAGAAATTACGGTGTCACCACCAACACCGATGGATACAACAAAGAAACGGTTTGGTCCATCAGACGAGCATATGGCGCTCAATCCCTGTATTACCGGGCTATCTTAAGACAAACGGAAAGTTACGACTCCGCCTTAACCAAACCCGCTGCCATTAAATCTCAACCATTGAATGAAAACCAAAAATCAGCCGTGGACACGATTACCAATCAGGTCAGGCAATCCTCAGCAGACATTCAAACTTTTGCTCAAAGTACCATTAAAGAACTCAATAAAAAAGACGGCAATGCCAAATTATTAGTCAGCAATCGCTTTACCGACGAGAACATGATTGATGCAGCAGTATTGATTCTGAATCAGTCCAAAATTCATGCCATGTCCGTTAAAGGCATTTATTTATCCAAACAAAACAAAGCCGAGTTTAAATCATTCTTAACGGTTTTTAACGGTAAAAATTGGATTTACATCAATCCACGTACAGGCAGTACTGGCATTCCCAAAAATTTTCTAGTCTGGCAATATGGCAATGAACCTCTTTTTGATGTGGTCGGTGGCAAAAAGCCTCAATTTACGCTGACGGTATCTCCCACTCCCATCAATGCTTTGAGCGTTGCCAAATTGCGCGGCGTGCAGACTGATTCTCAATTGTTGCGTTTCTCCTTGTTGCAACTGCCAGTGAATGTTCAAGAAACTTATAAAATTTTATTGGCTGTTCCTATTGGGTGTTTCATCATCTTAATTTTGCGTAACTTCATTGGATTGAAGACCTTTGGTACTTTCATGCCGGTGTTGATTGCATTGGCGTTTAGAGAAACGCACATCGTCTGGGGGATCACTTTATTCATCATGATCGTCTCATTTGGCTTGTTGGCTCGTTTTTATTTGGATCAACTGCGGCTGCTGCTGGTGCCTAGGCTGGCATCCATCTTAACGGTGGTGATCTTATTGATGATATTCATTTCTGTCATCAGTCAAAACTTAGGATTTGATGCCGGCATGTCCGTGGCCTTGTTCCCCATGGTCATTTTAACCATGACCATAGAGCGCATGTGCATCACTTGGGATGAGCGCGGTGCCTTTGAAGCCTTGAAATCAGGCTTTGGTAGTCTTTTAGCTGCAGTCATGTCTTATTGGGCGATGAATTTTGAACCGCTGCAATATTTGGTTTTTGCCTTTCCAGAATTGTTGCTGGTGCTCATTGGGTTGATTTTATTGTTTGGCCAATACAAAGGCTATCGATTGGTTGAATTGAAACGCTTTAAGGCCCTGACCACGACTACCCAGGATCTCGCATGATCAAACGAATTTTAAGCTTAAGACGTCAGGGCGTTTTGAGCATTAATCAGCGCAATTCCGATTTCGTCCTGCGTTATAATCCCAGGGATTTATTTCCTCTCGTGGACGATAAACTCACCACCAAACGGTTGGCATTAAAAGCCGGCATTGCCGTGCCGCCCTTGTACGACCTCATTGAAACGGAACACCAAATCAAAACCATTGAGACACGCTTAGAGCCTTATAAAGATTTTGTAATAAAACCCGCAAGAGGTTCAGGTGGAGATGGGATTTTAGTGTTTACCGACAAGGTATTTGGTCGTTATCGCCAAATCAACGGCAAATTAACCACCACTCAAGAATTGTCCTATCACTTGTCTTGTTTGTTATCTGGCGCTTACAGTTTAGGAGGTTCCTCGGATTATGCCATCGTTGAAAAACGCGTGGTTGTGGATCCCATATTTGCAGACGTCAGTTATGAAGGCATTCCCGACATCCGCATCATCACCTTGTTGGGCTATCCAACCATGGCCATGTTAAGACTTCCCACTCGGCTTTCAGGCGGCAAAGCCAACTTGCATCAAGGAGCAATTGGCGTGGGCATCGATTTGGCTACGGGGAAAACCTTAGGCGGCGTTTTTCACAACGACATCATCGACTACCATCCAGACACCCTTCATTCAATCAAAGGCATGCAAGTGCCCTACTGGAATGACATCCTTGAAATCGCTTCAAGCTGTTATACTCTAACTGGATTAGGCTATCTGGGGGTGGACATCGTCCTCGACAAAGATCAAGGCCCCTTGATGCTGGAATTAAACGCACGCCCAGGTCTCAACATCCAATTGGCCAACCGAGAGGGAGGCTTGAAACGCTACCGAACCATAGAAGCGCGCTTTCAAGAATACGGCCAAGAAGCCACTGCAGACAAGGTAGCCTTCAGCCGCCAGCAATTCGCGAAATCCTAACCTGGATTGAAGCGGATAGTGTTTAGCTCTTTAATTTCCATGCCTTTTACTAAATGATACTTATCCGCTTCACCCCCATTGATTTCAATGACGGCCGTGGTGGGATATGGGCAACTGATGATGTCTAAAGATTCAGGCTTGGTGTTTTTAACCAGACATGCAATTTTACGGTCAAGCCCAATGAACAACATGTCCAAAGGAATGTAGGTGTTTTTCATCCACATGCTCATGCTGTTTATTTTTGGATCCACCATGAAAATCATGCCAGTGCGCTCTGGCAAATGGCGTAAGAACATCAATCCTTTGGTAACCTCTTCTGTAGTTTTTGAGATCTGCAAGGTAAAGGTGTGTTCATTGATGGTGAGTTGCAAGGCACCGTTCGCTGCTACAACAGCACTTTGTAAAAATAAAATCAAACCCACTCGTTTTATATGCATTTAAACACTACCGGTTGCATGTTGAATTAATAATCGTTTCAAAGGCATGAACTGGTTGCAGACATTCAAACCCAGACCACGCAAGGGAATGATGGGGCCAAAGGAGTGAGAGTACAAACGTTTCAAGCCTTCCATAAGCCAAATCATCTGCCAAACCGCCTGTTTGCGTTCGCGTTGATAAGCAGACAGTAGTTTTTTGGAAAAAATGGGTTGCGAGCTTTTGACTTCCAAACCATTCATCCAGGAACGGACGTCGGCTAAACCTAGGTTGAGCCCAAGACCTGCCAATGGATGAATAGTGTGAGCGCAATCTCCCATCAACAACCACCGATTGCCGACGTATTGCTTGACATGCCGCATCTGCAAAGGAAACTGATGTCTTGGGCTGATAAGCTCTGTCTGTCCTAAACGTTTTGCAAAGGCTTTGGTCAATTCCTGATTGAAGTCCCCATCCTCCAAGGCCATCAACTGGCTTGAACGCTCAGAATCCGTAGACCAAACAATGGAACATTGGTGTTTGTCCACCATGGGTAAAAAGGCCAAAGGACCATCCGGATGAAACACTTGAAAAGCCGTGGCCGAATGGGATTTTTCGGTGTTCACTAAAGCCACGATGGCTTGTTGATGATATGACCAGGTGGTCATATCCACCTTTAATTTTTGACGACAAGGGGAATTGGCCCCATCTGCGACCATCAACAACCCCCCTTCCAACTGCTCATCCGCACTCAGAATGTGAATACTCTCTTCACGATGTTGAATATCCTCAATGGAGCTATGAGCCAATAAATGGATGTTGGGTTGTCGCGAAATTTCTTGAAACAAGGCCTGTTTCAGCAGGTTTTCTTCAAGAATGTGGCCCAAATTGGCGGTGGCAATGTGTCTGGCATCGAAATCAATGCAAGCGCTGTTTTGAGGATCCCAAACGTGCATGCGTTGATAAGGCGAAAGGCGTTCGCAATCCATAAAAGGCCAGACATTCAATTCTTCCAATAACAGTTGAGAGGCATGGTTGATGGCATAAACGCGTAAGTTAGGCAAGAGCGTATCCAGTTGTAGCGGTCCGCATCCATGAGCGCCACACTGTATCCACGTTTTGCCATGGCTAAGGATGCGGTCAACCCCACGATGCCTCCACCTACGATCAATACGTCAAAGACATGACTCATTCAGGCTCCTTGGAACTCAAAGCAATTTCACAAACCAAATCAGGAATAATGCCCCCAAAACCTCGCATATAACGCATCAACAGATTTTTTAAAAGGGGAAGCTGATCAAAGGCCATCAGACCTAGGTTTCGCAAGAATCCAATTCCAGGCAATCGACTGGTAAACAAAGAAATCATCCCATCGGTTAAAAGTCTTATCATCTGTTGATCATGGTGTCTTAATCGCAAATATTCCTTCAACATGTCTTCTGTTAAGCCAAATTCCGCAATGCATTGAGCGACAGCAGCCACATCCCTTAGCCCGAGATTAAACCCTTGTCCTGCAACTGGATGCAAGCTATGCGCTGCATTGCCCACGAAAACCACCGGCCAATGAGTCTTTTTGGGCATGATGACTTGTTTTAAAGGAAAGGTGGTGCGTATTCCGACTTTGATAAAACGACCCAATCGATAACCAAAGGCGGCTTGCAGCTCTTTTAAAAAATGAACTTCATCCATCTCTAAAAGCTGTTTTGCCTTCTCAAGTGGCAAGGACCAAACCAAAGACATGCGATTGGCTTCAGAGGTAAGAGTGCCAAGGGCCCATGAGAAGTAAAGCGTTCATAGGCGCAGTGCTTGTGGGGTTTAGCTAAGGCCACATTGGCCACCAAGGCTTGTTGTTCGTAATGTTTTATCTTGCTCGGTAAATGACAGACTTGTCTCAGTGCCGATTCGGCACCATCGGCAGCCACGATCAATTGTGGACGGATCGTCAGTTCGCCCCTAGGCGTAGTGACCACGGCCAATGAATTCCTTTGTTCCAGGCTCTTTAGGGTGCCTGGAATCAACAGATCGTTTTGATTTTGCAGTGCATACAAAGCTTGGCTTAAGTACTGCATCTCAATCACATAGCCTAAGGGATCATTAACTTTGTCGTTAATCTTGAAATGCCAAAATGATGTTGATTGGAGACGTGGATTGTTTCTATGGCCGTTGTCTTGTTTTTAATGAAGTCCCATACCCCCAACTGATTTAAGATCCGTTGACTGGCCGGTGATAATGCCAGAGAACGCGCATCAAAATTTGGATTGGATGGGGTATGAAAGGGTTTTGATTCCACCAACAAGGTGCTGAAACCCAGCCCCTTAAAGCGAGCATGAGTGTGGCACCCGTCAAGCCCCCTCCAATGATCAATACATCGATTGGCTTATCCACGCATCAAGGCCTCAATTTCATCGACTTCTACAGGTAAGTCCGCCGTTAATATCTCATGACCGGTTGGAGTCACGAAGACGTCGTCTTCAATTCGAATGCCAATGCCTTGCCATCGCTTATCCACCGCACTGTCTGCAGAGATGTATAGACCCGGTTCCACGGTTAATACCATTCCAGGCTCTAAAGTTCGCCATTGATTGTTTATCTTATAAAGTCCAGCATCATGAACATCCAAACCCAACCAATGCCCAGAATTATGCATATAAAAGGTTTTATAGGCCTCTTTAGCAATCAAATCATCCACAGAGCCTTGCAAAATGCCTAATTCACACAAACCTGCAGTTAGAATGCGTACCATGGTTTGTTGCACCACATTCCAAGCCACACCGGGTTTGATCGTGGCAATTCCGGCTCTTTGAGCTGTTTTCACCAATTCATACACGATTTTTTGTTCGGGACTAAAGTGTCCATTGATTGGAAAAGTACGCGTGATGTCCGCTGCATATCCTTGGTATTCGCCACCGGCATCAATCAAAACCAGATCGCCCTGGCGCAGGGCTTGGTTGTTTTGGGTATAATGCAAAACGCAGGCATTTTCGCCGGCGGCAACAATGGAATCATAAGCCACGCTTTGACAACCCAGACGTGTAAACTCATAGACTAATTCGGCTTCTAATTGGTATTCATACTCCAATTGCTTGCAAAGTCGCATGGCGCGTTTGTGCGCTTTTACAGAAATGTTTGCGGCCATGCGCATCAATTCAATTTCTGCAGGGCTTTTAAATAGACGCATTTCACTCAAAAAGGGATCCAGATCGCACAGGGTGTCCGGAGCCTTTAATCCTTTTCTAGATTGTTTTTTTAAGACAGTGTGCGCTTGCATTAAGGTTTGGTCTAATTCGACTTCTTGACCAAATGGATAATAAATCGTCGATTTTCCCGCCAAAAAATTAGGCAATTCATCGGAAAAGCTGTCTATTGGATAGGCTGCCTGCACATCAAGCTCAGCCAGGGCGCCCTCTTGTCCTAAACGTTTACCAGTCCATTGTTCCTCAGCAGGATTGCGTGGGCGATTGAATAACAGGCTTTGTGCCTCTTGGCCTGCTAAAATAACCAATAAGGCATCGGGTTCCTCAAAACCGGTTAAATAATAAAAATGGCTGTTTTGACGAAAAGGATAATGCGCATCCCCATTGCGAATGAGTTCCTTGGCAGCAGGGATGATTGCCAGGCTGTTTGCAGGCAACCACTGAGCTAACTTTTTCCTTCTGGCCTGGTATTCTCGTTGACTGCTCATACAATCCCCTAATGAGTGCTTTCGAAATCGCCAGGCTCTTTCGCATTGGCCATTAAATCAGCATGTAATCGAAGTATTGCCATGCGAGTGTATTCACTCACCTCCATCAATGCCTGTTCATCTTCTTCATCTACGTCTAAGGTTTCAGAATCGAGTTGTCCAAATTCAGTGATGTGATGCAGGGCTTCTTGCGCCTCCTCCTCGTAAAATTGTTCCGGACCAACACCTGCCAGGTTCAATCCTTGGATGAACCCTTCACACCACTCACTGAAGGCACAGGCTCTGTCCATTAGGGGTTCATCATCCTCGGGAAGCAATAAATTGAATTCAAAGTTAAAGGCCGCAATAAGTTGCTGGCTGATGGAGTACACTGAAAAGATAGACAATAAAGCATTGCGACTGGCTTCGTCTTTTATGTTTGGGGATAAGGCACGCAAATACGCCTCCCCCTGATTGTCCGCTCCTGCACAAAGAAAACCACACATGATCCCATGCAAGTTACTGGCAGATAGATTTAATTCGCGGATGGATTGACTGAAATCCTCATAGCTGGGTAACTGTAGGTGTTCATGGTTTTCTAACATATCCACTCCAAAAAACAAAGTATTGAACGAATTTAAACGGTTTTCAACTGTTCTTTCAATATCAAATAATGATCTCGAACCTTAGCCGCCAATTCAAATTCCATGTTTTTAGCATGCAAATGCATTTGTTTTTCCAAGGTGTTGATTTGTTTAACCAAATCTTTTGGAGACCAATGGGGATCGCACCTTCAAGGCTGGGGGTTTTTTCTTACCCATGGAGTAGGCGCCTTCCATGATATCCGTTATCGATTTAGTAATTCCAATAGGTTTTATCTTGTGTTTGAGATTGTGATCTTTCTGCTTTTGCCGTCTTCTGTCGGTTTCAGCTATGGCCCTTTGCATGGATCCGGTTATTTTATCCGCATACAATATGGCTCGACCGTGCACATTCCGTGCTGCACGACCAATGGTTTGAATTAAAGAACGTTCGGAACGTAAAAATCCTTCTTTATCCGCATCCAAAATGGCAACCAAGGAAACTTCGGGCATATCCAAACCTTCACGTAATAAATTAATCCCCACTAAAACATCAAATTCACCTAAACGCAAATCACGGATAATTTCAACTCGCTCAACGGTTCAATATCCGAATGCAAATAACGCACTTTGATTCCATGATCACTGAAATAATCGGTTAAATCCTCTGCCATGCGCTTGGTTAAAGTCGTGACTAAAACACGTTCACCTTGAAGAATCACGCGATTGATTTCTGACATCAAATCATCCACCTGAGTTCTGACTGGTCTGATTTCCACTTCAGGATCCACTAAACCCGTGGACGCACCAATTGCTCAGCCACATTGTCTGCATGTTGCCTGTTCATAAGGACCAGGCGTTGCTGAAATATAAATAGTTTGAGGGGAGTGTTGTTCAAATTCTTCAAATCGTAAGGGTCGATTATCCAAAGCCGAAGGCAATCGAAAACCATAATTCACCAAAGTTTCTTTACGCGACCTATCGCCCTTGATACATGCCCCCAATTTGTGGAATGGTCACATGCGATTCATCGACAATCAATAAGGCATCGGGTAGGTAAATAATCAAATAAAGTGGGGGGCGGCTCTCCTGCTGCTCTACGAGATAAATAACGCGAATAATTTTCTATCCCCGAACAATAACCCAATTCCAACATCATTTCGATGTCAAAGATAAGTCCGTTGCTCCAATCGCTGGGCTTCTACTAATTTATTTTGAGCATTGAATTCTTGCAAGTCGCAGCTGCAACTCTTCTTTTACCCATTCAATCGGTTTCTAAAATCGTTCTCGCGGGGTCACGTAATGAGTTTTAGGAAAAATGGTCATGCGGGGTAAGCGGTGCAATATTTCACCCGTGAATGGATCAAATTGGGCGATGTTTTCTACTTCTTCATCAAACAACTCAATTCGAATGGCATATTTTTCTGAATCCGCAGGAAATACATCCATCACATCTCCATGCACTCGAAATTGCCCGCGTTCAAGGGCTAAGTGTGGTTCGTTGTGTATTGCATTTCAGCAAGTCGCCTTAAAATTTTACGCTGTCCGCAGTGTTCTCCGCGCGAAAGATGTAATACCATACGCAAATAGGAATCTGGATCACCCAAGCCCATAAATGGCAGAAACCGTAGCGACAATGATGGCATCTTTGCGTTCAATCAAGGCTTTGGTTGCTGACAATCGCATCTGCTCTATGTGTTCATTGATGGATGAGTCTTTTTCTATGAAGGTATCGGAGGCAGGGACGTAGGCTTCAGGCTGATAATAATCGTAGTAAGAGACGAAATATTCCACGGCATTATCGGGGAAAAAAGCTTTGAATTCGCCATAGAGTTGTGCGGCCAAAGTTTTATTGGGGCTAAAATTAAAGTTGGCCTTTGCATTGCTTGAATGACATGAGCTATGGTAAAGGTTTTACCGGAACCGGTGACACCAAGAAGCGTTTGTTTGGCTAAACCCGCTTTCAAGCCCTAAATCAATGAAGCAATTGCAGTGGGTTGATCGCCAGCAGGTTGAATAATCTGAGTAAATTTTAAATAAATCGTTCATAGTACTTATAAGCTACATTAACCTAAATCACAGGAGTTAACATGAATTTTGAATTGGCTAAACGCATCAGCGAAGTAAAACCCTCCCCTACTCTAGCCGTTGCAGCAAAGGCTGCACATTGATGCGTGCCCAAGGATTGAATGTCATCAGTCTTAGGCACGGGCGAGCCGGATTTTGACACCCCCACACACATAAAGAAGCAGCCATTGCCGCAATCGATGCCGGTTTTACTAAATACACGGCTGTGGATGGCATTCCTGATTTGAAACAAGCCATTAAAAAAAATTCAAAGAGGACAATGGGTTCGACTATGCCCTGAATCAAATTTTAGTATCCGTGGGCGGAAAACAAAGTTGTTACAATCTTTGCCAAGCGTTTCTTAATCCCGGGGATGAAGTCATCATACCTGCGCCCTATTGGGTATCCTACCCAGACATGGTTTTATTAGCCGAAGCCACCCCTGTTATTATTCCCACCACTCCGGCGGCTCGTTACAAAATCAATGCACAACAATTGGAACAAGCCATTACCCCAAAAACCAAAATGATTTTTTTAAACAGTCCATCCAATCCTTCCGGAGTCGCCTACACGCAAGAGGAATTAAAAGCATTGGCCAAAGTATTGCTAAAACACCCTCAAATTTTCATTGCCACCGATGACATGTACGAACACATTTTTTGGAACCAACGGTTTGTCAACATCCTCAATGCCTGCCCCGAGCTCTATGAGCGAACCATCGTATTAAATGGGGTTTCCAAAGCATTATTCCATGACCGGATGGCGCATTGGTTATGCAGCAGGGCCAAATGTTGTAATATCCGCCATGAAAATGATCCAATCTCAATCCACATCCAATCCCTGTTCCATCGCACAAAAAGCAGCCGTTGCTGCATTAACGAGCAGCAAAGACAGCATTGTAGCCATGGTCGCGGCCTTTCACCAACGACACGATTTTGTTGCGAACCGTTTGCTGGATATCCAAGGCATAGAAGTCATCCCCGCTGACGGCACCTTTTACATTTTCCCAAACGTCCAAGCCATCATAGAAAAACGCGGCTATGCCAATGATCTTGAATTTGCAGAAAAACTACTTAATGAACAAGGCTTGGCCTTAGTCCAGGCTCAGCCTTTGGCAACGAGGGCTGCATTCGCATTTCTTTTGCCACAGCAATGGACAGGCTAAAAGACGCTCTGAATCGGCTCGAAGTCTTTTGCAATTAAAAAAAAAATCAAATATACTTGACCATCCACCGGAATCGTTTTAAGATTCCGCCTCATTCCCCGGTAGCTCAGTCGGTAGAGCGGATGACTGTTAATCATTAGGTCGGCGGTTCGAGCCCGTCCCGGGGAGCCATATAGAATATGGCATCTCGCAAAATTTCCTCTGATACAAAATGTTTTGATGGGTACTTTAGTGGGTACTTTTGTATTGCTACCCTTCATCATTTCTTTCCTTATAAACTTGTTGAATAATTGAATGTTCTTTGTTAATTTTACGAAATTACAAATCGATGCTTGCAATGGAATATAATTTAAAATTGGAAGAAATATGAATTACACGGTGAATCTAGAAAAAATAGAAGAATACAATACCCGTAAATTAGTAGTTAACCCAAAGCGTACTGCCTTATTAGTTATAGAGATGCAAAACGTTTTCCGAAATGATTTAAATTTGGC
>CAWAUF010000033.1:0-19992 GCA_963785145.1 uncultured Gammaproteobacteria bacterium | reverse complement strand
CGTAAACATAATGAAAAAAATGCTCATGACCATTTCAGCTGAATGAAGAAGCAAACCGAGCCGCGACTGTTAAGGAGCGAAACCAAACATTCGCTTGCCGACGCGCACGGCCCCGTTTTCAAACTACTAAGTTCCGTGGTTATTTAAGATAGCTGTTTTTTTAATCATTGTGTTTACCTCAACAGGATCATGAAAGAAAACTGCTTTCATCCGCTTTCTGTTGCTCAAATCACTTGGTTTGCTCTCCAAATCCGAAGCCAGGTCCTTCGGTTTCTTTTGGTGATGTTGAGTAAATAAAACACTGTGGAGCTGGTTAGTAACCGTTAAGGCTTTGTTTACCGCTTGACTCATTTTGGTATGTGAAGACCAGAAAGAATTCGAATCATGGCTTAATCTTTGCTGATTGTGAGATAGGCCTTTGTTTTCTGGATCAGGTGGAGCTTGAAACTTGTCTTCAATGAGTTTTGGCATAATCTGACTGCTTCTTTCAGCAGACATAGGACTTCCCAGTTTCCATTCTGCACTTTGTTCGGCTTGTGCTTGTTGAAAAAGCACCTCTTTACAATGTTTTACTTCCTCCTGAACGTCTTCAAAATCATCTTCCTCCATTTTTTCTGCGATCTCTTGCCAAGAGAAGGATTCAAAATCACCCCAAAAGCCCTTTAAATTACCCTTGGCATCGAAGTCCAAACCCTCTAAATACGAACGTAGATAAAGTAATTTCAATATGACTTCACTGTTTCTATATCCTTGAAGTATTAAACCAACCAAGGGAGCAGGAATGTCAAAATATAGATGCAAACCCAATTTAAAAAAAGCATCTGGAGCCAGCAGAATGAAACGTACTTTGAGGTCTTTTCGAATTGCAAAAAGGCTGCCTATGGCTTGAAGACTACTTGATCGTAGGGCTATCCAATTGGGTTTAATGATGGCATCGCCTAAAAATTTTTCCTTGCTTTGAAACATACTCGGTAACGTATACCGACCCAAAACCTGTAAAAAGGGACTGTTCAACAGATTTCGACATCTGTGAATGGAATGCAATGAGGTGTGGAAATCCAGTGGGTTAAAGCAAATAAGCTCACCTTTTGCCAATTTGACCTTCAAGCCTTTGCAAAAAACATCGAAGAACCAACCGGTAATGGATTGAAGGTAAAGCAGTGGATCAATTCTATGCCGCTCAGAGCTTAAAACCGGTTTTGGCAAGCTTATCTGCTTTGCAATGGCTAGAGCAAAGGGCAAAAGCAATTGCAGCAATGCGGAATGATAATAGCTTGAATCAATACCAGAATACCTCTCCAAATAATGGGCACAGGTCTTGGCCATCATCATATGGACCAGCCCTAAAGCCAAAGCGATTTCAGAATATTCTGTCAAATAGACGACCTGATGTCGTTGACAAAGAGAAGACAGCCTAGAAGATAGAATATAACGTCCTCGATGAGGTATACCCAAAACCAAGTATAATAAGGAACCTACATAAGGGGTGTAACTAAGCGCCCAAATAAAGGCTTCAGTCGAATAATATACGATGTAATCTCTGATTTCGCCTTGTAAAAAACGAATGAGAGAACAATGAGCCGTTTGGCAAAGCGTCATGGGTTTGTGAGCATGCATTTCCCGGATAGCTCTTACAGAGGTTATCGTTAAGACGCCGCTGCGCACTATCTTGGGTGCTTTGAAATATCCAATGAATACAGCTGCAGCACCATACATAAAAACCATTAGGGCCATTGAATTGTAGGTTTCCATCTCGTTATGCTTTTGTAGTTCATCTCTTGTAAAATTGATAACCACAATTGGCATCACATTGGTGATGGCAATGATGAGCACATCCTTTGTGACTCGACGGGTTTGAGGGTGAGAACATACTGAAAACAAGGCAGAAGGCATTAAACAGATCTGATATATACAATTTTTACCCGTTTCCATCGCATAGCGACCGAAGTTCCAAAGCCCATTTTGAACGGATTCATTATGATAAAGTGTTCGCAGTGCATCCTTAACCTGAAGTAATTGTTTCATAGTCTTTCTCCATGAACAGCCAAAGGGCTTTGACAAAATGATAGCACTAAACAATACTTAACTCCGTATGTTGGATCTTACTTTAAAAAAAGTCACATAGGAGAATTCATATGAATGTACCAAAATTAAAGAGGCAAATAAAATGTTTCTCTCTAAAATTGATTCAATTCATCATCCTGTTTAACCTCCTATTGGTAATACCAACCACTTACGCTTCTTTGGTTCATGATTATGTCTGTGAGTGTGACAACACGGACATAGCATCTCCAGCATGTGCTAAAACAACCAATTATTTAATACACGATGATGAAGGGATAACTTCCGATGAGGCCTACAAGAATTGCAAAAAAAACATCTGTACCGATTCTACTCCCTGTTGCAAAGTTAAGTTTGGTAAAAAAACATGGATAGTACGTTAAGACAGAAGTTCCTCCCCATAGATCATTTAGCAAAAGAAGCACTTCACTAGGGGCTGTTGAACTTGAATATAAAAAATTATTCTATTTTAATAACTCATAACAAAGGCTCTGAACGGTTACCATTTAAGGTTCTCCAAGAAGCTCAAAAATTCCCTTATTGGCTTCTGGAAAGACTCCTGGATTTAACTCCAGGAGAGACTTCCATTGAATATTCAATTGATTTTCCCGGCAGGTTGGGATTCCTATAAATTGGATCACCTTAAAAACAACCAATTTTACGAACTTGTCTGAGTATTGATGATGAATTTCACCCAGAAATTGATGTTGGAGGATCTCTACTCCGATTTCTTCTTTAATTTCTCGTATCAAAGCCACTTCAGCTGTTTCCTTAGGCTTTATTTTACCGCCTGGAAATTCCCAACAACCCCCATGCGGAACATGAAAGGGCCTTTGGGTAATTAAAACGCGATTTTGCTCATCTAGAATCACTGCAACCGCAACTTCCAAACAAGTGTTCAAGCCAAACGTCCATGACAACTTTTGAATTTTTTACCTGATCCACAAGGACAGGGGTCGTTACGCCCCACTTTTTTTTCTTGCCTCATGCTGGGAATATTTTGTTCCTGCTCATCGTATTCCGACTCATGCAATAAATTCATTTTTTTTATCTTGTCAGCCCTGCGGTGTTCTTCAACAGCAATGGCATCTTTTTCGCTTTGAATTTCAACGGAGGATAATAATTTGATGATGTCGAATTTCATACTGTCCAGTAACATCGTGAATAAAGTGAAGGCTTCTTTTTTATATTCTTGCTTCGGATCTTTTTGAGCATAACCACGCAGATGAATCCCCTGACGCAACTGATCCATCACCGCTAAATGTTCACGCCAATGATTGTCCAAGGTTTGGAGCATGATGGATTTCTCAAAGGAAGACATGATGGTTCTTCCAGTTCTTTGCTCTTTTTCAGCATACTGAGATTTCACTAATTCCAGCACTTTTTCTTTGATTTCCTCGGATTGGATGTGGTGATCGGCTTCAATCCAATTATTCACTGGAGCCGTGATTTTAAACTCATCGGCTAAAATCTCCATCAAGGCCTTAGGATCCCATTGATCTTCTAAACTTTGAGGCGGAATGTAGGAGTCCACCAAGCGCTTGATTACTTCTTCACGCATGTTTTCAACCACTTCTTTTGGATCTTCCATCATCATGACCGTGGCACGTTGAGTGTAAATGACTTGTCTTTGATCGTTTGCAACGTTGTCGTAGTCTAGAAGTTGTTTTCTTATATCGAAATTATGACCTTCTAATTTTCGTTGTGCATTTTCAATCGCTTTGGTAACTAAATTATGCTCAATGGGTTCACCGGGTTTCATACCTAAACGACGCATCATGGATGCTACTCGTTCGGAGGCAAAAATGCGCATTAAATTGTCTTCAAGTGACAGATAAAAACGACTGCTGCCTGGATCCCCTTGGCGACCGGCGCGACCTCGCAATTGATTGTCTATTCGTCTGGATTCATGCCGTTCCGAACCAATGATTCGTAAACCACCCGAGGCCACAACCGCATTATGTCGTTTTTGCCATTGGTGTTTTACGTCTTCCTTTTCTTCAGCAGTGGCATGGTCTGACAACTCGGCTAAGTCCGCAGCCAAACTACCCCCTAATACGATGTCTGTTCCTCGTCCTGCCATATTGGTAGCAATGGTGACAGCACCAGGACGACCTGCTTCGGCAATGATTTGTGCTTCTTTTTCATGAAATTTAGCATTCAAAACCTGATGTTTGATGCCTGCTTTTTTGAGCAGTTGACTCACAAATTCGGAAGATTCAATCGAAGCCGTACCCACCAAAACCGGTTGTTTGCGCGAACTGCAATCCCGCACGTCATCAATGATGGCTTGATATTTATCCATTTGAGTTAAATAAACCAAATCGGATTCATCACGACGAATCATGAGTTTATTGGTTGGAATGACCACCACTTCAAATTGTAAATTTGTTGAAATTCATAGGCTTCAGTATCGGCAGTCCCCGTCATTCCAGATAATTTGTTATACATTCGGAAGAAATTCTGAAAGGTAATTGAAGCCAAAGTTTGATTTTCATTTTGATATAATCACATTCTCTTTGGCTTCAACCGCCTGATGCAATCCTTCGGACCAACGCCGACCCGGCATGGTTCGGCCAGTGTGCTCATCCACAATCACCACTTGGTCATCTTTCACAATATAATCAATGTCCTGTGATACATGGCATGGGCTCTTAAGGCTGCATTAACATGATGCATTAACATGATATTGCCCGCATGGTATAAACTTTCGCCTTGATCAAGTAATTTTTCTTTGATTAATAATTCTTCAATGTGTTGATGTCCTATATCGGTAAGTGAGCCTGTTTTTGTTTTTCATCCACGGTATAATCGCCTTCGCCTGACTCATCTTCCTTACCGTCTTCCGTCTTGTTTTGTTTTTTAGTTGCGGAATTAACTTATTGATTTCGAATGTACAAGTTCGGAGCTGTCTTCTGCAGCCCCAGAAATAATCAAAGGAGTTCGTGCTTCGTCAATTAAAATGGAATCTACTTCGTCGACTATGGCAAAATTTAGTTCTCTTTGTACTCTTTCTTCAAGACTAAAAGCCATGTTATCACGCAAATAATCAAAACCAAATTCATTGTTGGTGCCATAAACAATATCGCTTGATAAGCATGCTGTTTTTCTCATGAGGCATATCAGGGTAAATCACGCCCACAGTTAATCCTAAAAATTTAAAATAGGGCGCCATCCATTCGCTGTCACGTTTAGCGAGATAATCATTGACGGTGACCATATGAACACCATGTCCGGTGATTGCATTCAAATAGGCCGGCAAGGTAGCCACCAAGGTTTTACCTTCCCCTGTACGCATTTCAGCAATTTTGCCTTCGTGAAATACCATGCCACCAATTAATTGCACATCAAAATGACGCAAACCCAAAGTACGAACGGAAACTTCCCTTACGGTTGCAAAGGCCTCCGCCAGACAACTCATCAAGACTTTCACCTTCAGCAAAACGTGTTTTAAATTGCTTGTGTTTTTGCAGCCAATTCGTCATCGGTTAAGGCTTGCATCTGCGATTCAAAGCCATTTATAGCCATCACTGTCTTTTCCATTCGCCGTAATGTGCGCTCATTACGGCTTCCAAACATTTTCTTAATCAATGTATTTAACATGGTGTAGGTAATCCTTAGGATGTTCAATTCAATCTTATTAATGTACTAGAAATCAATATAAATTGCCACGAATACTGCAGTTTTAGGAATTATAAAGATGAAGCACTCTGCGTAGGAGTTGCTTCAATCTCAGATAAAAACTGGAGCAACTCATGAAAACCGTTCACATCATTTAACTGCAAAATGGTCATCAAGCCTTTCTTCCATTGTTTGGACCCAGCCAAACCATGGGCTAAGTTGAATAAAGGCTTGACCAGAAGATTTAAGGAAGCGCCCCGACTTGCCTCATGAAGCAAATAATTCAAATACCTTGCAAAAATTTGACTTCGACTGCGCATCTTTGGGGTGGGATACAGTCTTTGATGAATTTGAGCTATGGCATAAGGATTGTCACAAGCCAATCGACCCAACATAACTCCATCCACTGAATTGAGATGGTCCTCTACAGCAGACATTTCTGAAACATTGCCATTAACATGTACCGGCAGATCTGGAAACTCTTTTTTTAACTGGTAAACGTAATCGTAATGGACTGGAGGAATGGTTCGATTTTGTTTTGGATTTAAACCGTTCAACCAAGCCTTGCGTGCATGCACTATTATTTTTTGACAACCTGCGTCTATTAAGTGTTGTGCAAAGGCTTTAAAAAAAGAATAACTGTCCTGGTCATCAATGCCGATTCTTGTTTTAGCACTGACTGGAATTGAAACCGAACGCCTCATCTCCCGGATACAAGCTGCAACTTGCAAGGGCTCATTCATCAAACAAGCTCCAAAACGCCCTGCTTGAACTTTATCGCTGGGACATCCTAAATTCAAATTGATTTCATCAAAACCCACTTCTTCAGCCATACGAGCACATTGAGCCAAACGCATGGGATCAGAACCGCCCAATTGAATGGCAATGGGGTGTTCCATCTCTTGGAACAATAAGGCCCGTTGGGGATTGTGCAATATGGCGCCCGTCGTTTGCATCTCCGTGTAGACAAGCGCATTTGGAGCCAAAATACGCATGAACACACGGAAATGATTGTAGGTCCAATCAATCATTGGGGCAATTGAAAGCGGTAAAATCCGTACCGAATGCTTTAAATGCTCACTAATCTCGTCACTCATCTAGTCTCTTGTAAACTCGGCTGAGGTCTTTCAAAATCCCGTTTTTTCGACATTACTAAGGAACTCTCCACAGGTCCTAATTCAAAATGCGATTGCAAAGTCGTTTGGGTTAAATCAAGCAGCTCTCTTATCGCTACAAAAAACATAATGTAAGACAATGAAGAACTGGATCGTAAATCAGCTAAAATGCTGCGCCAGCGTTCAATCAATGCACCATGAACACGACCCCAAGCCGTGATGAGTTCCTGTAAGTCAATGTTTTTTCCTTTAAAACTGATGAGTCCATCCGTCAATTGACGTTGTTGCCAATCCAAATCGTCCCGCAATGCCTCCCTTGATAAAGATTCCCAATGATTTTCAGCACTGTGAATGATTACTTGAGTTCTTACCCAAGGAAGATCTAAAAACTCGCCAATTAAAAAATAGAGTTCGGCCACTTGAGAGGTTTTCATTTTGCGTATATGAGCAATCTCAATGATATCCGTTACGGCAAATAATCCACGGGTGACCGTTAATTCATGTGCTAAGTCTGGAGGAATGCCCTCCTCAATACGAGTTTGGTAATGATCTTCATATTTTGATTTATTTGTTGGACTAAATACAGCGGGTAAACATTTTTTAAGTTCACTACCCCTTTACTGTACAATTTGATGGTATGACTGATGTCTAAGTTTCTTCTTTGACTCCTTAAAAACCAGCGAGTGATTCGTCTTGAAAGACGCACGTACAACATGAGCATCTCAATTTGTTTCGGTGCACTGATAGAGGTACCCAAAGCTTCAATTTGATTGGTGATGCTTTCTAAATTGAGAACGGCTCGCGTGATGATGTAGGCGCGAACGATGGCAGAAACAGGAGCACCGGTCTCATCCTGCAAACGGTATACGTAAGTAAAACCCATTTCATTGACCATTACATTGGCCAATCGGGTGGCTATGATTTCCCTTTTTAAGGGATGAGTTTGCATTTGATTGCTGTAGCGCTCTTGCAAAGGCTTAGGAAATGATTCGATTAAAAATCGATTCATGTAGCTTTCTTCAGGCACATCCGAGGCCAATATTTGTTCTTTTAAAATGGATTTTGAATAACACAACAAAACCGCAATTCCTGGACGTCCCAATCCCTTACCCATCAATTTCCTATCCATTAAGGTTTTATCATCAGGTAAAAACTCAAGTTTCCTATCCAATTTTCCAGTTTTTTCCAATTCGTTGATGTAACGGCTTTGCAATTCAAGAGCACGCAAAGCTTGAGAATCGGATAAACTGAGGGCAAGGGGTTGTTGAAAATTATCTCGAAGCACCAATGCTGCAACTTCATTGGTCATTTGACTCAACAACTCATTTCTTTGTTTAAGGGTCAAATCACCCGCTGCGACGATGCCATTGAGTAAAATTTTAATGTTGACTTCTTTATCGGAACAATTTACCCCACCGGAATTATCGATGAAATCAGTATAAACCATGCCATCATTGAACGTATATTCCACTACGAGCCAATTGAGTCAATCCCAAATTGCCGCCTTCGCCCACCACTTGACAGCGGAGTTGATTTGCATTGACTCGAGTTGCATCATTGGTTCTATCCCCCACGCTGGCATTGGATTCGATGCTGGCCTTCACATAAGTACCTATCCCTGCACTCCAAAGTAAATCCACATTGGCTTTTAAAATGGCTCGGATCAATTCATTGGGTTCAATTTCAGTTTGATCAATATCCAAACATTGTTGCATTTCTTTTGTGACTTTTATGGATTTGGCATCGCGGTTAAATACACCGCCTCCTTTAGAAATCAGAGTCTTATCGTAATCAGTCCAATTAGAGCGTGGCAATTTAAATAACCGTTCTCTCTCGGCAAAACTGATCTCAGCATTGGGGTTTGGATCGATGAAAATGTGCAAGTGATTGAATGCACCGATCAACTTGATGTGTTTGGATAAAATCATGCCATTTCCAAACACATCCCCAGACATATCACCAATTCCCACTACAGTAAAATCATGCTGTTGAATGTCAAAATCCAATTCATAGAAATGTCGTTTGACGGACTCCCAAGCCCCTCTGGCCGTAATGCCCATTTTTTTATGGTCATAACCGGTGGATCCACCCGAAGCAAAGGCATCTCCTAACCAAAATTCGTATTCTAGAGAAATATCATTGGCAATATCAGAAAAAGTCGCGGTGCCTTTATCCGCAGCCACTACCAAATAAGGATCATCTTCGTCATAACAAACCACCTGATCGGGTTTGACAATCTCATGGTTTTTATAATTATCCGTGATCTCCAATAAGCCCCGTATAAATAACTGATAGCAGGCAATCCCTTCAGCCATGATTTCTTCTCGGGTCCCATTCAAAGGCAAATGCTTGGGTACAAAGCCGCCTTTAGCGCCGGTAGGCACAATCACAGCATTTTTTACTTGTTGTGCTTTCATTAAACCCAATATTTCGGTACGGAAATCCTCTCGTCTATCCGACCAACGCAAACCACCCCGCGCAACTTTTCCACCGCGCAAATGAACTCCTTCAACCCTAGGGGAATACACAAAAATTTCAAACATGGGATAAGGTTTAGGTAATCCAGGTATTATTTTGCTGTTGAGTTTGAGGGAGATGTAATTTCTGGTTTTACCTTTACGATTTAATTGATAAAAATTTGTACGTAAAGTCGCACTGATCCCTTGAATGTATTGTCTAATGATTTTGTCTTCATCGAGATTGGTGACAGTGTCCAGGTCTGAAAGGATTTCTGAGACTAAAGAATGGTATCGTTCTTCTCGATTGAATCGATCCTCAGGGTTGAAACGTATTTCAAATAGTTTGACTAATTTTTTAGCAATAGTCACGTTGTTGTTTAAAGCTTTTTCCATATACACTTGGCTGAAAATAAATCCAATTTGCTTGAAATATCGGGCATAAGTTCGTAAAATGGCAACTTCCCGCCAATTCAATCCGGCTGACAATACCAATTGATTGAAACCATCGTTTTCTGCATCCCCAAACCAGACTCGAGTAAAAGCAGTTTGGAACAAGTCTTTGATCTGGTCCAGATTGAAATCAAAGGCTTCAGTATAATGCATGGTAAATTCATTGATCCAAGTGGATTTACCATCCAATTGTTTGATGAGGTATGGACGTTCAGAAATGGCTCTTAAACCCAGATTTTCCAGGATAGGCAACACATCGGATAAAGGAATAGTGGCCCCATGTTGATAAATTTTTAGCCTGAAATTATTCGGTCCTTCATTCAAAGGACGGTAAAAATTAATGCCTAAGAGGTTGTCTTCGGTCAACATTTCAATGTGTTTAATGTCATAAATGGCGGCTCTGGGTGAAAAATTATCGCAATATGCGCCAGGAAATGCATTTTTATACTGGGCAAAGAGGCATTGGCTTCCTCTTCTCCATAGGCGTCTAATAAAAGCATCTGCAGATCATCCGTCCAGGACCGGGCCACTTCTATGAGTTTTTGTTCTATTTCTTTTAGATCAAATTGAGGTAAATGATCTGGATTTAATTTGATATTGAAATGAATTCGAGCCAATACGGATTCAGAAAAATGAGTGGAGAACGTGATTTCATGCGTTTGAAAACTATCGGTTAAAATAGTTTACATGGCATGTCTTAACTCTGTGTTGATTCGATCTTTAGGGACATAAACCAAACAGGAAATAAAGCGATTGTAGACATCCATGCGCGTAAACATGCGAATTCGCTGTCTATCTTGCATGTAAAAAATACCCATGGCTATCTCAAGCAAATCATCAACAGAGCCTTGAATTAGATCATCCCGTGGAAGCGTTTCTAAAATGTTCAACAATACTTTGCCTGCATGACTTCGAGGATTCAATCCTGAGTTTTGCAAGACCAAAGCCACTTTATGACGTAAAAAAGGGATGTGTCGGGGATTAGTATGATAAGCTGCAGCAGTATATAAGCCAATGATTCGACGCTCCCCTATGACCTCACCTTTTTTATTGAACTGTTTAATACCAATGTAATCGGTGTAGGCGTCGCGATGAACGTTGGCTAAAGTGCTGGTTTTAACCATGACTAAAATGCGTGGCGACAAGGTAAACTCACGAATTTCTGGGGAAAGAGCTGAAATATTGGTTGCAACGGATTTGTTTAAATCATCTCTTAAAACGCCTAAACCAGTGTCGGGAATGGCTTGCAGGATGAGTTCTTTGCCTTTTTTGATTAATTCATAATCGCGCACACCCAAGAAGGTAAAATGGTGGTCTTCCAACCAAGTTAAGAAGGCTTTGGTTTCTTGAACTTCTTCGGCATCGATCTTAGCTGGAAGCTTGTCTAATTCTGCGATGGATTCGCGTACCTTGGCCCGCATTGGATTCCAATCTTCGTAAACCACTCGATTTTCAATAAGAGCCTGTGCGATGTTTTTATTCAGCTGATCTAAAATCAAGGGATCCGTTTGCCTATCAATTTCAATAAAAATAGGTGCCTCATGCAAGATGTCTTTGTTTTTAGTCGTTGCATTGCGTGATAAAATTTTAGAAATTCTGTTTTTACTGTCTCTTTTTACTCGAATGCCCCCCATGTGGATGATGAGATGAGAGGATATGCCCATTCGATTGATGACGATGCGCAGTGAATCCACCAAAAAAGGCATGTCATCGCAAATCACTTCGATAACCGTATGCGTCGTTTGCCAGCCATGATGTTCAAAATTCGGATTATACATTTTAATTTTGGTTTGATGGGGTGCTCGCTCTTCAATCAATGACCAGAAATTAACCACAGCTCCATACAGATCTTCCACTTCCAAAGATTGAAGATCTTCCAATGCCACTGTACCGTAGAACTGACGAGCAAATTCCGCGCAAAACTCCGTTTGCTCACCCGTGATGTGCTGTTTTATTTTTTCCACCACTGCATCAATGATACTTTCTTTACCTTCTTCAAACTTATAGGACATTAGCTCACCGTTCAAATTAAACTGTTCCAAAATCGACGGGGGTCCGCTGACACTTGCTCCCCAAAGCCCCTACGGCAGGGCTCATCTCAAATTCTCATTTTAGCAGATACCTCTGCTTCTAGTAAGCCCTCTGCTCTTTTTTACTTACTTCTTGGGTTTTACAATGCAATTAATTAGCATATTGATTCATTTATTTTTACCAAAATACAAATAAATGGTATATTTTAGTTAATTTAATAAACTCTCCTTGCTCTTTACTTTTGATTATTGGTACTATTTTTTTTAATTTATGAAGTAAATCAGTAAATGACTAAACACTAGGATAATTAATGAACAAGAGAAAACCATCTTACCACCCCATTAATTATATAGCGGCATGGGCCGTGCATCTATTTACTGCGAGTGCCGCCTGTGTAGGCGTGTTTACTTTAGTAAAAATTTATCAGCACGAGTATGTTTTTGCTCTCTGGCTTATGGCAATTACAGTTTTTATTGACGCCATAGACGGCAGTTTGGCTCGATTAGTTCGCGTGAAAAGCATCTTACCTAAATTGGATGGTACCTTGTTGGATAACATCATGGATTATTTAAACTACGTGATAACGCCCTGCTTTTTTTTACTGGCAAAGCCAGACATGATACCTTCGAGTTTTTCAATTCCTTTGATCGCAGCAATTACCGTTGCATCCGCATACCAATTTTGTCAATCGGATGCCAAAACCCCTGATCATTTCTTCAAAGGGTTTCCATGTTATTGGAATATTGCTGTTTTTTATATGTTTATCTTCTCTACTTCCATGGCTTTCAATGCCCTCATTTTATCCATCCTCTGCGTGCTTATTTTTGTACCTGTAAAATACGTGTACCCATCCCGGTTGGATTATTTAACCAATTCCAAACCTTTAAAAATTTTCATGCATTGTTGTTCCATCATTTACGGCATCAGTTCGGCCTATCTTCTTTTGGACTACCCAGATACAAACCATGTGTGGCTTAGTTTATCCTTAGGCTATATTGGGATGTATTTGATTTTAAGTTTTTATAGAACCTATTCCCCCTTAGCCAAAGAAAAAGTGGTTGTTGACAAAGATTAAGATGCATCGACAATTCAGAGTCAATCAGATAATTTATTGACTTTTATTGAAAAAAAATTATACTATACCGCACTGTCCAAATATTTATTCAATCTAAGATAGACTTTAGGCAATTTATGATTAAAATAGGCGCTAAAATCTAATTCTTGAGGATATTATGTCGTTTCCATGGTTTACACACTCTTTTTTACTGTCTTTGATATTACTAAATCCACTAGCGGCTAATACTTTCCCACGTGGATGCGAGGTCTTAGGTTTTAATTACGAACAGAATTTTTTAGTTTTGAATGAAAGCGGACGTCAAACCTTCTATTTGATTCAAAATCGAGGCGACGCCACCATCGAACTCGAACGCCCTGCTAAAAATAGCGCCTTTATGACCCCCCCTTTACACGTCACTCTTGATCCAATGAATTGGAGTGCATTTGCTTCAGACGAAAAAAATGCATTTTTTAAATGTTATAAGCGCGTAGGTGAAAAGGCTTCGCTTATAGATTGCCGGGATGTACTGGATGTTTGTCAATACCCAAGAGTGCGCTTCGCCCTCAGCAATATGGGTAATTATTGGATTTCGTCCAATAAACCACAACAATCGATTATTCGAGACGCAATAAACAGTGGAATTTATTTAAAATGGTGATGAGTGTCTACTTCTGATTTTTATAATAAATATTTAGTACTGGGAATTTTAGGTGCTTTTTTAACAATTTACGGTAATCTTTTTCAGAATCAACCCGACTTTTATTACATCCTTGGGTCTCTTGCTCTGATGATTACAGCCATTCATTATGAATTGGTTTACTTCATAGCCTTGGAGCTGATTTTAGCAGCTGGCCATACTTCTGTCCTGATTGGATTTGGTCTATATACGCAAATCGCATTACCTTTAATGCTGTGTTTTCAATTGTTTATATTTTATATAATGCTGGGTAAAGACAACAGCATCTTTTTAATGATTGGGATTATGGGTATAGTCCTGATTTCACTTGGTTTTTCTTATCAAAATCAGTGGATATTTTTTTCTGGCAGTTTGTGTATTGCGGGTTATTCTTATTACAACGGCTATAAAAAACGCTACCCTTCTTACCTATGGGCACTTCTTAATGGTGTATTCGCAATATCTGCCCTTTATAAAATTATTCTTTTGCAAAATAATTGATTGGAAAGGAAACCATGAGTAAAACTGAATCTAAAATGCTGGCTTTAGGAACCATTGCCCCTAGTTTTCAATTAGCCGATGTGAGTACTGGTAAAATCATCAAGCTGGAAGACGATACAAAACATATAGCCACGGTTGTGATGTTTATATGCAATCACTGTCCCTATGTAAAACACATAAATCCTCAACTGAGTGAATTGGCCACTGAATATATGCAAAAAGACATTCGATTCATCGCAATCAGCTCCAACGACGTCAGCAGTTACCCTGATGACTCTCCAGACAACATGCGCATTACGGCCAAAGTACAAGGTTACCCTTTCCCTTATCTATATGATGAAACACAGGAAATTGCCAAAGCCTATGAGGCCGCTTGCACTCCTGATTTTTATGTTTTTAATGATCAATTGTCTTTAATTTATAGAGGACAGTTTGATGATTCAAGACCTGGGAATTCGATCCCGGTGTCAGGCAACTCCTTAAGGGAAGCCTTAGATTGCCTTGTTGATAATCAACCAGTCCCCACAAAACAAAAACCCAGTCTGGGTTGTAATATCAAATGGAAATGATTGAATAATTGTAATTATTCACATAAAAAGCAGTACAACGTTTCACTGATTCTGTCCTATAAGTTGTAGGACAGAATCAGTGAAACGTTGTACTAGGCTAAGGATAATTTTCCAGTGTCTTAATTTTTAAAGCTTTGCGCTTAGTCTTGATGTCTTCTTTCTTTTCAAAAGCAATGACTTTGGTAATCTCAGCACCTATGAAGAAAATTTGAGCAGAATAATACACCCAAATTAATAAAATAATTAAGGAGCCTGCAGCTCCAAATGCAGTGGCAATGGGTATGGTGCTGAGATAAATTCCCAGCAAATATTTACCGATATGAAATAAAATGGCCGTAATAAAAGCTCCTATCCATATGTCTAGCCAAGGAATTTTTACATCCGGTAAGATTTTGAAGATCATGGAAAATAATAAAAATACTATGAGAAATGAAATGAAATGAACCAGAAGAATATCCACGGGTGCTACGGTTATGAAATGACTCATGTGGGCACGCATGTAGGTAAGGGCAAGGCTTAAAACCAGAGAGATCAACAATAACATCGCAACGGCTAGAACCATTATAAAGGATATTAAACGTTGCTTTAGCAAAGTGAATAAGCCTCGATTGGGATTGGTTACACCCCAGATGAGATTTAAACCGCTTTGCATCTCCGAAAAAACTGCGGAGGAACCTATCACGATTAAGATCCAGCCAATGATCTGAGTTAAAAGACCAGCCCGAGCAATGGTGCTGTTTTCGAGCACGAGATTGATTTGAGAAGAAATGTCTGCACTGATTAAATCTTGAATCTGTCCCATGATTTCGCTGCGAGCAAGATCTTTACTGAAGAAAAATCCTGCCAGATCGACGCTGATCAATATAATGGGAGTCAGGGAAAATAAGGTATAGTAAGCAAGCGCTGCGGAAAAGGTTGAAATTTTATCAGTAGTCCAAGAAGACGCAAGATCTTTAAGAAATAGTCCAATCTTCATATTTAATCCTTTAAATTACCAAAGTCTGGTTTCCTTCCCCTAACTAACTTCAATTTAACTCGGGGGCCTAGTTGCGGCCTAATCCGGGAATTCTGAGCTCAAAAATCCCGGATTACGCTGCGCTACATCCCAGGCTACGAACTACGCCCCGGAGATTGAAGTTTTAACTCATAACGTTTTTCAGACCTTTCACAAGCTAAACTAACTTCGGGAACGTCGTCCCGAACACAATGAGAAATCGGAGGTTGCGTATTACTTCGCTGCAACCACTTCAACTTGTAAATTGGCTATCACATCACTATGAACATGGATTTCTACTGAGTATTGTCCAATGGCATGATAGGAACCATCCGGCATCACAATTTCTCGTTTAGAAACTTCAATTTTCCGTTCAAGCAAAGCGTCTCTGATTTCATTTACACCGACAGAACCGTATAATTTTCCTTCGTCACTGGCCATGGCACTGATAACAAGACTGGTGTCATTGAGTTTTGCAGCACGTTGTTCTGCTTTCGCGAATTCTTGTTGTGCTTTTTTCTCCAGTTCCCCACGTCTTTGTTCAAATAATTCAAGACTTTTAGCGGTTGCAAACACTGCTTTTTTTTCTGGTATCAAATAATTACGAGCATAACCGGATCGAACCTCAACTTTATCGCCTAAGTTACCTAAATTACGCATTTTTTCTAATAAGATCACTTCCATCTTAATAACCCCTTTACGTTGATTCTCTAACCCTTGCTGGGAGATATAATCTAAAATTAAATATGCTATCCAATGAGCCCATAATAACATAGGCAAATAATACAAATAATGGTTTTAACAATATCAATAAAAACAGAAGAATAACCACTGTCCTTTGCCGTTTGCGAGCAAATATAAAATAAGCCAAATTAAATCCTGCTATTAGAAAATAGCAAACCATCAAAGGCAATAAATTGAGTGCCAAGGATAGGTTGTAGTAAGCCCCCAAAGAGATCCCCATAAAAGCCAACAAAGCCATTTTACCGCTACGAAATGCCAGCAACTCGTTCCTAAAACCACCAGGAAAGAATAGTTTGGATTGTATGACACGTGCAAACAGCAAGGAGATGATGGTGATGATCAGGGCACTTGCTATCTGAGTTCCAAACAACAATTGAGCCCAAACAAAGGCGCTTAAACTCCCACTGCTGGAATTCAAAATGGGTTGATACTCATTGTATTGAGACAACAGACCTCTAAATTCAGCAAATTGTTCGGTTATGAATTCAGGGTACCCCATCTGAAATAGGGACGCGACAAGAAAGGCTTGCAACAAAAGAAACCCACAAACCATTGGCCAATTCATAGTTCGGCGCAAGGTAATCGCTGCGATGTAGCAAGGAATATAGGTTATGAGGGTATGTGCTAAAGCACTTTCTATGGGCACCAACATCATTAAGGGAACAGAATGAATAACCAGAGCTGGTAACATGACATCAAAGCCGGCTTTTGCACCCTTTCTTAAGGTCAGCAAACTACACTAAGGCCACGGATAACCAAGATGCAAACGGCATTATTGAAAAAATAACAGCAAACAAAATGGCATGCTGCTTATTTTCAAGCAAGTTTTTACTTTGTTCTGGTTATGAAATCGCTGCACGCATCATGTTGCTTATCTATGGCTATCGCAATAAGGCAATAAACCAATGAATCTTGCATGCTTAATTGCTTTTGCTAATTGTCTTTGAAAACGAGCTTTGTGTACCTGTGATTCGGCTGGGTACGATTTTACCTGTTTCAGAAATATAATTTTTTAATAAATTGATATCTTTATAATCAATTTCGTTACCGCCTTCAGCATTAAAACGACACATTTTTTTTCTTCGAAAATAAGCTGACATAAATGCACTCCTCTTAAGCTGTTCTGGTTTCTTTTTCTTTCTTCATTAAAACAGATTCACTGGTGATCGCTTGTTTTTGACGAGTAATCAAGTTTCTTAAAATTGCATCATTAAATTTAAATGCATTTTTAATTTCATCCAAATGCTTCTTGGTTGCATTCGATATTCAAAAAATGTAGTGAGCTTTGTGCACGTCATTGATTGGGTAAGCCAATTGGCGACGACCTAAGTCTTCTTTACGATGTATCAAGCCCTTATGCTTGCTTATGATCCCTTCATAGCGCTCAACCATTCCTGGTACTTGCTCGCTTTGATCGGGATGCACAAGAAACATAATTTCGTAATGTCTCATGATTTCTCCTTATGGTTAAAGCCTTCCAGTCGTATGAGCTCGGTAAGGCAAGGTTTAAAAAAGCTGCCAATTGTAACTCATTTGGCTAAGACTTACAAATTTAACAATGGACATTTTTTCAATACTCAGTGGCTTTCCTTTTTCAGAACGTATAAAATCATCGACGAAAATCCTCAATTTTTGATCAAACGGGTGATTATACTATGCAAATTTTCAAATAGTATCAATTCGCTCACACTGAGTAGTCACTGATTCTTTGGAGCTAAACCATGAAACAATTACATTTAGCGGCATACTTCTTTGCGAATGTGTTTTTTTTGTCAACAAACACTTATGCTTATGACAATTCAGTCGAGCACTTCGGATATGGTTGCCCAGGGACAGGTCATAATATGTTATACAGACAAGGCAATCAAATTACGGGTTTAGGGGTTATTTCCGACACATCAGGTAACATAATAAAATTTGATATACCCTTCACTACTACCATCTCACAGCAGGCTAATATTCCTGGAGGAGATTTATTGCACTACAAGAGGAGTGGCGCTTATTATGATTCAACAACAGGTATTATTTCCTGCAATTACTCTGGCAGTGGGGATGCATTCACTTTAATCTTACAAGTCGCTCCAGGTGGACAGGTAATACTTCAAAGTAGAATTGGTATTGAAATTGAATGGGAAAAATCACCATAAGAGTCTATTTTGATGGACCTCGCAGTACATCATGAGAATTTTCAAATGGTATCCATTCATTAGCAAAGGCCTATAGTCCAGGATTTACAGGGTTCTGCAATTCACTTTTCTCTGCAGTAACTGCTAATTGTTGGAGAGTTTTTGTTACAAGCATCTCTTTTATATCAAATAGACCCGCTCTTAATATCCAATATTCTTCTAATAGCTTGTCACTATACCTCAATTTAAGGAGATTTTTTAGGTCTTGAAAATAGTTCTCTACATCATTATAAAAGTTATCACTTACTAAGGGACCTATTAAATTCTTGAGGGTAATTTTATCAGAATCTCTTATTAAAGTTTCAATGTGTTCTGAATAGGGGTAGCCTTTAAAGTATAATTTAAGAATTGTTTGAAAATAATTATAAAGATAATAACGACCATTATAATAATTTGATTTATCATTTAGAAGATATTGGAAAGCATGAACTCTATCGCTCATTCTCATACTCTTATATTGATTCTTTGTTGCACTATACGCTTCTCCAAAGCTAGTCTTATTTTTTTTCATATGGTCTGATGCAAGTTTAATATGCCAGGTGATATTAGAGTTTGCCGCACCACAATTTCCAACTTTCTGATTCTTTTTTTGATAGTAATTCCGTCAGATAAATGTTTCTAGAATTCTCATGCTTTTCTAAAAATATAGACATGCTCTTTCGTGAGTTAAAAGTTAAATTAGCACTGAATAATTCTTGCGCGAATTCACTGGCCTCACGAGTATCCTTAGAGAAAACCATTACACTAGGCGAGCTTTTATCTTTTCCAGTCTTCAAATCATAATGGCGTTGTCCACGATTTACATAAATAAAATGGATCATATCTCCATCTTTAACGGCATGAATTGTATAGCTATGTCTTGAAATAGCTGAAAAATTAAATAGGGTTTGAGCATTTATTGTTGACCAGGTCGATATAAAACTAGCAGCATCTCCATGATTTATAAGGTCATCGTAGTGCGTCGCTGGATTTGAAAAGAAGGAAATTTGATGAACATTTAATGGGGAATTGGTACAGGCATTTAATTGGTTATATCTTTTTCTTAGACTATCCAATGCAGATTCCTCTTCCCATCCTTCATTCTTAAATAAGGAACTATCTGGGTAATCATATAAACCTAATATATTTGTCATTTCTTGATGGGAATTTACCATATACGAATTCATTTTCGATATAAAAACTCATTGTATCATAATTCAATCTAATTGATCAAATATAGTTTAATATGTTTTTTTGCCGTAAATTCCCTTAATTGATTCGTATTTTGCCTGTTAGTAAATATTTAAGCCAATTTCATTGCTACTATACTGCGCGCGTATCCATTTAAGTTTTAGCATTTGAGTTATCTGTTTATAGAAACATCATGCTGCACCCTTAATTTGCAATGGATTGTAGATGCTCCGGATGAATTTGCCAACAAATACACGCTTATCGCTGGCGAATTATAAACCAAAGTGGTTTTTATAACAACTCATGTCCAAGATCAATATTAATCGAAATAAAGCAGGTTGGAATAATTGCGATCTTA
>CAWAUF010000032.1:0-62837 GCA_963785145.1 uncultured Gammaproteobacteria bacterium | reverse complement strand
GTAACTGATGTTCTATACATATATTTTCATCTTTTTTCAAGTAGGGTGAGCAAAGCGCAGCATGCCCACCAAAGCTGGGGCATGGATTGGTAGGCTGGTGGGTTGGTGGCCCGCTGCGCTTTGCCCACCCTACAATGTACGATGAATTAAGCCTTTTTCGAATACAGTGCGATGGCATTGCCTTCCGTGTCTAAAATCACGGCTCTATGACCATAAGGACCTATTTGTTCCTTGGGTTTTAATAGTTTGCTGCCCTGGCTTTTGGCTGTGGCAAGGGCCTGGTCCAATCGACCTTCCACATTCAGGTACACTAAGGGACCATTTTGGGAGGGTTTTCTATCGTCCATGACACAAAGGCAACCTGAAACATTGTCCTGGGTGTGGGGGAGCAGTCCAAATTCAAATCCGTGTTCGCTTATTTTACTCACTTCTGCATCCAAAATGGAGGTATAAAAAGCGATGGCACGGTTTAAATCGGTTACCGGGATGTCTATCCAGCAGAAGGTATTTCGTTCACTCATGTGTATTCCTTATTTTTATTGTTTGCGATTTGCGGTATTATATGTGTTTTTCCTAGGGTATTTTGGCTAGGAGTATGACCTAATCCGTATCGCTTTAAAAGCAATTTTTGGGTTTATATGTACAGAGAGTATGGGATTTAATTCTATGTTGGCAATTCAAAATGATGAACACCTTCAAAAAAGTTTTTTATAAGCACCTTGTTTGTGTTGACTTTTCTTTTTTTATGTCGGCTGGTTTCCATGTATTTCATTCCCTTGAACGACAGCACCGAAGCACGTTACGCAGAAATTGCACGCAAGATGCTGGAAACTGGCAATTGGGTGACCCTACAACACGATTATGGCGTGCCTTTTTGGGCAAAACCACCCTTATCCACCTGGTTGTCGGTCTTATTGATGAAATGGTTTGGCGTCAACGAATTTGCCGTGCGGTTACCTGGTTTGATTTTATCCATTTTGATAGTATGGTTTGTGTGGGATTTGGCCAAAAAACACAGTGGTTTTGTGGTCGGTAGAGTCGCAGCTCTGGTATTGGCAGGTACTTTGTACTTTTATTTGGATGCAGGAACGGTCATGACCCATCCCTCCTTGCTTTTTTGTCTTACCCTTTCCATGGTCGCTTTTTGGCATGGATTTCAGGGCCATATCCTTTGGTCTTATGTTTTTTTCATTGGCTTAGGCTTAGGATTATTGGCCAAGGGCCCCATTGCCATCGTGTTGATTGGTATGCCCATATTTTTTTGGGTGTTGTATAGGCGAGAATGGCATCCTTTGTGGAAACAATTCCCTTGGTTTAAAGGAACTTTGATTTCTTTAACCATCGCCTTACCATGGTACGTTCTAGCCGAAATGCGCACACCTGGTTTTGTAAATTATTTCATCATAGGAGAGCACCTGCATCGGTTTTTAATTCCTGGGTGGACAGGGGATAAATACGGCATGGCGCACAATGAATCTTGGGGAATGATTTGGATTTATGCGTTTGCAGGCATATTCCCTTGGAGTATTCTTGGAGCGCATTGGATCTTTAAAAACTGGAAAAAAACGCCTGCCTTGTTTCAAGATGAAGATGGATGGATGTTGTATTTGTTTTTTTGTATGTGCATCCCCCTGCTTTTTTTTACTTTTGCCTCCAACATCATCTACACCTATGTCTTTCCTTCTCTGCCTGCCTTCGCTTTGTTTTTTGCAGAAGGTTGGAAACGCTCTAATCTTTCATCCAAGTCGGTCAATTGGATACTGAGTTTAGCCTTAGTGTCTGGGATTGTTTTTTTGATCGCCACCATTGTCTTTAATGTAAAACCTGAAATGGTCGCTAAGACCCAAAAAGCAGTGGTTCATGCCTGGCTTAAAGAAGCGCCTCAAGCCGGGAGCTCACTGATCTATTGGGATTATAAAACCGAATTTTCAGCACAATTTTATTCTGAGGGTAAGGTTAAATTTGCCTATGATCCAGCAGCTTTGTATTCCTTGATGAGGAATACCTTGGAAAATTATTTGGTGATCAATTCGAAGGACTTGGACCAGATTCCCAAAGAGTTGCTGTCTCAATGCAATTCGGTCACCACTATATTTTATAAAGAAAATAAAATCGTATTATACCATTGTCCTGAATTTAATATGATTGCTTAGTTTGTCCCACTTTAAGCTCTATGGAATCCTCTTTATGGCGAAACTTTATTTTTATTATTCGGCAATGAATGCTGGTAAAAGCACGGTTTTACTGCAATCCAGTCATAATTACAAGGAACGTGGCATGCAAACCTTATTGCTAACTCCAGCCATAGACAACCGCTTTCAAGAAGGCCTCATTTGTTCTCGCATTGGTTTATCCGAACAAGCTTTGGTTTTCAATGCTCAGGATGATTTGTATGCTTTAATACTGGATTTGAAACGGAAAAAGCACAATCATGCCTGCGTGCTCATCGATGAGGCACAATTCCTAACGAAAGAACAAGTGTTTCAACTCACAGAAATCACCGATAAGCTTTCCATTCCTGTTTTGGCCTATGGTCTAAGAACGGATTTTAGAAGCGAGCTGTTTTTAGGCAGTCAGTATTTACTTGCCTGGGCCGATGAGTTGGTTGAACTGAAAACCATTTGTCATTGTGGACGCAAAGCCATCATGAACATGAGAATCAATGCCGAAGGCGAAGCCGTAACCGAAGGGGAGCAAATATTTATTGGCGGCAATGAATCCTATGTTTCGACTTGCCGCTTGCATTTTAAACAGGGTGATGCAGGTAATTATTCCAGCCTGGTCTCATCGCTCATTGAAGATTAATCTCCGCCAAAATCCTCAATAATTGATTCGCATCCTTCCGAGAAATTGTACAATTTATGGCATGAATTTTGCTGCCTTTAGATCATAAAAACTTCCTTTATAGGAGCTGTTTATGGTTGGATCGGATCTTAAGAACCCAGCGAAAATTAGACCAGTCAAAGTCTTGGCGGTTACTGCAGGAAAAGGTGGTGTAGGTAAAAGCAACGTGGCCGTGAATTTAGCCATTGCTTTAGCCGAACAAAACAAACAAGTGATGTTATTGGATGCTGATTTGGGCATTGGCAACGTCGATATTTTATTGGGACTGCACCCCAAATACAATTTATCTCATGTGCTACGGGGAGATTGTTCTTTAAACGACATTTTGTTGCCTGGTCCTTGCGGTATCCGAGTGGTACCAGCCGCTTCTGGGGCGGATTTCATGACCAAATTAAGTCCCACTGAACATGCAGGCCTCATTGCCTCCTTTAGTGAATTGACCGATAATTTGGATTATTTGATCATTGATACGGCTGCAGGAATTTCAGATACGGTAATCAGTTTCGCTCGCTCATCTCAAGAATTGATCATCATGCTATGCGATGAACCCACTTCCATGGCTGATGCGTATGCTTTGATTAAATTGATGAGTAGACGCTATGAATGGACGCATTTTCACATCCTGGTGAACATGGTCAGGGATGTAAAAGATGGACGGGAATTGTTTAATAAATTATTCAAAGTCTCGGGGCAATTTTTGGACGTTGGCTTAGACTACCTAGGTGCCATACCCTTTGATGATTTGGTGCATCAGGCGGTAAAAAAACAACAGGCAGTCCTCATGGCTTATCCTGATGCCTGCGTTTCCCAAGCCTTTCGCGACTTAGCAAAGTGCATCATCAATAGACCTTTTAAATCGTCTTTGGATGGAAATACCAGTTTCTTTTTAGAGCGCTTGGTGGCTGGTGAATTTTAACTGATTTTAGATTGAACCTTTATGGGAGGATTTGTGGAATCTTTGGATGCTTTGTCAACTTGTAACCAAGTCAACCGACAATATCAAGACATGATGTTGAAAACGCATGTCTTCCTGGTGAAACGGATTGCTCATCATTTATTAGGACGACTGCCTCAAAGTGTGCAATTGGATGATTTAATTCAAGCCGGCATGCTGGGTTTATTGGAAGCCATAAGCCATTACGACTCCAGCAAGGGCGCATCCTTTGAGACTTATGCTGGGATCCGCATCAAAGGAAGTATTCTGGACGAAGTCAGACGCAATGATTGGGTGCCTCGTTCCGTGTATCGAAATTCCAGAATGATTTCCGAAGCCGTAAAAAAATTGGAACACCATTTGGGTCGAGCAGCCAAAGACTCTGAGATTGCCAATGAATTGGGTCTGCCACTCATGAAATACCATGAGATGCTGCAAGATTCAGCCAGCAGTCATCTGTATGGCTTTGATGATTTAGGAGTGACGGAGGATGTATTGCATGGAGAATCAGTTGAGGTGTCTACTGAACCCCACGTGCACGTGTTGCAAAAGGATTTAATGTCCAGATTGAGTTGTGTAATTCATGGACTGCCGCAAAAAGAACGACTTGCTTTGTCTTTATATTATGAGCAGGATTTGAATTTAAAAGAAATCGGTGAAGTCATGGAAGTGGGGGAGTCTCGTGTTTCACAAATACTAAGTCAAGCCATCCACCGAATCAGAGCTCGAATCGATGTGACAGTATTTTAGGTTTAAAGTCCTGGGAGAAATGCGCTAATTCCTGTAAAATACAAATTTAAAAAATTGCGGCGGCTTACATGCTGGAAGTAAATCAAATCAACTTAAGTTTATCCGATCTCGATGCGCGTATTGAAGCGCTTCGGGGGTATCTTTGACTTTGATGTTAAAACCGAACGCTTGGAAGAAGTTATTCGTGAGTTGGAATCCTCCGATGTTTGGAGCAATCCAGAACAGGCTCAGGCTTTGGGGCGGGAAAGAACTCAGTTGGAAGGAATTGTGTTGCAATTAAGGCAATTGAAGCAATCCATCGATGATTTGTTCGAATTGTTTGAGCTGGCCCGCGAAGAAGATGACGATAAACACCTGCACGCCATTCACGAAGAACTCAACCTGCTCGAAAAAAAAGTGGCTCAATTGGAATTTCGACGCATGTTTTCTGGAAACATGGATGCTTCCAATGCTTATTTGGATATTCAATCGGGTTCTGGAGGCACTGAAGCTCAAGATTGGGCTGAAATGATTTTGCGTATGTATTTGCGTTGGGGTGAACAACATGGATTTAAACGGAATTGATCGAATGTTCTCCGCGGTGAAGTGGCAGGAATTAAAAGTGCTACCGTTCAGTTTGAGTGGGAACTATGCTTATGGTTGGTTGCGAACAGAAACCGGTGTTCATCGCTTAGTACGCAAATCTCCCTTTGATTCAGGCAATAGACGCCATACTTCCTTTGCAGCAGTGTTTGTTTCTCCTGAAATTGATGATGATATCGAGATAGAAATCAATCCAGCTGATTTGCGTATTGATACTTATCGGGCTTCAGGTGCCGGTGGTCAGCATGTCAATCGAACCGATTCAGCAGTACGTATCACGCATGCGCCTAGCGGAATCGTGGTACAATGTCAAAATGATCGCAGTCAACATAAAAATAAAGCATCAGGCGATGAAGCAATTACGTGCCAAATTGTATGAATTGGAAATGCAAAAGAAAAATGCAGCAACAACAAGCCTTGGAAGCCAATAAATCCGATATAGGCTGGGGATCGCAAATTCGTTCCTATGTATTGGATCAATCGCGCGTTAAAGATTTGCGCACTGGAGTTGAAACCAGCAATACTCAAGCGGTATTGGATGGTGCTCTGGATCAATTTATTGAAGCCAGTTTAAAAGCAGGAGTAGGAGAAACATGATGAAGAAGATGATATAACATTTAGATGAGAGTGAAATTTATCACATTCGCAAACAAAAATTAGCCGATTTACGAAAGACTGGTTTTAATTTTCCCAACCATTTCGACGCGAGACATTTAGCACAGGAATTATGCTAAACAATACGCATGCATGGAAAAAGAGCAATTGAGCACAAATGCAGGTGAAAGCCAGGCTTGCAGGTCGTATTGTGTTAAGACGTATTATGGGTAAAGCCAGTTTTTTCCATATTCAAGATGTTTCTGGACGAATACAAATTTATATTAGGCCAATGATTTACCCGAAACTCTATGAACAATTTAAACATTGGGATTTAGGCGATATCGTCGGTGTTCAAGGAGAGTTATTTAAAACCAATACCGGTGAATTAACTTTACATGGCTGAACATAGTGGAATTATTAACCAAATCATTGCGTCCTTTGCCGGATAAATTTCATGGTTTAGCCGATCAAGAAATGAAATACCGCAAACGTTATGTGGATTTGATTGCCAATGAAGACAGCCGAAATACCTTTTTAATCCGCTCGCATTTGATTCAATCTTTAAGACATTTTATGGATCAACATCGGTTTTTGGAAGTGGAAACACCCATGATGCATCCTATTCCAGGTGGTGCCGTAGCCAGGCCCTTTATCACGCATCATAATACCTTGGATATGACCATGTATTTGCGTATTGCACCTGAATTGTATTTAAAACGATTGGTGGTGGGTGGTTTTGAACGGGTGTATGAAATCAATCGTAATTTCCGCAATGAAGGCATTTCTACACGGCATAATCCTGAATTTACCATGATGGAATTTTATCAAGCCTATGCCGATTATAATGATTTGATGGATTTCACGGAAAAATTATTGCAGGTATTTGTGCGATGACAGTGTTGAACACGCGCAGATCAACTATCAAGATCAACTGATTGATTTTGATAAACCCTTTGCTCGAATGACTGTCAAAGAAGCAATTATCGCACTATCATCCCGAAATTAAAGCCTCAGGAATTGGAGGATGTAACCAGATGTCGAGAGCTCTGTTGGAAACATTTGCTTTGCCTTATAAAGAAACCGATGGTTTGGGCAAATTGCAAATGATCCTTTTTGAAGAAACCAGTCGAACATCAATTGATTCAACCCACCTTTATCACAGGCCTATCCTACTGAAATTTCACCTTTGGCAAGACGCAGCAATGAGGATCCGGAAGTGACTGATCGTTTTGAATTTTTCATTGCAGGTCGTGAAATTGCCAATGGGTTTTCTGAATTAAACGATGCCGAAGATCAGGCAGAACGGTTTTCACAAACAAGTGCTGGAAAAAGATGCCGGCGATTTGGAAGCCATGCATTTTGACAGCGATTACATCGAAGCCTTGGAGTATGGACTGCCTCCCACAGCAGGTGAGGGCATAGGGATTGATAGGTTGGTGATGTTGTTCACCAATGCTCAATCTATTCGCGATGTGATTTTGTTTCCTCAGCTTAGATAAAAAAAAGCCGGGCTCGCTTGCGAGCCCGGCTTTAAAAAACAAGAGATTAAGAATACTCTTGCAGGTTTGGTCCTTGCAAATCATCCTCAGGATTACTTAAAGACCGTTGAGGTGCAAGAGGTGCTGGTTGGAACATGGCCGAAAGATTGGGCTGCCTAGAAGCTGGATTGGCTCGAGCTTGAGCATTTGCTTGCAGATCACCAATCAAAGCCGTTTTCGCTTGCACTAATTCACTCATGTGGCGCAGTTTCTGAATTATAAGCGCATTCGCCTGAGCTTGCTGATCCATAAGACTAACCTGTCTGATTTCTTGAGCCTTTGCATAGTCCAAGGCAGCAACCACTTCAGCTGAGGCAGGAATAATGGTAAACGACACGTTTAAAATTTCGATTTCATTCAGAGAACCGTTCATTTCAGCAACAATGATGTCTTCAGGACCAACGGCCAAATCAGGATTTGCCTCGTTGTTGTCATGACCATAATTTTTCAAGAAAATGGTGGTTTTCTTCACTTGATTCATGACCGCATTTTTTGCTGCATCCATAATGGCTACTTGAATGTTGTTTGGACCATATTCAGTCACCCCACCTTTAATGGATTTGATTTTAAATTCCACAGATGCAGTCACCTGACAACGAATGCCGTCTTGAGAGATTAAATTGTTCAGATCAAGATTTAAAATGGCCTTTTTATCCGAAATTGGGTTGTAAAATTTCCATTGAGCAGGAATATACCAGACGCCATTAGGGAAAATCTGTATATTGCCCTTGTCATCGTATGCAATGCCTTGCTTGCCCTTAGGCACTTTTTCAAAAATAACGCGTTCGTCTGCAGTGGCTTTCACAGCAGGTTTTTTCTCTTCTTTTTTCTCTTCTTTAGACTTATCTTTAGAAGCAGGAGCCGGAGTTGCAGGAGGAGGCGTTGGTTTTTGACGAGGATCCAAAGGATCGGGCATCACACCCTCAAGAGAAGTGCGTATCGCCATTTCTTGACCATAGGCATTGATAACTGGATAAATCTTAGCAGTTGGGCTTTTGATGATGTGCGTTCCAGTAGATAACAGTCTAAAGTCACCGCCTTTATAAGAATCTTTAATACAAACCAGCTCTTCATCCCTAACTCGAATGATCTTGACGGATCCATGGGTAATCAATCGACTGGTTACTGATTCGTATTTTACAAAAGTTTCATCGGGCTCAATGAGAAGGTGTTTCCCTGGGCCAACGAATTCTGGTACGCCATTTCTAAGTATAAGGCCGACATACCCTTCGGTTACTTCAGCTCTGTATACTTTACGTCCAAAAGCAGCCCTTTCTCTTTCAGGAGTTGCTTGAAGGTTGTTCACACAATCTATACCACAGTAGTTTACTATGTGTGCAAAAGATCGCGTATAACCTGCAGCCGTGGTTAATTTCAACAGTTCTGATTTAAGAGGAATTAAATGATCCATAACGAAACGAATAGGGGCATCCAACTGCGTTGGAACCGATACTCGTCCTCTGGGAGTCATGAGGGTGTAGTGAATTTTGCCGTTGTTTTGACTTAAATAAATAGTACCCGGCTTCAGTACAACATTGGGTTGTGTGGGTAACAAAGCCAAATCATACCAAGTCCGTTCTGAAGTCTCATCATAATAGGATCTGCTTTCTTCAGGAGAGAACGTGAATCGAGACATTTCGTTACTGCCCCGATCTTCAAATCTGGAGTCTAAATCATTTGCATAGAAGTCTTCAGGGCCTTCTTCACCCTCGATCCCTAGGACTTGAACGGTCACAGGCCTCTGTTGTGGTGATTGGCGAAAATCAGCTACCTTCTGTTCAGAACCTGATCTGATTGCCAAACGATCGTTATACTCGTTCATTACACATTTACCTCTGTTTAGTTAAAATCAATTAAAAATAAATCATTCAGGGTTTGGATGGTCCTTATGTAAGTGGAATCAGCCAAACCGCGTCAATTAGGAAAAGGGATAATTAGCCTGCCCTACCTGGGACATTCCTTCTCTATTCATGCTTTTCAGAGCCATGAATCGATGACGATTTGGACTGTTTGGAGCTGGTTTTTCTTCTGAAACCGGTTGCTTCTGGATGTCTTGGATGTTTTGCCTGGTATCAGGGTTGTTTTGGGTAAAGTCCTGTAGGTTTTTTTCAAGTTCTTCATCCAGTTCACGGGTTAAATGGGCTAATCGTTGATCCAGAGCCAGATTGGCATCTCTCTCGCTCAGGGCACTGTTTTTTCTTAGCATACTGATCAAATCCCGTTTGAAAGCTTCGGCACTGAGTCTTTGTTCTTTTTCTATACCCGGCTTCAGTACAACATTGGGTTGTGTGGGTAACGAAGCCAAATTAAACCAAGTCCGTTCTGAAGTCTCATCGTAATAGAATCTGCTTTTTTTAGGAGAGAACGTGAATCGAGACATTTCGTTACTGCCCCGATCTTCAAATCTGGGGTCTAAATCATTTGCATAGTCTTCAGGGCCTTCTTCACCCTCGATTCCTAGGACTTGAACGGTCACAGGCCTCTGTTGTGGTGATTGGCGAAAATCAGCTACCTTCTGTTCAGAATCTGCTCTGATTGCCAAACGATCGTTATACTCGTTCATTACACATTTACCTCTGTTTAGTTAAAATCAATTAAAAAAATAAATCATTCAGGGTTTGGATGGTCCTTATGTAAGTGGAATCAGCCAAACCGCGTCAATTAGGAAAAGGGATAATTAGCCTGCCTTACCTGGGACATTCCTTCTCTACTCATGCTTTGATCCAGAGCCATGAATCGATGACGATTTGGACTGTTTGGAGCTGGTTTTTCTTCTGAAACCGGTTGCTTCTGGATGTTTTGCCTGGTATCAGGGTTGTTTTGGGTAAAGTCCTGTAGGTTTTTTTCAAGTTCTTCATCCAGTTCACGGGTTAAATGGGCTAATCGTTGATCCAGAGCCAGATTTGCATTTCTAAGTGCTGCCAATTCGTCGCTCAGGGCACTGTTTCTTCTTTGCATACTGATCAAATCCAGTTTGAAAGCTTCGGCACGGAGTCTTTGTTCTTCTTCTATTCTGGATGTGCTCATTAAATCTTGTTCAAATTCATCTTCTGGGTTCATCGGATGCATGGAATAGGACACTTTGCCTATGGTGATCATCGGCTCTCCTAAAACTTCCTTTAATTTAGTGTTCAAAGGGGCCACGACATTGGCTGCGGTCATCCCGGGTGTTGCAGCTAAAAGGTCGTATTCTTGACGGGCTTGCGTTTCTATCAGGGCTTTATTTTCGCGTGATATTTGCCCTTGAAGGTTCATCTTTCGATATTGAAGGGTGGAACCTTGAACCGACACGACTTCCATAGGCAGTCGTTTAAATTCAAGATTCAATGCTCTGATACTGTCCTCAGGCAAGGAGTTTTCTTCAGAAACGTTGGAGTTGGTGGTAATCACCTTTCTTAATTCACGAACGACGGCTTCTTCGATTGCTTTTGTAATGCTGTCTTTTATCTGTGGATTATAAAACCGTTGATAGGTATAAAAAACATTGTCTTTTTCTAATCGATACTGCAATTTCAAATGGACCTGAATCGCTTTTCCGTCTCGATTGAGAGTGGAGACATCGCATTCTAGAAATTGCCCATTTTGCTGGAAACTCTAGCATCCAAGGTTTCATTGGAAAATACCGTGTTCATGGCGTTGACGCCTTGATCCAATATATGAAGTCTTTCTTCAAGCAGACGTCGTTGATTTCTTGGGTTTTGATCCAAGGCAACGCCTATTTTTCCTTGAGCAATTTTTGCAAATAAAGTTTTTTCCGTTCCATTGTCGAATCTTACTTTTAAATCAAGACCGTAAGGTTCATTGATAGTGGCTAGAATCAATTTCTTTTCAAGAATGTGAATACCAGTGGTTAATAATTTATAGTCCTCTTCAGGAGCCGCTGGGTCACGAGCATAAACGTATTCTTCATCTGCTACGGTAAGAATGCATCGATTGCCATGCATGATGCGTTTATTCATTAAGCTTTCATAACCACATTCTCTGATGTTGGATTCCATGAAGATGTGTTTGCCAGGTCGCACAAATACGGGACGTTCATTCACCATGAGTTTACCAATGCTGCCATCCGGCACTGTGAAGTATTTGACTTGGTATGAGGGCAGTGTAGAAGCTATCATGTCCATTTCTTCACTCCATTCTGTATCCGTATAGCAAGGAATACCTCTATACATGACTTCTGAAGTTGCTGGAATTTGTCTGCGTCTTACTGCGCGTTCCAAAATGTGTTCTTTCATTTGCGCGGTTATGGCAAAAGGATCAGGGGCCACGAAATCCGTACTGACCTCATCCAGATTTCCATGGGTATTTAAAAACAGACACATCAATTTGTTTTCATCATTCTTTTTAACGAAAAATGTTTTACCTACGCCTTTTAATTTGTCAGCGGGTATGTTTCCAGTGATCATTAAATAAAAATCATACCCCGTTTGCTTTTCTTCTTGAGGTTTAAAGTAAGTTCTACTTTCTTCTGGAGACAATAAATAAGGTCTTACCTCCGATGGAGCTTCTACTTGAAATCTATCTACTTGTTGGAACATGCTAACCCCTGTTTGGATAAAATTTAAAAATTTTGCATATTTTATAGTTAATTACTCCTATTATCAAGAAAATATGATTTTTTTTCTTATGTTAATTCAAAATCAAGACTGTAATTTGAAATTATTGTCATAAAAGGCTGGTATAAAAAAATTCTTTTGTTTAATTTTTAAGCAAAAAATGGAATTCCATCTATAATAGGAGAGAAGGCTTTTACTTGGAGGGATGAATTGTCCTTTAATTTTTTTTATAAGGAAATCAAATCATGTGGAAACGAAACATAGGGTTAATAGCTATCATTCTCATGTCTTTCGCTACAACTGGTTTTGCAATCCAATGCAGTTGCAATTGTACTAATAAAACGAATTATTACATTGGTTCAAGCCTTGGGGAAACGGACACTCAAGATTGCAAGTTCATTTGCAGCGGCACGGTCAGTTGTACGAAAGATCAATAATGGGCTGAAGCTATTTCATTACAAAACAATTTAATCCCCAAGTATGGCCTACTGATTCTGGCCTTGGGCTTGCTTTAAGGACCGGAGAAAACATACAAGGATTGAAGAAATCTCCTCTATAGTGTCTTTTTTCTTGATTTGAATGCGAAGGTTCTTTTTCTGCAGCTTCAGCTTGATGAATTCTATGAATGTTGTTTATTGCTGTGATCAGTTGTTTTTTCATGTCACCGTGTTCAACTAGAACTGCGCAAATGGCTTTATCCAAATAAAAACCTTGTGGCTTCTTGCTCAGTGGTTTGTTTACCTGTGGATGGGTGTGTCTGAAAAAATCAACTAAATTTTGGCATACGGTTCGAGCTAGTGTGGTGTTTTCTATATAAAAAACCATGGGGCTATGGATTTGGTAGGGATCAGCACTCAATATGCCTAAAGGGATGGAATTTTTCCCCGAGATATAAACGATGGCCACTGCGGACAACGATTTGGTGAGAAAAGCGCGCTCTTGTTGAAATTTAGACTGACCAGGGGCTTCACCGATTTCTATGCAGGAGCCATTTAATAAACGTTGTATTTTAGTTTTTTCTAATGGATTTCCATAAATAAACACCATGGGTTGAAGCGGGATATGGGGTGAACTTTTATCTAACTCTAATTTTTCTTCCATCAAAACACTCTCTCAAAATTTGAGGGCGTAATATATCAAGCCTGCTCATATTTGACAATTGATTGGTGCGATTAAAACTGAAAAACCCGTCATTGTAAGCACAGTGAAGCAACCCAGCGAACGAAGCTTTGAACCTGGGGTTGCATGGGTTATATAGTAAAACTTAAACTTTTCGATTTGGATTCTTTTTTTTGTTCAAAATGACTCTCAAAAGATTTAGAGCGTTGAAGAGGTGAGGGGTGTATAGGCAGCTCTTCTGGACTGGCATCCATGTAATCGATTGTTTCTTTAATTGCAATATCGGTTTTATCAAACAATTGTTTTTGTAACAGAATATTACAAACACCCTCAAATAGAGGATCCATATTCGCCCGTTTCATGTCGTATTCAATTTGCAGCATCTTCTTTTCAGAATCAAGATGGTCGTAATTGTTCTTTAGCGCCTCCATATGTCTCTGATAATTAAATAATTTATAGGCATCCAAACCCATTTTAATGCCGGTCAATAAGATGGCAAGGACATTGACTACTAAAGCTGCAGATAAAAGCATGAAAGCTAAACCTACTCCTAGAGGGGCCAATACACCGGATAAGACAAGCAGTAAGCTAATGGCTGGTAGTGAGGCCAGAGCCATGAAGCGCAATTTATTAATGTGTCTTTTATGAAAGGGTTGAATTAGTAATGCCTCCAAGTCCTTTTGTTTTGTTCTAGAGATTTCTTCAGATTGGCTGTCAACTTGTGATTTTTTATCTTCCAGGTTTTTGATTTCACTGGAAAAATATCGTTTATTGAAATAATCGTTGATGGCTTCGCTTTCACTTTTTTTGTTTTCCACCATCTGTTGATGAACGCTTGCTCTTTCAGAGTCTTCAAGTCCTACATTCAGTTTTTCTAATTGTTCAATATCTAAAGAACCGTCCTTTAAAATCAGATCCGTTAATAATTTTTCCAATTCCCGGCTGTGGATTGATTTTAAAAACAGGGATCGAATTTCATTGTCTTTGACTGGATCGGCGTTCAGACCGTTCATCAATTCATCCGAACCGATTAAGTTCATGGTGCTTTTTGGACCAGAACTGGCATTTTGAATGACAGCTCCTACCCATCCTTTGGGATCGTTGCTCAAATAAGAAATGCTGAGCGCGCAAATTTTGCCATTGTCATCAAAATAAGAAAATGAAAAGTCCATTATTCGGGGAGGCTCTGGATATAAAGGATTGCCATAATACATCCGTTTTAAAAGAAGGGAGGCGATGGAAGCATCCATGTTGCCCTGTATATAAGGAAAAGCGGCAGCAGAGGTCCAAGTGTTGATGCAATCTTGAAAGGTTTTCCTATCCGAATCAATAAAAAAAAGGCGGTTGAGATCTTTGAAAATTTGATCCAGCCTTTCTTTATAACTTAAAGTTTGAAAAGAAAGCAGGCCTAATTGTTCTGATAATTGCGCGTAATTTTGAATAATGATTTTAGTCACAATTCCACCTAATTATATTTGTACACTGTGAATTGTATCACAACAATGTTTGTATTTACAATACATCCATTAATTTTCGTCTTCTTCCCAGTTTAATGTGCCACCAGCTTGGTATTCAATGACCCGGGTTTCAAAGAAATTTTTCTCTTTTTTCAGATCCATCATTTCACTCATCCAGGGGAATGGATTTTCAGCGCCAGGATATTGTTCAGGCAAGCCAATTTGAGTCAAACGTCGTTGGCAATGAATTGTAAATATTCTTCAAACATTTCCGCATTCATGCCTAAAATGCCATGCGGCATGGTGTCTTTTGCATATTGATATTCCAAGTCCACGCCTTCTTTGATCAGTTGAATGATTTCTTCTTTAAATTGCGAGTGTCCATAAATGCGGATTTTCAATTTTAATTTGATTGATGACATCAATACCAAAATTCATATGCATGGATTCATCACGTAAAATATATTGGAATTGCTCCGAGGTGCCTACCATTTTATTGCGTCGTCCCATGGATAAAATTTGCGTAAAGCCTACATAAAAGAAAATGCCTTCAAATACCACGTAAAAAGCAATCAAATCACGCAATAAACGTTGATCATTTTCAGGAGTGCCGGTATGAAAGTTTGGATCGCCTAAACTTTGGGTGAAAGGCAGCGCCCAAGCTGCTTTGGTGGCGACAGAGGGAATTTCTCGATACATGTTAAACACTTCTGCTTCATCCATGCCTAAGCTTTCAATGATATATTGATAAGCATGGGTATGCAGTGCTTCTTCGAAGGCTTGGCGTAATAAATATTGACGGCATTCTGGATTGGTAATGTGACGATAAACTGCCAGCACTAAATTATTTGCCACCAATGAATCGGCGGTTGAGAAAAATCCTAAATTGCGTTTGATGATTAAGCGTTCATCTTCAGTTAAACCATTGGGATCTTTCCATAAGGCCATATCCGCACTCATATTAATTTCATTGGGCATCCAATGATTGGCGCAGGCGATTAAATATTTTTCCCATGCCCATTTGTATTTAAAAGGGACCAATTGATTTAAATCAGCACGGCAATTGATGATTTTTTTGTCATCCACTTGAATGCGTGCAGCACCCATTTCAAGAGTTCTAGGCCAGTCGCATGCCTACTAATGAGAGGATATGTGTTGGTGACTAGTTACGATCATGTATTGATTTCTCCTAGAGTTATTGGCAAGCTTCACAGTCTGGATCCAAGATGGAACACAGTTCTGGCTCTTCGATGGTGGTTAATTTGACTGCATTTAAAGCGCCATCATGTCACGGTGGATTTTTCAGCATTGCTTGCGCCTAAGCTGCGTAAATAGTAAGTGGTTTTTAATCCTCGGATCCAAGCATGCATGTACAATTGATCCAGTTTTTTCCCGGAGGGCTGCAGCCATGTAAATATTAAGTGATTGGGCTTGATCTATCCATTTTTGGCGGCGAGAGGCCGCTTCCACCAACCAAATGGGATCCATTTCAAAGGCAGTAGCATAGCGTTTTTTCAATTCATCGGGATACGCGACTGATGGGTTGCACGCTAGCCATTGAAATATTTTAAATCATTGACCATGACTTCATCCCATAGATCCAGCGCTTTTAAATCCGCAACCAAATAAGGATTGACTACCGTGAATTCACCGGACAAATTTGATTTCACATACAGATTTTGATAAGTAGGTTCTATGGATTGGGAGACCCCACAGATATTGGAGATGGTTGCTGTTGGGGCAATAGCCAAGACGTTGGAATTGCGCATGCCTTGGGTACGCACTTTGACTCGTAAAGATTCCCAATCCAAACGTTGCGATCTGTCTTGCTCTAAGTACTGATTGCGGGTTTGTTGGAGCAAATGAATGGAATCGATGGGTAAGATGCCTTTGCTCCACAAAGATCCTTCATAACTTGAATAACTGCCGCGTTCTTTGGCCAATTCGGCAGAGGCTTCAATGGCATAATAACTGATTAATTCCATGGAAGAATCCGCAAATTCAACGGCTTCTTGGGAGGTATAATCAATTTCAGTTCGTATAAAGCATCTTGAAAACCCATTATGCCTATACCGATGGGGCGGTGTTTTAGATTGGAATTGCGTGCTTGAGGCACAGAATAATAGTTAATGTCGATGACATTATCCAACATGCGAATGGCAGTTGTGATGGTTTTTTTTAGTTTCTTTTTATCCAAGACCCCATTTTGAATATGCGCAGGAAGATTCACACTACCTAAATTACAGACTGCAATCTCTTCTTGAGAGGTATTGAGGGTAATTTCCGTGCACAGATTGGAACTGTGGATGACGCCAATGTGTTGTTGGGGCGAACGCAAATTGCAAGTATCTTTAAAGGTGAGCCAAGGATGGCCGGTTTCAAAAAACATGGACAGCATTTTGCGCCATAATTTAACGGCAGACAGAATTTTAACGTTTTGAATCAAACCCTTACGCACTTTGTCTTCATATTCCAAATAAAGGGTTTCAAAGGCTTTGCCGTATTGGTCATGAAGTCGGGGACTTCATCAGGGGAGAATAAAGTCCAATCGCCTCCTTCACGAACTCGATTCATGAATAAATCGGGAATCCATATGGCGGTATTCATGTCGTGGGTGCGGCGTCGGTCATCGCCTGTATTTTTTCGAAGTTCAAGAAATTCTTCCACGTCTTTGTGCCAGCATTCCAAATAAGCACAAACGGCTCCTTTGCGTTTACCGCCTTGGTTGACTGCAACGGCAGTGGCATCGGCAACGTTTAAGAAGGGCACTACGCCTTGAGACTTTCCATTGGTTCCTTTGATGTGAGAGCCCATGGCACGTACCGGAGTCCAATCGTTACCTAAGCCACCGGCATATTTTGACAACAGGGCATTGTCTTTTATAGCGCTGTAAATTCCATCCAAATGATCGGGCACGGTGGTTAAAAAGCAACTGGATAATTGAGGTCTGACTGTTCCTGAATTAAACAATGTAGGAGTAGAGGCCATGTAATCAAAAGACGAAAGCAACTGATAAAATTCAATGGCTTTTTCTTCTTTATTGGGTTCACGTATGGCAAGGCCCATGGCAACGCGCATGAAAAAAGCTTGTGGAAGTTCATACCGTATGCCCGCGTCGTGAATGAAATAGCGGTCGTATAAAGTTTGTAAACTGAGGTAGGTGAATTTCATATCGCGATCAGGCAATAAGGCTTTGCTCAATTTATCCAAATTAAAATCGGCCATTTTGGGATCAAGCATGCCTTGTTTGATGCCATAATGGATGCAGTCTTTGAAATAGGACGGATAAAGCTTGGCCATTTCATCAAAAGTAGCGCCTGATTGGATGTTTAATTGGGTCAGTGCTTCCATCCGCATACTGTCCAACAAGAGGCGAGCACTTACAAAGGTATACGCGGGTTCTTTCTCAACCAAAGTACGAGCAGACATAATCAAGGCTTTATGAACGTCGTCCAATTTGGCGCCGAAATACAGATTACGCAAGGCGTCTTTAATCACAGGCTCAGGGTTCACCTGATCCAGATTGCGACAGGCTTCGTCCACAATGGTGCCCATACGCGCCATATCCAAAGGTTTTAATTGGCCATCGGGCATGGTGATCATGAGCAGTTTGGGATCAGCAGCTTCTTGCTTTTCCTCTGCCTGACGCGCTTTTCGGTGTTCTTCTCTATACAATACATAAGCGCGAGCGACTTTGTAGTGGCCGCTGCGCATCAAGGCCAATTCCACTTGATCTTGAATGTCTTCGATGTGAATTGCACCACCACTGGGTAAACGTCGATAAAAAACTTGTGAAATTTGCCCGGTCAAATCTTCAATTTGTTGGTAAATGCGATCTGAGGAAGGCGCATTGCCGCCTTCATCGGCGATGAATGCTTTGGTAATCGCAATTTTTATTTTAGTTTCATCATAATTCACCATGTTGCCATTACGTTTGATTGTTTTAATCAAACCAGGGTTATTAGTCACGTTTAACTCCGACATTGTTTCTCCACGCATTATATTGTATTCATTATGGCAATAAACCCAACATGTAGGGTTTGTGTGTGCTCTTCTTAACAAGATAATGTGTATTTACTCAATGGTCAAGAGGATAATCTGGGAGTAAATTGTGGGTAAGTTGTGGTTAACTGAGCTAGCTGGTTTGTTTTAATTAAAAAATTTTAAAAAAAAATAATTTTTACGCGATGCTCAACTTTTTACGGAACCATACGGGCCCGGGCCCGTATGGTTCCGTAAAAAGTTGAGCATCGCGTTAATTTTTATAATCACCCACTCAAACTCCCTAAATTGGCATGTGCAATTTCCATTCATTCCACTTGGCTGAAGTTTGAATTTGGGCCATGCTGTTGTATATCAAGGGGTAATTCAGTTTCCCATGTCCGAATTGATTGCTTTTATACACAGGGATGGGAACATCTTTTGCAAACCGTTGCAAGGCCACGGCAATGTCGCTGTCTTGTAAGGCATGCAGAAATTCTCCCAAAACAATTGCCTTCACCTGATTTAGGAGACCTGCTTGATGTAAATGAAGCAGGGAGCGATCAATTCGGTAGCCTTTTTCTCCTATTTCCTCAAGAAATAAGATCTTGTCTTGCGTTTGGATTTGCCAAAGGGTGCCGATGCTGTTTTCGACCAGGGTTAAATTACCCCCGGTGAGAAGTCCCTGGATGGGAGTGCTCCTGAAGGCTTTATCATTGAAAGGAATGAGATCGATGGAAGCACCGCTACCCTTTTTTGTTAAAATGTCTGCGATTTTAATGAAATTTTGGGGATCTTGATTGGGATCGAGGATTTGAGAAAAGCCCGAGCCATGGATGCAAGACCAATGCCATTGTTTTGAAAAAAATAAATGCAGTGCGGTGTTGTCACTAAAACCAATGAATGTTTTTTCTTGTGGAGGTTTTGGCAAGTCATTCAAGCGTTCAATTAGACGAGCACTGCCATAGCCCCCACGTAAAGCCCAAATGAGGGTGTTTGGGGACTCATCCAACACTGCTTTTTTTAATTGTTGAAACCGAAGTTCATCGCTGTTGGAATGATAACTGATTTCTTCTTGGAGTGTGGATAAGGACAGGTCTATATTCAATGATTCTAAGGCTTGCAACTGATTTATTTTTTCAGTATGTACCCCAGAGGCAGGTGCTACCACTTGAATGACGTAGGGTTTTAATGCGTCTTGAAAATAGAAATCATCTAAAATGGCGTTTGCTTCCATGTTAGGAACCTAAGGTTTTAACCACAATCGCATCGCTGACATTCGAAAAACCATGGACATCGAGTTTTAAGGAATCGATGTGGGCATGGAGTTGACTTGAACTGCCTCCATCCAAATTGATGGCATTCCTGCAGGACAAAGGATAAGTCTTCATCAAATGGGCCAGTTCCCTGGTAGTCATCGGCGCATTGCTGGTGACCAATAGAATCACTTTTCCATCGGCGGTAATGCCTAAGGCAGATCTATCGTCTTTGCCATTTTTCAAAGCGGGGATTTTTCCGTTAACCAATAATCTTGGGCCGCTTTGAACAGCAAATTCGATGTCCTTTTTGTCTTTGAAATGGGTCAGACTGGTAATGCCTGCTTTGTTGTTTTGGAGGAAGAAAATTCCCCACCAGCTGATGCCTTTTAGGGGATTTTCTATTTTTTTATGATTGATTCGAAGTCCAAGGGGATTGTAGTCTTGATCAAAAAAGCCTCCATTGATGCTGAGTAAAGCATGGCTTTTCTTGGCGAATTGAACCGCAGTGGCATTTTTTAAACCCAAAGACTTTGCAGAAACCCATTCCAATTGATTTTTAGTCAGATCAATTCGAAAAACATGCACTTGCGACCAAGGCGTTAAAACGCCGACTTCCAGATTTTGATACTCTATCCCGGGACTTAATGACCGCCATTGATCGTCTGCATAAGCCTTTAGGGTGATAAAGCAAGTGAAGGCTAACACTAAAGAAAAAAAATTGAATTTGTTTCCAGGATAACCATTGGTTTGGTAAGGCATCTTATTGTATCCTTGTGTACATCATTTAAAACTACGGATCGTTCATGCTAATTAAAGAGCAACATAGCAATACTGAAGTGCGAAAGTCAACTACTGAAATCACCCGCCTATTGAAAGAAGTATTGGATTTGGCAAAGAGAGAGGGAGCTACGGATGCCTGTGTCGGCATCAGCAACGACAGAGGATTTTCTGTGGACGTACGCATGGGAGAGGTTGAAACCGTGGCTTTTAGCGAAGACAAAGGCGTGGGTTTAACGGTATACATTGGTAAAAGAAAGGGCAGTGCCAGCAGTACGGACACCTCCTCGCAAGCTTTGGAATTATTAGTCCGTTCCGCTTGCGATATTGCTAAAGTCAGCGCAGAAGATCCTTGCTTTGGTTTGGCTGACAAAGAGCTCATGACTGACGAGGATTGTGATTTGGATTTATACCATCCTTGGGATCTGACCCCCGAACAAGCCATAAAAATTGCTCTTGAGTGTGAAAATCATGCCATGTCCTTGGATAAACGAATTATGAATTCCGATGGGGCCAATATGTCTTCTTATGAGTCTCACCATGGCTATGCCAATACCGCAGGTGCTTTCCACTGCAGCCACAGCACCAGGCATGGTTTAAGTTGTTCTTTACTGGCCAAAGAACAGGATGAGATGCGACGTGATTACGAGTACAGCACCGTGAGAAAGCCTAAGGATTTATTGGATCCGCAGTTCATTGCAGCCCAAGCGGTGGAGCGTACCATCAGTCGTTTGGGTTCTAAAAAAATTAAAACTCAAACGGTTCCAGTGATTTTCTCGTCTCGGGTATCCAGTGGGCTTTTTGGCAGTTTCATCCATGCCATCAGCGGTTCCAATTTGTATCGGAAAAATTCTTTTTTGATGGATTCCATAGGCCAGCCGATTTTCCCTGAGTTCATTCGCATCTACGAACAACCGCGTCTCCTTGGGGCTTTGGGCAGTTCTTTTTTGGATGGTGAAGGCGTGCCCACGCGAGACAATGTCTTTGTTGATGAAGGACGGGTGCTTCAATACGCATTAGGAAGTTATTCCGCACGAAGAATGGGATTAAAAACCAGCGCCAACAGCGACGGGGTACACAATCTAACCATAGATCCCACAACCACTGATCTACCCACTCTGCTAAAAACCCTTGATAAAGGTCTTTTGGTCACGGAATTGATGGGGCAGGGGGTGAACGCCATCACCGGCGACTATTCAAGAGGGGCCAGTGGTTTTTGGGTTGAAAACGGCATCATCCAGCACCCTGTGGATGAAATAACCATTGCGGGAAATCTAAAAGACATGTTCCGATCCATATTGGCTGTTGGCAATGACCTCAACATCAACATTCCCACCCGATGCGGTTCGGTATTGATTGAAAAAATGATGGTGGCTGGGACATAATCTGAACTCATATAAACTGGATGGGTGCAATTTTTAGTTTTTATCACGAAAAATGATTCGACCCTTGGTTAAATCATAAGGCGTTAATTCAACCTTCACCTTGTCTCCGGTTAAAATGCGAATGTAGTTTTTGCGCATACGTCCAGAAATATGAGCAGTCACAATGTGCCCATTTTCCAGCTCGACACGAAACATGGTGTTGGGTAATGTGTCGATAACAGTTCCAGCCATTTCAATATGATCTTCTTTTGCCATGAGGCCTCTCAATGATGAATCCAATTCATAAAGGTGAAATAGTGCACTAAATTGAAGAAAATGGCAATGGAAACTTATTTCTTTACATGACAAAAAAGCCGCAAAGGCTGGGGGCTGCTTTGCCGGCTTTAAGATTGTGTATATTAATTCTCCATATCCAAATACTTCTCTGCATCCAGGGCAGCCATACAGCCAAAACCGGCAGAGGTAATGGCTTGTCTGTATACGTGATCAGCCACATCGCCGCAGGCAAACACTCCAGGGATCGAGGTGCTGGTTGCCATGCCGTCTAAACCGGACTTGATTTGCAAATAGCCATTTCTCATGTCCAGTTGATCCACAAACAATTGAGTATTGGGTATATGGCCTATGGCAATGAAAACACCATCTACCTGCAGTTTTTCTTTGGTATTTTTCAATAAATTTCGAAGAAAGACGCCGGTGACTTTCTGACCATCGCCTAAAACCTCATCCAAAGTGGAATTCCAAATGATTTTAATATTGCCAGAACGCTCTTTTTCAAACAGTTTGTCTTGGAGAATTTTTTCAGCCCTTAAGGAGTCTCGCCTATGGACTAAGGTGACTGAAGAAGCGATATTGGATAAATAAAGGGCTTCTTCTACGGCCGTATTTCCACCACCAATGACACAAACGGATTTATTGCGATAAAAAAAACCATCGCAAGTAGCACAAGCCGACACGCCTTTGCCTTGATAAGCGGTTTCTGAAGGCAAGCCCAGGTATTGAGCCGATGCGCCGGTGGCGATGATGAGTGCATCGCAGGTATAGGTTTGGCTGTCACCTTCTAATTTAAAGGGTTTTTGTTGTAAATCAGCTGTGGTGATGTGATCAAATATAACGTTCGTATCAAAACGCTGGGCATGTTTTTGCATGCGATCCATCAAATCAGGTCCTTGAAGGCCTTCGATGTCACCTGGCCAATTGTCCACATCCGTTGTCGTAGTCAATTGTCCACCTGGCTCCATACCGGTGATTAAGACGGGGTGAAGATTAGCACGGGCTGCGTAAACGGCTGCGGTATAACCTGCAGGTCCAGAGCCCAGTATGATTAGACGATGATGATTGCTTGTGTTCATTCTGCCTTCCTACAATTTTGTGTTAATATGGCAGATACTATGATAAAAACAATAATATTAAAATAGCTATGGCAAAACAAGATTCGGGTAAACAGGCAAAAACCCCTAAAAACACCATGCCTAATTTCATTATAAAACGCTTATTGGAAGGCGGTTTTATATTGATTCTGACCGGGGCTCTGTTCATGCTCTTGTCTTTGATGACTTACCAATTGAGCGATCCGGGGTGGTCTCATGCAGCGCATGCCGGCAAGCAGATCCTCAATTCGGGTGGGAAAGTGGGTGCTTATTTGGCCGATGGCCTTTATTTCGTGTTTGGTTATCTTTCCTATTTTCTGCCCTTGGGTTTTGTTTACGTGGCTTGGTTGATTTTACAAGAGTGTCATTCCCTTAAAACCCTGAGTAAACAGGTCATCCTCTTGAGGACGGTGGGTTTTATGATGGTTGTGGTTGCAGGATGCGGTTTATTGAATTTTGACCCCTACATTCAAACAATAGACCCCATACACACCGCCGGCGGGATCATTGGGCAAATCGTCAGCACGGGTTGGTATCAAATGCTTAATTTGCAGGGGGCAGTGTTGTTTTTATTCGCCATGCTTTTGGTGGGTATTACTTGGTTTACTGGATTATCCTGGTTGAAAGCGCTTGAAGGAGTCGGTTTTTATACCCTTCAATTGACCCATTTACTGCACTTGGGATTCAAAAAATCATGGCAGCTTAGTCAGAAGGGTAAAGCCTTCTTCAGTTCGCAAACAAGAGGCGCTCCATATACTCCTGAAAAAGCTCTACCCAAATTATTCATTCCAAAAAAAGAAAGAGAAAAACCAAGTCCCGTTTCAGTTTTGCCTCGCATTGACAAAATAATTGTCCCAAAACCTACAAAAGAACTCAAAGAAAATAATAAGCCCAAACCCATTCCATCTGGAAGTTTGCCGCATTTGAATTTGTTGGATAAGGGTCAACCTGGCAAGCCCATGGGTGGATACACCCACCAAGAACTGGAAAATGTATCCCGGGATGTGGAGCAGCATTTATTGGATTTTGGGATTCAGGCAGACGTAGTTGCCGTTCATCCAGGGCCGGTGGTGACGCGTTTTGAGTTGCAATTGGCCGCGGGGGTTAAGGTGAGTAAATTGACTGCCTTATCCAAAGATTTGGCACGTTCCTTATCCGTGATCTCGGTTCGTGTCGTGGAAGTGATTCCTGGAAAAACCGTAGTGGGCTTGGAATTACCCAACCATTCGCGTGAAATCGTGCGTTTATCCGATGTCTTGTCTGCGGATGTCTATCACCAGGCTCATTCAACCCTGACCCTGGCTTTAGGCGTGGACATTGCCGGTCATCCCATGGTGGTTGATTTAGCAAAAATGCCTCATTTATTGGTGGCAGGTACCACGGGTTCTGGTAAATCAGTAGGCATCAATGCCATGATTTTAAGCATCCTTTTCAAAGCCACCCCAGAGCAAGTGCGTTTGATCATGGTTGATCCTAAAATGTTGGAATTATCCGTTTACGATGGCATTCCTCATTTACTCACCCCGGTAGTCACGGATATGAAAGAAGCAGCCAGTGCCTTGCGTTGGTGTGTGGAGGAAATGGAACGTCGTTACAAATTGATGGCCTCTTTAGGCGTTCGAAATTTAGTAGGTTATAATACCAAAATTGCTGAGGCTATCGCCAATGGGCAACCCATATCCTGATCCTTTCTGGAAACCCACTGATTCCATGGATGAACAGGCTCCTGTATTGCAAACCCTGCCTTATGTTGTGGTGGTCATTGATGAGTTGGCGGATATGATGATGGTGGTGGGTAAAAAAGTGGAACAACTGATTGCTCGTATTGCTCAAAAAGCCGAGCGGCTGGTATTCATATGATTCTTGCAACGCAAAGACCTTCTGTAGATGTCTTAACAGGATTAATTAAATCCAATATTCCGACACGCATTTCGTTTCAAGTTTCCTCAAAAATTGATTCTCGTACTATACTGGATCAACAAGGTGCTGAGCAGTTACTAGGTCATGGCGATATGTTATTCTTAGCGCCAGGAAGTGGGGCGCCTTTACGTGTACATGGTGCTTTTGTTGATGATAAAGAAGTGCATCGTATTGCCGATGATTGGCGGGCTCGTGGGGAGCCTGATTACATCGAGGATATCTTAAAATTAACGCATGACAGCAGTGAGGGTGGAGTTGATGAAGAGGGTACAGGCGGTGGAAGACGACGATCCTCTTTATGATCAAGCCGTGGAATTCGTGATTCAAACGTCGCAAAGCCAGTATTTCCGCTGTACAAAGACGATTGAAAATAGGTTATAACCGTGCAGCTACGAATGGTTGAAGAAATGGAGCGTACTGGAATCGTTGGACCTTTAGAAGGCGGATATCGGGATGTGTTAGTGGCATCCATTACGGAGGATTAGAATGAAAAAAATGGTTGCGGTTTTATTGTTTGGTTTTTATCATGCCGTCCTTGGACAAACTGCAGGTGAGTTGTTGCAAAACAAACTCAATGCCATGCACACCCTGAAAGCCTCCTTTTCTCAAGTCGTAAAGGCCAATGCGCGCTCTTTGTCGCATTCCTCTGGCAAGATGGCTTTGCAAAGACCAGGCCGGTTTCGATGGGAGGTCGAATCCCCCATGGAGCAATTAGTGGTGGCTGATGGTAAAAAAATGTGGGTTTACGATAAAGAGCTTGAGCAAGTGACGGTGAAAAACCAAGAACAACAAATGGGGGGTACTGCCGCCTTATTTTTAAGCGGTTCTAATCGGAGTCTTAATCGAGATTTTGAGGTGGATCAGGAAAAACATAAAGACGAGCTTATTTTTCATTTGAAAGCCAAATCCGCCAAAGCGAATTTTCAGAAGGTTAAATTGACCTTTTATCAAGATCAATTGATTGCCTTGGAATTACTTAATCAATTGGGACAAAGCACCTTCGTTAAGTTAAACAAGGGTCAATCCAATCTTAAATTGTCTCCGAACTTGTTTCAATTCAAGGTACCTAAAGGAGTGGATGTGGTTTATCAGTGAAACACCCTACGCAAACAACAGTGTAATGCTTAACCAAAAACGAGGCAGGTCCAGGCTCTCTTTTGATTACTCATTACGCATAAATTTTAAATTAATCTCAAGGAGAAAAAAAATGAAAGAAGGTCAATTTTGTTGGAATGAATTAATGACACCGGATGTAAAAAAAGCAAAAGAATTTTATAAAGCTTTATTGGGTTGGGAGTATGAAGAACACCACATGGAACATGGGGCTTACACCATGATTAAAACAGAAGCAGGCTGCTCTGGCGGTGGATTGATGCAAACACCTCAAGATAAAGGACAAATCCCGCCTCATTGGATGACTTACGTAACCGTAGATGATTTGAAACAATCATTAAAAAAGGCAAGTGATTTAGGCGCAACCATTAGAATGCCTGAAACCCCCGCGGGCGATTTTGGTCTTTTTGCCATCATAGAAGATCCTACGGGTGCGCATATTGCATTATGGCAGTGCATTAAAACCTGTTAAAGTCTGTTATAAATTGTAGGTTGGGCCTCGGCCCAATTTACGGAATGTGCCAAGTTGAAATCAATATGAGGTGACTCTCCAAACACATGCATCCAAGACGCGGTTACGAATAGGTTTTTGCAGAATTTATATTAAGATGCTTTCATACCGATTCCCGGATTTGTGAAGACCAACGATTAAATTTTTGGTAAATTGTATTCCAATATCCAAATTCTGTATCGAGGTTTCAAATGTCAACAGCCCCAAGAATTCCATTTTCATTTCGAACTAAAATTTGTTAGAGTTTAAAATACAACACAAAAATAAGCCCAACATGTCTTATCCCAATTATGAAACATGTGCTGTCAGACCAACAATCGAATTATCTGAATGGGATATTTTAACGAGTTTACCTACAGCCTTGGTCATTTTGAATGCGCAAGGACGTATCCTTTGGCTAAACCCTTCCGCTGAAGCCATGTTAGGTTATGGCTTGGTGGATACCTTGTGGGTTCATGTCATTCAACAGGCATTTGTTCCCAGAGACGATGATGGGCACGAAGTATCCTTAGCGGATGGTCGCCTTGTGCACGTGGCCATTTCTTCCTTAGACAGTTTACCTGGTTTGGTGGTGACTTTATCCGACATCTCCGCTACTCGGGATTATGAAAAAGAAAAGGAAAACGAAACGAGACTGGTGGCTATTGGCACCATGACCGCGCAACTGGCCCATCAAATTCGAACCCCCTTGTCCTCTGCCATTTTATTCACGGATCATTTAAACAACCTCCCCCATTTGGATGAACGCAGTCGCAGTTGGACGCGTAGACTTCAAGAATCGCATGCAAGCATCGAACAACAAATTCAAGATTTATTATTATTTGTTCGTGGTGCTTCAATAGAACCGAAAATGGAAAATATGAATGATTTTTGCTTGCAAGTGACTCGGCGGGCAGAGCCTTACGTGACCGCATGTTCCGCGCGATTACAGGTAAGCAATCAGCTAAAAGACCCCATGGCCTTTATACACATGGAGTCCTTGATAGGGGCGGTCATCAATTTGGTGATTAATGCCTTGCAATCGGAAGCTTGCGAAATTCATTTAAGGCTTGCATCCATAGACGATTCGGGTATACAAATATCAGTTGAGGACAATGGAGTGGGGATGTCTGAAAAAGTAAAGCATCAGGCACTGGTCCCCTTTTTTACCACAAAAGCTCAAGGTACAGGCTTGGGTTTGGCGGTGGTTTTTTCAGTAGTAAAGGCACATGCAGGTACGTTGGCTTTGGAATCAATGGAAGGAAAAGGAACACAGGTGATTTTATATTTACCTGGAACAAAATAAAGGATTGAATATGAGTCATGTATTAATTGTTGAAGACGATCCGGTATTAAGAGAGGCACTTGCTGAAACCATGACCATTGCGGGTCATACCTACATCACAGCAAGGGATGGCCGAGAGGCTTTGGGTCTTTTGGACCTTCATCATTTTGCCTTGATATTAACCGACATCCGCATGGACAAACTCGATGGCATACAACTGCTGTCTGAAGTTCAAAAAAAGCAACCGGGCTTGCCCGTCATTCTAATGACCGCATACAGTTCAGTGGAAGATGCGGTCACTGCAATCCGCTATGGTGCAGTGGATTATTTACAAAAACCCTTCAGCGCTCAAGTGCTCACAGAAAAAGTAAATCAATACATCAAACAAGAACTCACTGAAGAAGAAAAAGATCCCATAGCACAGGACCCGAAAAGCCAAGCCTTGATGACCATGGCTTTGAAAGTGGCTCAATCGGATGTGGGCGTTTTAATTAGTGGAGAAAGTGGGACTGGTAAAGAGGTGTTGGCGCATTTCATCCACGATCATTCCCCGCGAAGAGGGCAACCCTTCATCGCCATCAATTGCGCTGCCATCCCCGAGCAAATGTTGGAGGCCACCTTGTTTGGTTATGAAAAAGGCTCCTTCACCGGGGCTTATAAATCCACTCCAGGGAAGTTCGAACAGGCCCAAGGAGGCACTTTGCTCTTGGATGAAGTCAGTGAAATGACGCTGAGTTTACAGGCAAAATTGCTGCGGGTTTTGCAGGAGAAGGAAGTAGAGCGTATCGGTGGGAACAAGCTGATTCATTTGGACGTACGCATCCTCGCAACCACCAATAGGCAGCTCAAAGAAGAAGTACAAGCAGGTCGGTTTAGGGAGGATTTATTTTATAGACTCAACATTTTTCCATTGGAATGGCTCCCCCTGAGAGAAAGAAAAAACGACATCATTCCTTTGGCAATCTACTTGATTCGTAAACACTGTCACAAACAACCCATCATGCCAGTCATCAGCACACCTGCACAAAAATTAATGCTCAATTATCCCTGGCCAGGCAATGCACGAGAACTTGACAACGTGATTCAAAGAGCTTTGGTGTTGCAAATGCAGGGCATCATTGAACCTGAGCATTTGCAACTGAATTTATCCATGGTTCAAGAAGAAAAAGACATGGGGCAGGCCATCAATTTACAAATTCATGAGTTCAAGCTAATTGAAAAAATTTTGTTGGAACATGAGGGAAATAGGCAACAAGTCGCTGCTTTATTAGGCATTAGTGAGCGTACTTTACGTTATAAATTGGCAAAAATGCGTGAAGAAGGCTATGTGGTTTAACGTTAAAACAATGGTTATCCAGTGAAAAGTATTTTTAAGAAAGCGGTTTCACACCGCATTGTCAAACGAATTTGGACTGTTCTAGCCGTTCTCATCATTCTGAGCGCTGTTTTTTCAAGTCTGTTTCGTTCACTTACCCCATGGGCCAAACAATACAAAGGGGAAGTGGAGCATCAATTATCAAGACTGTTGTCTCAACCCGTGACCATTCAAACTCTGGAAACGGGTTGGTATTGGCTGCACCCGGTTATTAAATTAAAGCAACTTTCAATTCATGAAGGACAGAAACCTTCAATTCACCTAGCCAAATTATACATTGGCATTAATATCCTGCAGTCGCTTTTGCACTGGAAAATACAGCCCAGCCTATTGTATGTGGACGGCGTACATTTGGTGCTTAGAAAAACAGCAGAAAAATGGCAATTGGAGGGTATTTCAAGTTCCTTGTTGAATCAAGACATCAAACTGAGTAAAACCCAAGAGCTTTTGGTTTGGTTAGCCAAGCAAGAATCCTTGATCATCAAACAAGTCTCACTGGATCTTTACCTCAACCCAAATCGCATGATTCCTGTGCGCAGACTGGATTTGTCCATTGTGAATCATGGAGGAAAATACAAACTAAAAGGGAATGCTCGTTTGGTGCAGGACCAAACGTCCTTGTTTAAATTCTCTGGCGAGATTGTTTTTGACCCCTATGCCCTTCACAACACCAGGGGCCAATTTTATTTTGCAGCTAAAAATACCGCCCCAGCCCAATGGAAAAATGCCATACCGAAGTTAGCTCAATATTTGAAAGGAGGTAGGGAAATCTTGCTCTTTGGGTGGATTTGAACAAAGGACGCATTTCCTCTTTGCAAGCTCAATTAAACTTCAAGCAATTGGCCTTGCATATTAAAAAAGACAGCACTCAAAAAATTCAATTCCTTCAGGCTAATTTGGCGTGGAAACCTGATGACAAGGGTTGGAAACTTCAAGCCGATAAAATTCGTTTGCACCTTGGGGGAGTTCCTTGGCCAGAAAATCAACTCTCCCTTCAGTTCGATAAAGAGCAGCATTCCTATCATCTGTTTGTCAAGACGCTTATTTTGGATTCATTGTCTTCGCTGCAAATCGATTGGCCGCCATACCTACAAAAATTGCTCCAACTAAATCCTCAAGGCGTATTGAGTAACAGCCAAATCTCAGTAAAAGAAAATCAACCCAACTACATTTTAACGCGTTTTGATCATCTGGGTTGGACTACTGAAGACAAAGGCATGCAAGTGGGTAACCTCACGGGTGTGTTGAATTGGCAACCGCAAGAAGGCCGTTTGGAACTGGATTCAGAAGAGGCACAGATTTCGATAACAGGGTATCCTAGTCAAAATATTAGCTTACTCAACGGTGCCTTTGACTGGAAGGAATTGAACAATGGCTTGAAAATTAGCATCGAGCGATTTGTTTTAAGTCAGCCGGATCTGACCCTCAGTGCAGAAGGGGTTTTAGACCAGGTCACCAAAGATTCTTTAGGTTTGATGCGGTTGAATATGGATTTTTCAGGCAACAACATTCAACAATGGATACCTCTCATTCCATCTCAGTATTTAAAACCCAAATTGAATTTTTGGCTAAAAAACGATTTAAAACGCATCGCAAAAGCAAGCGGTAAAATCCGAGTGAATGGATTGGCCAAAGATTTTCCCTTTGATGAAAACACCGGTGAATTTTCCATCGTCGGTCATGCCCTGGGAGGTGAATTGACCATCTCTCCAAAATGGCAATTGATTTCAGATGTGGAAGGGTACATACGGTTTAATAAGCGCAATCTGGACATTGACATCGTCCATGCAAACTTTCATGGAGTGCCAGTCAAACAAATGAATTTGCGCATTGATGACATAGGAAAACAACATGAAAATTTACTGATTCATGGGATTGTTCAAGCTCCGGCTGAAAAAATCCAAAGTTACCTCATGGCATCCCCCATGCAAAATAGATTGTGGGTACTGAAATCCTTGAAGGTCAAGGACATGGTTTCACTCGATTTGGGTTTGGAAATTCCATTGCATAAAGAAAACCATCCACTGCTAGCACAAGGGGATTTAAAGTTTAACAACAACACCATTCTATTTCACAACTCCATGGGAGATTTTAAACTGGAAGAAGTGACCGGCCCTATGCATTTTAATGAAAAAGGAGTTGCAGACGGCAGTCTCACAGCAAGCCTCATGGGGCACCCCTTCGATATAAAAATGCAATCCGTATCCCAGCCGAATCCTTATACCAGCATGAGAATGGATGGTGAGTGCACTGTAGACGCACTTAAAAACCATTTCAATTTTCCCATTCTTTCACGATTCAAAGGTCGGTTTTTAATTCAATCGGAATTGAAGTTAAAACAGGGCCTTAAAGAGTTTACGACCATGACTTTAAAAAGTGATTTGCAAGGATTAGCCATTCAATTACCAGCTCCACTGGGTAAGACTTTGGAGGATAAAATTCCCTTGGAAGTAAACCTTGATTTTAAAAAAGGCATTCGAGTAAGAGCGAATTATGATGATCATTTGAGTGCTGATGTTTTATTCCAAGAAGATGCAGGAAAATACAAGATGCGCTCCGGGCAAATGCGATTAGGCTCTGCACAGGCCTTCGATCAAAACTTACCCGGCTTGGCAATCGTGGGCGCTTTGGATGATTTTGACTTGAAAGCTTGGTCTGAAGTAGTTTCCAAATTCTCCAATGAAACGAACTCCATGGATTTTATGAAGCATGTGAGAATAATTCATGTAAGCCTGGCCAAATTGACCTTTTTAAAACAAGAATTTGACCATATTTCGATTAAAGCAAAACTGCTGCCAGACAAAAGTTGGTCCTTTGGTGTACAACAAAAGAACGTATCAGGGGATTTGGTGTATCAGCCTTCCACCCATTTCTTAAGCGGCTACATCAACCATTTGCATTTGGAGCCCATTGAAGGTCAGAAACCCTTTGCCCAAAGCTTGCATCCACAACAAATTCCTCATTTGAATGTGCGTGTGGATGATTTGAGTGTTGGGTCAAAAAACATTGGCAATTTGACCTTGAAAAGTAAGTCTTCCCCAACCCAATGGCGCATTCAATATTGCCACATCGAGTCTCCTTTTTATCAATTGAACCTTGAAGGCGATTGGGTACAAAAAGGAAAAACAAATAAAACCAACCTGCAACTGAACTTACACATTAAAAATCTGGCTAAAAGTATGGAGCGTTGGAATATCATTCCAGCGGTGGATGCCAGTATTGGCGAGATGGAGTTTCGTGGTGGTTGGAACGATAGCCTCATGAATTTTTCGCTGGCCAAACTCAATGGCAGCATGGATTTGAGATTAAAAAATGGAGTGATAACACATTTAAGTCCAGAAACCGAAGAAAAACTGGGATTGGGTAAATTATTAAGCATTTTAAGCTTGCAAACCATTCCTAGGCGGTTAAAATTAGATTTCAGTGATTTATCCCAAAAAGGGTTTAGTTTCGATGTGTTTCAAGGGCATTTTGATATCCATAAGGGCATTATGAGCACCCAGGACAGCAACTTAGAGGGGCCAGTTGCAGCGGCCAGTATGAAAGGATCGCTGGATTTGGTCAAACGCCTCTATGATTTAAATCTGCAAATTACGCCCCACATCACCGCCAGCCTTCCCATCGTGGCTACGATTGCCGGCGGTCCCGTTGCTGGTGTGGCGATGTGGATAGCCAATAAAATGATCATCAATCAAGGCATGCAAAAAATCAGCGGCTACAGTTATAAAATTTCCGGCCCCTGGAATCAGCCCGTGGTGCAACAATTAAAAATTATACAGTAATCGAGGTTTCTAATGCATTTACACATACTGGGTTTAAGTGGTACCTTCATGAGTGCCTTGGCTTTGCTTGCAAGGGATTTGGGTCATAGGGTCACCGGTTCGGATGCCAATTGTTATCCACCGGTGAGTGATTTGCTGGCTGCCAAAGGCATCACCTGGGTTGAAGGGTATGAGGATCCGCGCCTGGCTTTAGAGGCTGACTTGGTCATTGTGGGCAATGCGATCAAACGAGGCATGCCGGTTTTGGAAAAGGTGCTTGAACTGGGTAAAGCCTATACCTCAGGCCCCCAGTGGTTAGCGGAACAGGTTCTGAACCAATATCAAGTGATAGCCATTGCCGGCACCCACGGGAAAACCACCACCACCTCCATGATCGCTTGGATTTTAGAAGAGGCGGGTTTCAATCCTGGTTTTTTAATCGGCGGGGTAGCCACTGCCTTCAATACCAGCGCGCGTTTAGGAAGCGGCCAATTCTTTGTGATCGAAGCGGATGAGTACGACAGTGCCTTTTTTGATAAACGACCCAAATTCATGCATTATCGTCCAAAAATTGCGGTGTTGAATAATTTGGAATTTGATCATGCCGACATTTATCCCAATTTAGCTGCTATTCAACAACAATTTCACTATTTATTGCGAACCATTCCTTCCAATGGAGTCGTGGTAAAGCCCTGGGATGACAAGGCCTTGAATGAGGTATTGGCTCGTGGGATATATTCCAATGTGGTGGAAATTGGCTTGACCCATCAAGCGCAATGGGGTGCACAATTGCTTGAAGACAGTGGGCAAGCTTTTACTGTATTGCATCATGGGGAGCCAGTGGCAGAGGTCAATTGGTCTTTAATTGGCCGGTTTAACGTGGAAAATGGCTTGGCAGCCATTGCCGCCAGTGTAAAGGCCGGCGTATCCCCACAAAAGGCAGCAGCGGCATTGAACCTTTTTTCACCTGTAAAAAGACGTCTGGAGCTCAAAGCGAGTTTACAAGGGATCTCCGTATACGATGATTTTGCGCATCACCCAACGGCGGTCATGAAGACCATTGAGGCTTTAAAATCAAGCAAAAGACATCAGCGCCTATTCGTGGTCATGGAATTTGCTTCTTACACCATGCGTACTGGTGTCCATGCCCATGAAATGGCTCAGGCTTTAGCCGGCGTGGATGCAGCCTTTGTTTTGGAGCCTCAAGATTTCGATCTCAGCAGCACTCTCTCCAATTGGACCTGTGATTACAGAATTTGCAAGGATAATGATCACATCATTCGCGAAATTAAAAATAAACTAAAGGTTGGAGATGCGGTGTTGGTGATGAGCAATAAGGGATTTAATGGCATTCATCAACAATTGATTGAAGCCATTCAATCACACCACCTGTCCAGCAGCCCATCCTGAAGACCAGGCCCACTGGAAATTATAACCTCCCAACCAGCCTGAGACATCCAATACTTCGCCTATGAAAAAAAGTCCAGGCAGGGCTTGGGCTTCAAAACTTTTGGAAGAAATCTCATTGCAATCAATGCCGCCTAAGGTCACCTCAGCGGTTCGGTAGCCTTCGGTGGCATTGGGTTTTATAGAGAAATGTTGCAGAAGATCAACAATGACCAATATTTGGTTATCAGTCAATTGCCTCATTGGCTTGGATAAAAAATGGTCAGCATAAAAAGCTTCCAATAGCCGTTTGGCAAGGAAGTTGGATAAAACGGTTTTTAAAGCACTGTTGGGTGAACTTTGGCGCGCTTCGATCAAAGCTTCATTTAAGTCCAAATCCGGTAAAAAACAAATGGACAATTCATCTCCAGGATACCAATAGGATGAAATCTGCAACATTGCTGGGCCACTTAAGCCGCGGTGAGTGAATAAGAGGTATTCCCTGAAAGACTTGCCTCGGCAGGTCACTAATGCATCCACCGAGATCCCAGCCAATCCCTCGAAGCGTTGTTTGTCTTGGACATGCAAGGTAAAAGGAACCAAACCGGCACGCAAGGGATGTACTTGCAAACCAAATTGAGTTGCGATTTGATAACCCAAGGGACTGGACCCAAGGGTGGGAATGGACAAACCACCCGTAGCAACAATCAAGGATTCACAGGCATACTGTTGTGTTTGTGTTTGAACAACAAATCCCTTCCCTTGGTTTTTGATAAGGCCTATGGTTTGATTCAATTGAATGGATACCTGATTTAGATTACATTCGCTCAGCAACATCTCCACAATGCGGGCTGATTTATCTTCGCAAAACAATTGGCCTAGGGTTTTCTCATAATAGGCTATGTTATTTTGTTCAACTAAGTTAATAAAATCCCATTGGGTGTAGCGGCTTAAGGCGGATTTACAAAAATGCGGGTTATTGGAAATAAACTGTTCTGGGCTTGCATACAGGTTGGTGAAATTACAGCGTCCGCCTCCAGACATTAAAATTTTTTTGCCGACCTTGTTGGTTTTTTCTAAAACGAATACCTTTCGGCCTCGCTTTGCCGCTTCGATGGCACACATCAACCCAGCTGCTCCGGCACCTAGAATCACAACGTCCGCATAAATCATTCTGTAAATTCCAACCACTGCAAACGCCACAATTCATACAAAAAAGATTCATTGGATTTTTGGTCTAAAAATGGCAAGATTGATTTTAAGGTCAAACGGCGGTTATTGGCCAGGCTTTCCACCAAGTCATGCGACACCTCATCCGTGTTCCACTGGTCTCCGTTGATGTAAAGACTTAAGTGTTTATCGGATTTGTAATAAGCAAAGCGACACAGGGGATTTCGTACCAATCCTTTTGCATGTAAAAGGATTTGTTTAAATGTTTTGAGATCGGATTTTTCTTCCTCAGCAAAAGGCAACAGCGACTCGGCTTGATCATCCAGTTGAGTAGCAAAACCACCAAACCAATCCCGCAGCATGATTTCATCATCCAACAAGGCCTGCATCAGGGCCTTGGCTTGGAGCCAAGCTTGTTCGGGCAATTGAGAGGTTTTGGACAACAGAGTCCAGGGTGGATCTTGATAAAACGAGGAGGATGTTGTTTGACTGGATAAAAAATCTCCAAAGTCAGTCCATAATTCTTGACCTGAATAACTGCGATAACCAAAGGAGTAAGTCATGCAATCCTTGCTTTGAGAAATACCATAATGACCAACGTAGGGAGGCAGATAAAGCATATCGCCTTCTTCGAGAAGATATTCCTGCTCGATTTTAAAATCCTTCATGATTCTTAATTCCAGACCGCTTAGATAATTGGCCTCATGGCAATCTTGGGTGGTTAACAACCATTTTCGACGACCCTGTGCTTGATATAAAAACACATCGTAATGATCGTAATGGGGACCGACGCTGCCTTCCTCCACCGCGTAACTGATCATGACGTCATCCACACGCCATTGAGGAAGAAAGTTAAAGTGATCCAGCAAAGCACATACCTCGGGTATGAATCTATCCACCCCTTGAACCAGCAAGGTCCAATGCGTGGGAGGGAGCTTTTTGAAATCCCCCTTGAAAAAGGGACCGCGTTGCAAACGCCATTGCGGTAATTTTCCTGGGGTTTGAATCACCAGTCGGCTTTCCAAATCCTCTTCCATGGCCAAGCCCGCCAATTCATTGGCCGATACAGGATTTTTAAATGAATTCAATGCCCAAGGAATAAAAAGAGGTTTTTTTTGCCAATATTCCTTTAAAAATACATCGCGGCTTAAATTTGGAAAATTCAACATAAGCTTGGCCCTTTTTTAAATTGGCAGTCAGTGTACTCGGTCTGAAGACACAATCCCATACTTGATTTTAAAAAAGTAGGAAGCGTAGATTTTTCACGGTTGTCGCATCAAAATTTGATCAATAAGACGTAGGTTGGGCCTTGGCCCAACAAATAATATTTAATTTGACTCATATTGAACAAAATGATCAAATGCCTCATTTAGGGCAGTGGCTGTCAATATGGGTTTGCCTACCGCAGTAAGGGATCTCCGACAAGTGGCGCTGGACCAGAATCAGGAAATCTCTCACTGCCTTCGAGTGTCTTAATTCAAAACAAATGCTGTGTTAGGATTTGTTTGCATTGCTTGATTCTTTTTTGATTTAGACCAAAAGTGATGATTTGGCTTTTTTTCTGCATTTACTGAGGATCTGAGCACTTCACTGGGATTGCTTTTATATTCTAATTTCATCTCCTGGCTGGCTGGTTGAATCTTAAAAGTTCTCATTTCAATAGGTAAGAATTTTAGAAGTTCTGATTTAAATTTGGTTAATAGTTTGGACGCATTGTTTAAATTCAAAGGATTGAATGAGTCATTTTTTTGCTCCATCAACAGAGTAAGGGCTTGTACTTCTTTCAATAGTTCTTCAACTTGAGTGATGCACGCCTTTTTATATAAGTTCAATGTCCCTGTATTGTTGATGACGACTTTGCTTTCCAGGTAACTGATGAAAGCAGTGGTTGATGCGATTGCATCTTTTAATTTGTTAAAATACAGTTCGGTCGATTCCGGAACCAGGAAGTTTTCAGACATGCCATAACTGAAAATTATTTTTTTAGCGCTGTCTGCTTTAAGTAAAAATTCGGCTCCTGCACGATTGATCAGCATTCTGGGAGTGATGGGTTGAGAGGCATAGGCTAGATCAAGGCGAAGTGCATCAGCAACCCATTCCAGATCATTCACCATAGCTGAGTGGACTGGCCCTTTAATTCGTGGTCCGTCTTTTTTTCGAGTTACAAACAGCGTTTGGTTCACCAGATCATCAAATACATGCACAGGATCAATGTTAAAACGCTCTGAAACGAATTGATAAATGTCTCGTCTTACTGCGGAACCGACTCTTAAATTATTGGGATCAGCGAGCTTTGCCAATTGTTTTAACAACAGCATCCTATAGAGTATAAATTCTTTGGAGTTCGTCATAGGAAGGTCTAAATCCGTTGCCATTTTAAAAGGACTTTGCAACTCATTTAAGGAATACAAGAAATTATAAGAATTTTCCAGGTACTTGCCTAAGGTTGCTGAGCTGACATTGAATTCGAGTTCATTGCCCAGTATATCGATTCTTAACCCCAGAAGTTCTCGGAAATCCATATCCCCATTGAAAGTCTTGGCGTAATTTTTATTTAGACTCAGCGCATCATTATATGCTTGGGTGCATTGAAGGAGTTTTTGATAAGGATGCGGGGAGTTTGGGGTGGGTTCGTGTTTTATAATTCCTGCCAATTCGCGTACTTTCATCAAGTCATCTACAAATCCGCCCAAACCTCCCAACTCGACTGGATCGGTGTAGAATTGAACCAAGAGTGCGGGTAATTCTGTTTGCACCGTATTTTCTGGAACTACTGCAATGATTTCTAAGATTTGCTGTTTAATTTTTGCTATCAATTCAAATTTGATTATGAAATCATTGTGGCTTGGATTTAATAAATACTCTCTGGTGTGAAGGACATAGTTAGTCAGAGTTTGTGAATGGATGTTGTCTTTAGAGGTCATGATTTTGAATAATTTGTCTTGTAATTTTCTGGTTTGCACGTTGCCTTTTTCAATGATGGCTTGATGTTGTTTCGCTAAATCATTCTCAACCCCCTTGGAGTGTCTGTATCTTGAAGCATATTCTCTAAGCCAGGCAAGGCTTGAGCCCATGGCAACTTCTTTGGGATGCATGGTAATGGAGTTGATTACTTTCAAAAATCCATTCAAATAGCCGCTGTCTCTGTATTTAGTCAGTGCAAGGATGTCGTCAGCGGAAGTTGCAACCGTGTTTTTAATCAATCGATTCAGCCGCAGGCATTCTTTGGTTACGTTTTCAATGGTGTGCTTAATGGCTAGACGATTTTTTTTATCCCTCTGATACTTAAAAAATTCAAAGTAGTTTATGGAACAATACGAGATCGCCACGCTAGAGACAGAAGCAATCAAGGCGATGCTCGCAATGCTTAAACCCAAGGGACAACCCAGTACAGGACAGGCCAAAGTCAAGGCGATGGCTCCCACCATAAGACCCATGATGCAGGAGGAAAGGTAGGGATGTCTTGCCAAAAAGGTGGGTTTTACCATTTCAATTTCAAGGTAACTTAAGCATTCTTCCATGAAATGGATTTGCAATTGTTGAGTGAATTTGAATCGAGATTCTGGGCATTCAAAAAAGCTTTTCATCCATCTTAAAATGCGAATTTGTTCAATTTCCCCCACGATTTCCTCTTCTTGAATGATGTAAATATCTTGAAAGGCTTTGTTAAACAATTGATTGAGTTCATCCAGGAAATAGGCTTCTATGGCAATGTTGAGGGCCTGAACATCGGTGAGTCCTGTATCTGAAGAAAATTGTGCCAGGTATTCGTCTCTGAAATAGGTTCCAAATCCATCGTTTAAATTCAACAAAATGCATTCTCGGTAATGAAATAATTTCACCAGTTCTGCTGAGAGACTTGCGTATTTTTTATTAGTAAATCCTGCGCGATTCATGGCCGCTTGAAAGTGCTCAAAGTCATCCGCAACAGGTTTGTTAGCACTTTTTAACCAGGACTCATAAATGAGGTAAGCCGCACTGGCCCCAAGAACGCCGCTAAAAGCTCCGCCCACCATGTCTTTAGCCGCATCCATGGGATTTATAAAACTCAGTGGGCTGCTGGTGTTCATGCTTTTGAGCTTTATGAACGCAGCCCCACCCACTCCAATTCCTAAAAGCACTGCTAGGGCACAATGTTCTGCTTTTTCACCCAGACTGACTTGTTGGATGGCCGAATTTAAATAGCGCTCCTTGGATGTTCTATAAAAACCAATGTTTTCAGAATATTTTTTAATTAATCGAGTCTGTTTAATGCCACCAGTCATTTCAATGTAAGTGACCATATTTTCGCGAGCATAACGCAGATGATTTTCCTTGATTTTTATTTTCATTTCAGAAAAATCAATGTCTTTGTTTATTGTTTTTGTCATGGTATCTCCCTGAAAAATTGATGTAATCCATTTCAAATATTACCATAAGAATACTTTTTGTATATATTTTTATTTTTTTGATCTAATGTATTACTATTCAAGGAGTTACATTAGCTATTCATAGCCGCATGAAGCTAATAACAACGTTGTTGCCAAACGCAGTTGCCGTATAAATCGCAGACTTGTACGTAGGGGCAATTGGTGAGGTAATTGTTGTTGTAGTAATAGGGAGCACCAAGAAGTAAACCTCCTCCCACTAGTCCTGCACCATACCAACCCACATTATTCCATCCCCGGCCATGCCAGCCTCCACCGTGCCAGCCTCCACCGTGCCAACCGCCGCCATGCCATCCACCATGACCACCATGCCCTCCATGAAAACCAGATGCAAATGAATTAGACAATATGATTGTGAAAAATAGCACTAAAGCCAGCTTACTTTTTTTGAAAGAAATCATAATTCACCCCCCAATCATTCAAGCGTGTATATATTAAAGTATAGCTTATGCCTCGATTGGATTGGGTAATTTACATGATTGTGTTGCCCTTTGCTTAAATGTCCATTTGAAATTAGACATCAAAAACCGATGACAGGTCATTCAATGAGTAATAGCAACTCACTTTGCCACTTTCATGGAAGATAACATCCAATTTCATTGGGAGATGCTTAAAACTAAAACAGCCAGTAGTCTATACTTAACTACAGGACACTTCATAATCTGTGAGACATCAAGATGACGAATTCATGGAAAGAAAAGCTACTGGGTAAAGTGACCCATAACAAGAAGTCCACCGATTTTGTTAGTCAATACGTCGCAGCCTTGCCAGCCAGTTATTGTGAGCAACATTCCGTTGAAGAAGCGGTGTTGGATTTCATGCAGATTCAAGAATTAACCAAGGAAAGGCCATTGCTTCCTGATTTACAGGACTCCTGTTCCAAAGAGTATCCTTGTAGAGTCAAACTCTACAGTTTGGGTCATCGCATTCCATTGTCTGATATTTTACCCATACTGGAAAACCTGGGTTTGAGAACGGATACTGAAAGACCTTATCAAATCGTCCTGAATAAACAACGGATTTTTTGGATCAGTGATTTTGATTTGAGTTGTCCGCTCAAAGATCACTTCAATCTGGACGTTGTAAAAGAGATTTTTAAAGAGGCTTTGATACAAATCATCAGCGGCAATTGCATTAACGATGGGTTAAACAAATTGGTTTTAGGAGCCAAGTTATCTTGGTCTGAAATCACCATTTTGCGAGCCTATATGCAATACATGCATCAAACAGGCTTTCGCTACAGCCAAACTTACATTGAAAACACTTTATTCACTTATGCAGAGGTGGCCAAAAAACTCGTGCAATTGTTTTATTTGAAATTTAATTTACAACAAGCTGTCGCTAAAAGAAAAGAAAAAATGGATGCGATGGAAATCAGCATTGAAACCGACATTGATGCCATGAGTGGCTTGGATGCGGATCGAATTTTTCATTATTTTTTGTCTTTGATAAAAGCCACTTTGCGGACGAATTATTTTCAAGTGAAGTCTAATGGGCAACCCAAGGACTACTTATCCATTAAAATCCACTCCGCAAAACTCTCACAATTAGGTCCTAATAAGCCTTTGTATGAAATCTTCGTCTATTCCCCTCGTTTTGAAGGCATCCATTTGCGAAGCAGCAAGGTGGCTCGAGGTGGGATCCGTTGGTCTGAAAGACCAGAAGATTTTCGTGTGGAAATATTCGGCCTGATGAAGGCCCAAAAAATAAAAAATGCAGTGATTGTGCCCTCTGGAGCCAAGGGTGGATTTGTGTTGAAACAGTTAACCCCTGGGATGGATAGGAAAGCCATACAACAAGAAGTGGTGGATTGTTATCAATTATTCATACGCGGCTTGCTCGATTTGACTGATAATCTGGTGGAAGATCGATGCATATCGCCTCCAAATACCATTTGTTACGACGATGCCGATCCTTATTTTGTGGTCGCGGCAGACAAGGGAACGGCTAGTTTTTCCGACATTGCCAATAACATCTCCAAAGAATACCATTTTTGGTTGGGGGATGCCTTTGCCTCTGGGGGCTCAGCAGGATATGATCATAAAAAAATGGGGATCACTGCACGCGGCGTGTGGGAATCACTGAAGCATCATTTTCGCGATCTAAACTTGGATTATGAAACCCAAGAGTTCACCATGGTGGGAATTGGAGACATGGGAGGAGATGTCTTTGGCAACGGTCTTCTCTACACCGACCATGCACTGTTGCTCGCGGCCTTTGATCATCGCCATATTTTTCTAGATCCAAACCCTTTGGCAAAAGAATCCTTTAAAGAACGGCTAAGGCTGTTTAATCTCCCCACGTCTTCTTGGGCCGATTACAATCCCAAATTAATTTCCAAGGGCGGGGGTGTTTTTAATCGCACTGTGAAATCCATTGCCATCAGTCCAGAAGTCAAAAAAGCATTGGACATTAGCGTAAACTCACTACCCCCTGATGAGCTGATTCGTGCCATATTAAGCGCTCCTGTGGATTTATTATACAACGGGGGCATAGGTACTTATGTTAAATCCTCGACTGAATCGCATGCGGATGTAGGCGATAAAACCAATGAGTTTTGTCGAGTGAATGCCAACGATTTGCGTTGCAAAATGGTAGGAGAGGGTGGCAACCTAGGATTCACCCAACTGAGTCGAGTGGAATATGCCTTGGCTGGCGGTCTCATCAATACGGATTCGATTGATAACTCAGGCGGGGTCAATTGTTCGGACCATGAGGTGAACATCAAGATCATGTTGAATAAAAAAATGCATGAAGGAGAGTTGACCCAAACCAAACGCAATCAATTGTTGAAAAAAATGACACAAGAGGTGTCTCAACTGGTTTTAAACGACAGTTACAATCAGGCTCTGGTTTTGAGTTACTCCGTTCCTCATGCCATGTTGTATTGTGGCTTGTATCAGGAATATCTCAAAGTCTTAGATGAGTGGGTCAACTTAGACCGGGTGGCGGAATTTCTCCCCGATGATAAAAAATTATTGGAGCGCAAAACCGCAGGACAGGGTCTGACTCGGCCTGAGCTTGCCATCGTCATGTCTTATACTAAAATTTACATCACCAATGCCTTGTTAAAATCCGATTTACCCGATGATCCTTATTTTGTCAGCATACTGGAGACCGCCTTTCCTACTCTATTGAAAAAATGGGATATCAACGCCATGCAACAACACAGTTTGCGTCGGGAAATCATAGCCACTCAACTTTCCAATCAGATTGTCAACCGACTTGGTATTACCTTCATGTATCGTATGCAATTGGAAACCGGTCAATCGATTGCCGATATTGCCAGGGCTTACATCATTGCTGCACAATCATATCGAATCGAGCATTTGTTGCAATTGATTGATTCCATTCGTTTAAAAATAAAGGCACAGACTCAATATGAGCTGCTGCATTACATAAGGCAATTAATGAATCTGGCCACGCGTTGGTTTTTACGCAATAAACGCTATCATGGAGACATTGCAGCGAACATTGCTCATTACAGTAAAGCCATCACCAAAGTGGAGCCCTTGGTTCCTGAATTGATGGCAGGGGTCACCAAAGGCTATTTTGACAAAGCCTTCGCACAATTCTTAGAGATTGGAATGCCTAAAAAAGAAGCCAGTCAAATGGCTATGACCAGGGTATTGTATACCGTCTTAAATGTCGTGGAAGTAGCTACACAAAACCGTTTCGACCTCATTCGCACAGCCCAATTATACTTTGCCATAGGTCGACGCTTCCAATTGGTTTGGTTTCGGGATCAAATCGCAAGTGATGGCACGGAAGGGCATTGGAACAGTCTTTCCCGTTTGTCCCTACGCGATGAGCTCGATAAATTACAGCGCCGGTTAACCATTGTCATTTTAAAAGAAAATAAAAAACGCTTAGATGCCGAAGAATTGATCACCAGATGGTTTGCAGACAATCCCTTCATTCAAGAGCGTTGGCAACAATTGCTTGAAATGTTAATGAGTTCCAGCAGCATAGACTATGTGAAATTTTATATTTCGCTTTGGGAGCTATCCACCTTGTTGCAAGAGGAATACCCCTGCTAACCGAGGAACACTTGGCCGCGTGTAATGAATCCTTTAAACCCATAAGCCTGGGCATCCGGCAACGTGTCGGCACTGTAATGATAGAGCCACATTTTGGATTTGATGTCCGCAGAAAGTCCCATGAGTTGAGAAAAATGACTGTGGACACCACTGGGCTCTTGGGCTATCTCGCATTCATGAAATATTACATCAGCGGATTGATACCATGGCATGTAATCATCGGGTTTAAACTGTGTGTCAGTGGTAATGAACCACTTGGTCTTTTGATTCTGGATAAACAGCCCATAGCTGGGAATAAGCTGGGTTCCATGGTGGATGTGGGTGGTTTTAATCAAATCAAAATAAATGGACTCCCAACTGAAATGATCGTCAACGTCAATGGCCTGCACGTCAAAATAGGAGTCCAGAGTGGCCTTAGTATTTCTTAATGATTTCAAACCTCCCTGGAGCACCTGATCCCATAAGGGGTTAACCATGGATGGATGAATGAATAATTTGGGCTTGCTACAAGAGGAATCAAACTGAGTCCTAAAAGCCAACCATTCCAAGCCGCCTACGTGATCCGCATGAAAATGACTGACATAGACTGCAGCGATGTCTTGATAGCTTAAATGGGTATGATGCAAGGAGTGGCGCACGTCAGTACCGCAATCAATGAGCAAACGTTTACCCTTACTTTCCAATATCATATTGGATTGATAATTTTCAGTTATAGGCACGAATGCATCGCCCGATCCCAAAAAGATCAACTTCATAGCCTATCACTCAAAAAATGGGGTACCTCTTTAATTATAGCTCAGGTTTGATGAAGTGTATCCCCACCCCATATTTCAATGAGATTAATCTATACTTTAGGTTAAGTGAGCTCATGGAGGGGGTAATGAATGAAGGTAAGGAGGGTAACCTTACGCCTGAGCATCGTGTCCATTTACGTCATCACCTTTGTTTTGTTGATGTCACTGCTTATTCTTATGGAATATTGGACCTTAAAAAAGTTCATTGCTTTTACTTCCACGAATCTGTTGACAAATACGACTGCCTTGGTCATGCAAGAATTAAAATCCAAAGGAAGTTCTGCTGAGAACATATCCCAACTGTCAAAAAATTTGTTTGAAAATGGTTTTATTGATGCAGATCAACTCGTGAATTATCTTTTGTATGCCTCTCAAAATACAACCACCTTTCAACTCAATATCCCCACGAAAATAGTGTCTTGGATAGAACCCCAAGGCAATAGCATATCGACTTATTTAGAACCAGATGGCACTTATTCCACGGTCATTTACAGGCCCTATGAAGATCCACCGATGGGCGTGAAATTTTATCGAAATCAAAACAACGTCCTCATTAAAAACGTCTACATCCCTGCCGTGGATTTGCGAAAAAGTCCATCCTGGTCTGCTGCAACCAAAGCCAAGCGGTTTAACTGGACCGATGTTTTTTTTTCCATTCCTGAAAAAAACCTTACCACCACGGCCGTGGCTCCAGTTTATGACAAAGCCAACCAATTAAAAGGCGTGTTTACGGTCAACTTGGCCATGCAAGGCGTATCTGATTTTTTAAAAACCCTTAAAATTGGTAAGAATGGCTTTGCTTTTATGATCAATGGCAAAGACGAATTGATTGCCTTTCCTGGAATGGACAAACAAATGGATGCCTTGGATGGAAATGCTTTAATTAATTTGCAGGCAATCAACAAACCCTGGTTGGTAGCTGCTCTTTCCGAATTTAAAAAAATAAAAAAACCCTTATTTACCTTTACCTACAACCACGACAGGTACATTGCTCACATCACGCAGCTTCCTGAAGATCTGCCTGAAGTGGCCCAATATGCTTGGAAGGTTGGTGTGGTGGTGCCAGAAGAAGACTTCACTGGCGATTTAGAACGCAAAAAAAACCTACTCCTCAGTTTTGGAGTGCTCATCCTCTTGTGTGGGATCCTGATCGCTTCAATCGTTTCAAAATTGATCACCACAAGAATCAAAATGCTTGTTGAAGAAACCAAAAGGATTAAAAATTTCAATTTTGAGGGCAAAAAAGTAAAGTCCCACATCAAGGAAGTGTATTTATTATCCAATGCCATCCATTCCATGAAAATGAATTTGCGATCTTTTAAAAAATACGTACCTGCCAATTTAGTTCAACAATTGATTAAAAGTGGTTTGGACATCCATTTAGGCGGGGACGTAAGAATTTTAAGCATAATGTTCAGCGATATAAAAAATTTCACCACCATTTCAGAAACCTTATCCCCAGATCAACTCATGTTGGATTTGTCTGAATATTTGGATAATTTATCCACCATCATCACCTCCAAACAGGGCACCATTGACAAATTCATTGGCGATTCCATCATGGCTTTTTGGAGCGCGCCATTGACTGATCTCGAACATTGCAAACACGCTTGCCAAACCGCCTTGCTGTGTCGTGATAAAATCAAGGAATTGAACCAAAAATGGATGCAGCAAGGCAAAGAGGCTTTCATCACCCGCTTTGGTGTCCATACCGGTGAAGTGATTGTGGGCAATATCGGCTCTTCAGACCGAATGAATTACACGGCCATAGGCGACAGCATCAATCTGACCAGTCGACTGGAAGGTTTGAACAAAACCTATGACACGTCCATCATGGTGAGTGAAAAAGTGGTGGAACAGGTCAAAGACTCCTTTGTCTTTAGAAAAATTGATGTGACGACCATCAAAGGTAAAACGGGCGGGCATACCGTTTACGAACTCCTGGCTGAAAAGGTATCCGAATTGCCTTTTGATTTCAAAGCTTATCAAACCTACTTTGAGCAAGGTTTTGCTGCTTATCAACATCAAGACTGGAATGAAGCCATTGAATCCTTTAAAAAGGCATTAAAAATACACAAGGAAGACGAAGTCGCCAAAGTGTTCATCCTGCGATGCAGGCAATTTAAGAAAAAACCACCTTCAAAAGATTGGGATGGGGTTTGGAGAGGCTAGTCTTGCTACTATACTTTTTTTCGCTTCTTATACTTTCGCCAACCCATGTAAAGCACAAACAATCCAATGATGGAAATAAAAAGAACGTTGAAATGAATCCATTGGATAAAATGTTCCAGCTGATCGCTGAAAAAATACCCTAGGGAGAGGAAAGAGCTTGCCCAAACCACGGCTCCACTGTAAGCGAATAAGGCAAAAACTCGATAAGGCAACAAGGTCGAACCAGCTACGTAGCCGGTGAAATGTCGAACCCCTATGATGAAATAACCGATAAACAAAGCCCATTTACCAATTCGATTAAACCAATCTTGCACCTTGGTAATTTTTTTTTCAGTGATACCAACCCAATGACCGTATTTCATCAGAAGGTAATTTCCAGCAGTTAAACCCAACAGATAACTCACGGTGATGCCACATATGCTGCCCCCGATTGCGGCTAAGACAGTTTGAATTAGGGGCAATTTCCCCGTAGCAATGAAATAGCCTGATAGGATCATCAAGGTTTCTTCAGGCACAGGGAGGCATATAATCCCAAGTGCCAATAAAAAAAATAAGGCAATGTAGCCATCCCTCATAATCCATGCAAGGATTTGTGGCGATAATATATGATCCAATTTAAGAATTTCCCTGAGTCGCTTTATACTCTAATTCACCGTCTTTGAAAGAAACTTGTATTTTTTCCCCAGGCTTGAATTCTCCACGAAGTAAGGCCTGTGCCAAGGGATTTTCCAATTGTTGTTGAATGGTCCGTTTTAAGGGTCTGGCACCATACACGGGATCAAAGCCAGCTTGCGATAAATGCTTCAGGGCCTCGGAACTCACTTCCAGTTGGATGTGTTGTTGTTTTAATCTCTTTTGCAAATAACCGATTTGAATGTCTGCGATTTTTTCAATTTGTTTGCTGTCCAAGGAATGAAACACCACGGTGTCATCAATGCGGTTGATGAATTCGGGTCTAAAATGCTGACCTACTTGCTCCATCACCGCTTTCTTGATTTCCTCATTACTTTTTTTGCTCATTTCTTGAATGAGATGGGAGCCTAAATTGGACGTCATCACGATGACTGTGTTGCGAAAATCAACCGTCCGCCCCTGGCCATCGGTTAAACGTCCATCGTCTAATACCTGCAAGAGGACGTTGAACACATCCGGATGCGCCTTTTCTACTTCATCGAGTAAAATCACGGAATAAGGCCTGCGTCTTACGGCCTCGGTTAAATAACCGCCTTCTTCATAAGCCGACATAACCAGGTGGTGCTCCAATAAGACGAGCCACCGAATGTTTTTCCATGAATTCAGACATGTCTATGCGCACCATGGCTTCTTCGGTATCAAACAAAAATCCGGCCAAGGCCTTGCACAACTCGGTCTTCCCCACGCCGGTAGGACCTAAAAACAGAAAAGAACCAATGGGTCTATTGGGATCAGACAAGCCGGCACGAGAACGACGAATGGCATTGGCCACTGCGTCCACTGCCTCATTTTGGCCAATCACGCGTTTGTGCAGGGCTTCTTCCATTCTCAATAATTTTTCTTTTTCTCCTTCCAGCATTTTGGAGACTGGAATACCCGTCCATTTAGAGACCACCTCGGCAATTTCATCTTCCGTAACCTTGTTGCGGACCAATTTGGTTTCTTGAGTACTGTCAGTGGCTACCTGGGCTAACCGTTTTTCAAGTTCTGGAATTTGTGCCGTATTGCAGTTCGGACATCCGGCTTAAATCACCGGCTCTTTTGGCAGTTTCCATTTCTTGTTTTGCATGTTCCAAAGCTTCTTTGATTTGAGTAGATCCCTGCATGGTGGCCTTTTCGGCCTTCCATATCTCTTCCAGATCGGAGTAATTGTGTTCCAGCTCCTTAATGTTTTTTTCTAAATCCACCAGTCGTTTTTTAGAGGCATCATCGTTTTCTTTTTTTAAGGCTTCACTTTCGATTTTTAATTGAATCAATCGACGGTCCAGTTTGTCCATGCTTTCGGGTTTGGAATCGATTTCCATGCGAATCAGACTGGCGGCTTCATCAATTAAATCAATGGCTTTATCAGGTAATTGTCGATCGGTGATGTAACGATGCGATAAGGTTGCGGCGGCAACGATGGCGGGATCGGTGATTTCAACCCCATGATGTACTTCATAACGTTCTTTTAAACCGCGCAAAATGGCGATGGTGTCTTCGACGCTGGGTTCATTCACCAATACTTTTTGAAATCGTCGTTCTAAGAGCTGCATCTTTTTCAATGTATTGCCGTATTCATCCAAAGTGGTTGCACCTATGCAATGCAATTCACCGCGGGCCAAAGCAGGTTTTAACATGTTGCCGCATCCATGGCTCCTTCAGCTTTTCCAGCACCCACCATGGTATGGATTTCATCAATAAACAAAATAATTTGACCTTCTTGTTTGCTAAATCCTTCAGTACAGCTTTTAACCGCTCTTCAAACTCTCCTCGAAATTTTGCACCGGCAATAAGGACCCCATATCCAAAGCAAAGCAATCGTTTATTTTTTAAACCTTCAGGAACTTCTCCATTGATAATTCGTTGCGCCAAACCTTCAACGATTGCTGTTTTCCCTACGCCAGGCTCACCAATTAAAACCGGATTATTTTTTGTGCGTCTTTGTAATACTTGAATGGTGCGGCGAATTTCATCATCACGACCAATGACGGGATCTAATTTGCCCTGTTCGGCACGCTCAGTTAAATCCAGGGTATATTTTTCCAAGGCTTGGCGTTGTTCTTCGGCATTGGGATCATTGACGGTTTCCCCGCCTCGTAATTCATCAATGGCTTTTTCAATGGCTTGTGATTCGCCCCGGCTTGTTTTAAAAGTCGAGCTAAGGATCCATCTTCATTTAATGCGGCTAAAATAAATAATTCGCTGGAAATAAAATTATCTTTTTTTTGTTGGGATAATTTATCGGTGAGATTGAGTAAGCGATTTAAGGCATTGGAAATATGAATATCGCCACCCATACCAGATACTTTTGGTAATTTATCTAAAGCTTGATCTAAAAGGGTTCTTAATTTAGCGGAATATTCACCCAGCTTTACTTAGTAAAGGCCTGCAACTGCCCCCTTGCTGATCCAATAAGGGCTTTCATTAAATGTTCGGGTTCAATAAAGCCATTATCTCGTTCCCAAGAGCCAATGATTGGGCATCCGCCAGGGCCATTTGAAATTTTGATGTCAGTTTGTCCATTCTCATTGCTCATCACCCCTCATTATTAAAAATCAATACTAGTGTGTCACATTCATTGATAGCAAGATATGGACCCATTACCAAAATTCAAGTGACTGATTTTAATAATTTCTTAAGACCGACGTTTTAAAAATAATTTTCTAAAAAAGCCGGTTTCTTAATATTTCCATAAGCTTAAAATTATATACTCCATGTAAATAATTTAATCCGGATTTGAGTATGAAACAGAAAATAGAAGCTTACTTAAGCGAAATAAAAATAACAATCGATCAAGCTCTGAAATTAACGGGCAAGAATTCATTCATTAACGAGCAATTACAGGTCCTTCAGGCACTCAAAGAGACCCTAAGCATAAACGTCAACGGAGTGAGCTTAAAAGAAATTGCACAAAAAGCAAGCACTGCTTCAAGATTGGTTCAAATCTCTTTCATGGAACAAATGCTTAAGGATTTGCCGCACAAGTTAAAAGCCCACAAAGATGCTGCTGAAGCCAATCAATCCATATTTTCTACTTTAAAAGATTTTAAACCGTCTTTCGACATGACTGTAGCTGAACAAGGGGCCATGTTAATGACTTCTCTTCAAAATCACCTAACTGCCCTGAATCAATTTAAGGTCACACAATCCATTAAACCGGAAACCTTTAAAATCCAATTGAATGAATGTGAAATGCTATTGAATAAATTGAAAAACGAATTACCAAAGACAACCCCTAAGCCTCCCTTAAAGAAAAAATCAGTCGTCATTCCACAAAAAATGCTGCAAGATGACAAAAAACAAGAAGACTCCAAACCGATTGAACCTTTAGAACAAGAACACAATTCACTCGCAGCAAAGATAAAAACACATAAAATCCAGCTTAAAAAATTAATGCAGAAATACACTGAACTTAAACAAAAAGTCAAAGAAAAATCAAGGATGGTGGGGATTACTATGGTTTGGAAACGTCAACAAATGCTCCTTGAATTGCAGAAAAGACAAATCAAATTGCAAAAAAATTCCCTGGTTTTACAACAATTGAAAACTCTACAAGTCTTAAAAATTGAAACCATGCCCATCATTAAAGAATTTAGGGTGAAAATATCTAGATGATACGTTGTTGTTATTAAATAAAACACAAGGTGTAATCAACGCAGCAGATATTAAAAAATACGATCAACTTGAAAGTCAATTTAAAGAACAACATGGTTTGGAAAAAATCTCTTTAAATCAATTATATGAGATTTTAATTCAGCAAGAAACAGAATACAGCAGAAAACTGGAAGAGCTAGAGGTGGATTTCACTCAGGCAGTCGAACTGCTTGATGCTCGCATTGAAGAAGTTGAAGTTGAAACCCAAGATAAAATAAATAGAGAAGTCTGGAAAAAAACCACACCCATTTCGCAAACACAAAAACCAGGAATCCTTTATTTCAAGCTACAATTGGAAGAACTGGAAACGCAATTTTCTGCTCTTACCACGGAATTACAACAGACCTCTATGACCTTTCAAGAAACAGTAAATTCTCACATTGAGAACGAATTACCAGTCTGGTATCTCCGCATAGAGTATGAAAACTTAGTCCTGAAAAAAAATGAAATCCTGGCCGCAAGAAACAATAGAATGGTTGAATTAGCCGATTCCGAGTTCAATTGGCAGCCACCTTTGCAATTAAAAGTGGATAGGATTAAGGAGCAAATAAAACTGACCCAAAAAGCCATGGAAGAGTTGAAACCCCTTCAAGAAAAATTTAAATCCTTATTGGCTAACCCTGCTATAGAACAGGCCAAAGAGAAAAGAAACAATGCTATAGGCACCAGTCGTTATCGAGTAAACCTTGAAATTAAAAATTTAGACTTATACGTAAAAAGTATTGATGCAAAATATTCACAATACGTTAAAATTGATCAAGCTGAACTGGAGGCAATAACTGCCGAAGCTCAGGTAGTAGTCGATGAGTTTGAGCGGCAAAGCATTCAAAACATGCAACGCAACGAAGCCCTTATGATCAATAAGGTTGAAATTTTTCGAAATTCGATCGCAGCTCAGATCGAGAAAGCCGATGCATACCTAAAGAAGAGAGCAGACTGGTTATCTGATTTAAAAGAATTGAAAACACGTCGCAACCTTTATTTAACATCTATCTTGGATTTGGATAGCCTTTTGATTGAAGCGGAAATAGAATCCAGAGGTAAAACCTATCTCGAAGGACTCCCAAAAACCATTGTTCAGCATCAACAAAAGATTACTGACGATATTTTAAAATTAACCGAAGAAACGAAGCAAACTGAGCAAGAAATCATAAAAAGAACCGATTCAATCGAGATCCAAGCATTAAACCGATTGATTGCTACCATTGAATCCGAAAAAAACAAATTTCTTAAAGGCACAACTCCTTTTGAGATTCTGGACACACTTTCCAAAGAGATGAAACAACACGAACAAGCCTATATTCATTTAGCATTAAAATTTGATAGATTTCATCAAAAGGTTTTAGCTACACTAAGCGAACATGTGTCTGCTGACAGTTTGAAACGATTAACCAATGAAGCCCCGGATGCTACCGTTGTTGGGAATTTCATTCGGAGCTTTTTAGAAATCATACACACTGCTGAAGACGTGCTTCGAAGCTTTATAGGTGTGCAACAAAGAGCCAATAGAACGCAATTTTTTGCGTCCACTACGGAAACCACCGTGGCTCAAACCACCAATGCTTGTCTTAAAATCCTAGATGAGGTTAAACTTGATCAGGAACAGGTGGGATTATTGTGTACTATTTAAGAGGGTATGAGCAACACCGTTTACAGAGCTAAGGGTGTTGCTCATAGTGCAGGAGTTAAAATGGGATCATGTGAGAATCCATTTTGCTTTGATTCATTTTTTTCACCAATTCTGCGCTGAGGTTGGTTGCACCCTTGATTACGCCTTGACTAAAATGCTGAACCCCGTTTGAGAGTGTGATTTCATTGATGACGTCGACACGGTTGAAGGCTTCGTATATTTCTAAATCCTCTTTGCCGACGTTTAAAAATGAATTGAAATTACCCACGGGGATCGAAATCAAATCTCCTCGTTCAATCAGGCTATGATACACCTTGCCATCATCATTCATCATGGTAAAAAAAGCCTTCCCGTTGGCCACGTAAAGCAATACATCACCGGAGGTATACCAATGGGGTATTCTCAAAACACCGGGTTTCATGATGGTTCTTTGCAAGGCCATGGCTTGCATGTGAGGATTGACCTTGGAGTCCACTCGGGTGATGGAACCCAGCTCCGACCTGTATACGGGGTGAATGCTTTCGAAATTGCTAGACAGCGCGCTGTAATTATCCGATTTTTGAGGTTCAGCCGCCGGATCAAAACCGCTGAGTCGATTGATGGTTGTTTTTTTGATTCCTTCAATCTCGCTTTCCGTCAGACCCACCGCTCGGGCTAATATGGCATTGGGTAAGGAGGCCCAAGCGGTTAAAAAGTCTCTGTCTGCAGCAACAGGAGAATCATAGGCCACAAGAAATTTCATTTTTTCAGAGCCTACGTTTTCCAAAGCATGCAATTTGCTTTTGGGGATGATCCAGGTGCCATTTTTTTCAACCGTAAAGATTTTTGCCTCCCCAGAACCCTCCCAAATGGTGATGCGCATCTTGCCCTCAAGCACGGTGCCAATCTCATTTGCATTCGAATGCCAGTGGGGCACTCGCATGGCGTTGTTGACCAGTTCGTAGTAAAACAGCAACCCGGAATTATCCGAAGACAATTGATTGGCTGTTTCCGCAATTCGGAGTCCCGCCTTATTCTGATCAATCTGACCTTGTTTGAAAATATTGATGCGATAAGGGAAATCCGTACTCATTTGGTCCGCTTCCGATTTTAAAAAGGCTTGTATTTTGGATTGATTATCGGTTGCCGGGGTAGGGGCCGCAGGCGCGTCCTCTGCATAGACCTGACCTGAGGTAATGAGTGTAAACAAAATGAAGGTTTTTAAAGCCATAGTCATACATCCTTTCATCGATTCTCTCCCTTTGATGCGCCAATAAAAACTAATTCTCAATAAGTATATAGTGATGAGAAGATTTTGCAATGTAAGACCGAGCCGGACCGTATGACGTGGTCAACACACCCTAATCTTATGGTTTTTTTTATACTTGTTGTACTTTAAATAAGTATAACGAAAGGCATAATTGGCTAAAAAAATACCAATCAGCCCATCTCGCCAGCCTTGTTTCATAATATACCATTTTAACCAGGCCAAAGGGGGGTTTAAAATCATTTTATAAAAAGGACAAAACTTGCCCCTTTCCAATAAATCTTGGGCTGCAAGGGTGGAGTAGATGGTTAATTTCCTTTGAAGCTCAGCCTGAGTATGAAAGGTTTGATGAATTATTTTTCCGGCTAAAGTGTGTTGAGTTTCATGCCCAAAACAATATTCATGCACTTGGGTACTCTCGGCATGGGAGACTTTGCTTTTGTTGATTAATCGTATTGGGTAATCTGGAGAAGTAACCGGATAAATGCTGTGCACTCTTTTTCCTAGCACAAACCATTCCCTTTGTATGAAGTATGCATCAAAAGCAAAGCCAGCTTGCTTTTGATTTCGAACGGTTTCAATCAAGGCATCGTCTGGAATTTCATCTGCGTCTAAAAATAGAACATGCTCGTTTTGGCATAAGGACAAGGCATGCGATCGCTGCGATCTGAAATTGTCAAAAGAACGAAAGTGCCATTGCGCTCCCCAACGCTCTGCGATTGTTTGCGTTTGGTCTTCGCTGCCACTGTCGAGTACGATCATTTCATCAGCTACTTTCGTGATTTGACTTAAAATAGCGTCTAAGTATTGTTCGCTGTTTTTAACCAAAACGTAAAAAGACAATTTTGAATCGCTCACAAGAGGCCCTCCGAGGACTAAAAGAATGAAGCACTATAATTTCTACACCATGAATTTGCAAGATTGGGTTATTGGAATTTTTTATAAGTTACTCCACTCATTAATAGGGTTAAACCCATCCATCAAACCTGCCAGCATTCAGATTGCGCTATCACCAGATGCCGAATGCAAAACCTTCGATGAAGCTCAACCCATCTATGATAGTAAAATCAAAGACTTTCCTGTCTAAAGCTAGATCCAAGTGGCTTCCCAGCGCAGAGGTCTTAACGTAGGGTCATGCTCCGAGGTCTTGTTTCGAAAATAGTCTGGATCCGTTATAATGCCTGAAATCAAGCAGGCCAGATTTTTGATGCAGTATTCTTATCAATGGGCAATAGTCGATATTGAAACAACCGGGTTACATTTAGTTCATGATGGGATTACGGAAATAGCCATTCAGATCCTCACGGAGCGGGGGGTGGCCAAGACTTGGCACAGCCTAATTAAGCCCAAGCGGTCTATTCCTGAAGCCATTCAAGTTTTGACTGGTATTTCAAATGAAATGGTACAGGATGCGCCTGCTTTTGAAGACATTGCCCAAGAATTGTTGGATTTACTGATAAATTGCGTTTTTGTTGCTCACAATGCGCGGTTTGATTTTGGTTTTATTAAAAATGCGTTTAAACAGGCTGGGATCACCTATAAAACGCCGGTGTTGTGCACCATCAAATTATTAAGGCAGCTTTACCCAAATCAGCTCAAGTATAATTTAGCCAGTATTGCGCAATCCATTGGGATTTCATTAACAAGCCACCATCGCGCACAAGCGGATGTTGCAATCTTGCATGAAATCATTCAACACCTGGCCCAAAGGCATACTTGGCCAAACGTGTTAGCTGCAGCCAAAACCATTTATCAAAAATCCAGCATCCCCTCGAAATTAACCACGAACATCAGCCAATTACCAGAGGCTCCTGGGGTCTATGTGTTTTACAATGAAACAAACTCCCTGCCTTTGTACATTGGCAAAAGCATTAATATAAGGCAACGTGTGCTGTCTCATTTCTCCGGAGACTACCTGCATGCCAAAGAGTTTGCCTTAAGTCAACAGGTGGCTGGATCAATTCATCCCTTGTGCTGGAGAATTGAGTGCTTTATTGCTGAATCGGAGCTGATAAAAAAACTCATACCCATTTATAATCGTAAGTTGAGACGAAAAAAAACCATGGTGGGCTTCCAATTGATGGCGCATAAGGACTATTTAACCCTGGCAATCGTTCGCAGCCAAGTGGAAGAAGATCTTAAACCTCAGGGAATTTACGGTGCGTTTTCAAGTGTGGCTGCGGCTAAACGCGTTTTGCTGCAATTGATTAAAAACAATGTATTATGCCCAAAATTATGTAGCATGGAGCAAGGTAGTGGTTCCTGTTTTTCCTATCAGCTTAAGCGTTGTCAGGGTGCCTGCATTCAAAAAGAACCCTTTGAAGACTACAACCAGCGATTGTTGAAGGCATTGATGGAGTATGGACAAGCGGTTTGGCCATTTAAGGCCGCCATAGCCATTAAAGAACATTGCTCAGTAAATAAACTTACGCAATTTAGCTTATTCCATCAATGGCGGCATTTAGGTACAGTAACCAATGAACAACAATTAAGCCAATGGCGCAAGCTTCCCAAGACAGAAGCCGAATCCCAACCTACTTATGACGGCTACCACATTTTATTTTCATACTTAAAGCACAAGGCTGATAAAGAACAAATCTTTGAATTGGATTGATGAAGCTGCACGTAGGACTGTTTATAAATGACGACGGTCATTAACCCTCGGCGCTAAAAAAAACTGACCCACTAAATGTGCAAATGCGAGAGTGCGTAGCACGCGAGCCATTAAGAGGATAACGTTAATAAATTTATTATTAGATTAAAAATAAGGTTATCTGTCGAAACTTTGTGTTGAGTCTTGCAAAACAAAGAGTTCTGTCAAACACTTTACTGAAACCGCCGTATGCGACAAAGCCTTGATTTTGGTACATAGGAAGTATCAGATCAAAATCAGTCGCACTCATTTTTCGCGCAAATAAATTTATAGTCTCAAATTCAGTTATGCCTGCAAAGCCAGTTACAATTTTCATTAAATTTATCAAGTTCATCAGAAAAACGAGGGTTTTTATTACTGCAATCAGCAAGACTCAAATATCACATCAAAAACCTCGAATTAATAGTACCAAATTAGTGAATTGTATGGCTTCTATTTTTACCTGGCTATCTACTGATATTTTTGACAGGACTCCCTTGAGAGGGTTTATTTGCATTCCTAGGTTTAAGACTGGAAGAAGTCATACAACAATTTAGAAGGCCTAAAAAACCACAACTTTCCCAGTGTCCTCCCTGGTCATAACATGAATCGGCAAAGGCATTCTGAATGTTAAGCATAGAAAATATAAAGGCAATAATTAATCCTCTAATTCCAAAATGGATGTTCATCTCTTCCTCCAAGGGTATTTAAAATTCACTTATTAAGTATAGCTGTATTTCTGGACAAAGTAGGAACAAACCTACATCTGCGAGTTGCTGTGGAAGAAATGCCAAAAACGGACGTTTCAGCAAATTGCTGCAAATTCTTATACAATTTTATTGTAAACTACATCAATAATAAACAATTCTATAAAACTTTTAATGTTTGCTGGGCCAACTTTGAGCGAGCAAGTCTTGGAAAGCTTACTTTGGCTTTAATATCTTGGATGTTTCGATGCTCAAAAATGCCCTGGGATTATTTGTTAGTTAGTAGTATTCGCGTCCTGTTAAAATTCTATGGTATTAAAAATGGGGTATTGGTCTTAGATGATTCTGACCGAGCTCGTTCAAAAAACACAACAAAGTTAGCCCATGTACATAAGATAAAGGATAAGAAAACAAACGGCTACTTAATGGGGCAGAACCTTGTTTTTTTGCTCTTTGTTTCACCGACGATTACGATTCCTGTTGGTTTTGCTTTTTACCAGCCCGATCCTGCTATAAAAGCATGGAAAATGGAAGATAAGCTTTTAAAGTCACAAGGGATTGCAAAGAAGCCTCGGCCTATAGAACCCGAAAGGAACCCACAGTATCCAACGAAACAGGGACTTGCTATTGAACTGCTGAGGGGCTTTGCGAATGCCTTTCCAGTAATCGCAGTTGACTGTATTTTAGCGGATGCCTTGTATAGTGATAAAAAATTTATGAACCAAGCAAGTATCATGTTTGCTGGCTCTCAAGTAATAAGTCAGCTCCGAAATAACCAGATTATTAAAATAAAAGGCCATGAGAAGACTGTGAGGGCCCATTTTAACTCGTATCGTAGTATTTCAAAAACGATTCCCATTAGAGCGGGTGAATCAAAGACTGTAATAATGGGTGGCGCAAGACTTTGGGTCAAAGCCTATGAAAAAAAGCGTTTTGTTATTGCATTACGCTATGAAGGAGCACAAGAAGATCGTTATATTGTTTGAGCATCTACAATCCATTGCAAGTTAAGAGCGCAATATGATGATCCCATAAACAAATAAGTCAAGTGCTCAAAACTTAAGATTGTGCCCGCGTGCAGTATAGTAAGCGCTCTTGCTGCTCGTGCCATTCTCTCCAGGCTGGTAAAGCCGGGTAATTCAAATCGTTCCTTTATAAGCGTCTCCATCATATCATTAATGGTATCAGCCAATCCTTCTTTAAAAGCCGGGGACTTTAATGCGCTTTGCTTCATGTGGTTTCGTAGTTCCTGTTCATTCTCCGAGATGTTGAGAAACTGCAGAATGATTTTTCGATGCCGTTTTCGAGAGCTTGATGCATATCCTGTAAAATCCAGAGTATCAGTGTCCCCTATAGCTTTGGAGATGAAGCTGACGATCGCATCAGGAACATTTTTCAAGTTGATGGCATAGCCTAAGCATTGATAACATTTCAATGTGACCATAAAACTCAATTTATTGGTTAATGATGCTGAGCGTGTACTTTCTTCCATCAGTATAATTTCATCGAATGTTGGTTTAAAATTTTTCTCAAGCTCTGCTGGTGTTGGATTTGGTTTTAATCTTGGATATGCGGTTTCATGTATTGCAGTCATGTCGAATTTGGGTTATTTTTACATGGCCGAAAACATTAGTTTATGGCCATGTAAAAATCAAGAGTTACGACCCTTATATTTAAAGGGCTTTCACCGGATGAATTTCAGGAGGTTTTTGGCCAAGTATGAAAGCAGGAATTTATGCTAGAGTTTCGACACATGACCAGCATACGCTCAATATGCAAATCGAGGCGATGAAAAAATATGCCGTTGCACGCGATTGGCGAATTGAAACTGAAATAGCAGAAATTGGATCAGGGGCAAAAGATAAGCGCCCGAAAAGAGAAGAGCTTATTGAGCAAGCTCGGAGACGGCAAATTGATGTGATCATTGTTTGGAAGTTAGATCGGTGGGGTCGTTCCATGAATGATCTCTTTCATACACTGAATGAATTAAATGGTTTAGGAGTGGGTTTTATCTCACTGACAGAAGCGCTAGATCTTACCACTGCGACGGGTAGAGCAATGGCGGGTTTGTTAGCAATATTTGCTGAATTTGAGCGTGAAATCTTACGAGAACGAGTAAAAGCTGGGATAGTACATGCAAGAAGCAAAGGAAAAGAGCATGGCAGACCTGCAACAACTAAAAAATATCAAAATGAGATATACACCTTATATCAAAGTGGAGTAAGTCAATCTGAAATTGCCAGAAAATTAGGTATTGGCCGTACGTCAGTTAGACGAATAATAACTAAAATAAATAGCCTAAGGATGGTAACAAATGAACCTTGACTTAGATAATTTGGAACAAGAAAGAGTAAGTTACATTTTAAAAAAATTAGCTCAAGATGATGTCTCTATTGCACGTCGAATTCAAGAAATAATTAAACAATTGGATAGCAATCTTGATGCAACTAAAATTGCAGATGAAATTTTTGCAGCATTGGACGCTATTGATGTTGAAGATCTATGGGATCAAAGTGGCTCTACACGACACGGTTATATTGAACCTTGTGAAAAGGCGTATGAAATGATAGAGGACGCCATTTCGGCATGCATGGGAAGACTTAGCAAATATCTGTCAAAATCCATGTGGAAGGAAGCGAAAGTAATAAGTATTGGTATTGTACAGGGGTTATATGAGTTTGATACTCATTCAAAATCTGAATTCAAAGATTGGGCTCCTGATTTCGCAGACGACATGGTTAGTAATGTTATTGATGAGTGGAAAGCTCATTGTAAAAACGTAGCATTATTGAATGAAATAGAAAAATTAATTGCTGATTTATCAGTCTAATAGAGTTAAATATTTTCTTATTAAGAATATATTTAACTTCTTGACATAAAAGTTAACATGAAATGGTCCTTTTCGTCAGAATCCCGTGTGCGACAAGAAGTCGCATTCATCTTGCGGGTGAAAGTCCCGTCGTAGAAGGTATAGCCAGTACCACTACGTACAACGATTCCTGAGGTTAGTAGAAGTCTTGATAACTGCACCCATCATGGATGCAGGCAAAGAAATGAAAAACACTTGTGGATGCCCACAAGGCTCAATCATTTCACCTATCATGGCTAATATCTACCTGCATCACGTAATGGATGAGTGGTTTGAAAGTATTAAACGAACCCATCTACGCGGCAGAGCTGAATTGATTAGATACGCTGATGGCATGGTATACACGTTCGAGCGACCAGACGAGGCAAAATGTTTCTATGACGTTCTACCAAAGAGGTTAGCCAAATATGGGCTTGAAATGCATAATGAAAAGTCACAGCTAATAATGGCTGGATTAGGAGCGGCACAGCGAGCACATAGGCAAGGTACGCGCCTACCAACGTTTAAATTCCTAGGCTTCACATGCTACTGGGGAAGGCGAGAAAAGGATTTTGGCGACTAAAACTTACTAGTGGCTCGTTTTCTAAATACGCAACCACATAAATCTGTAAGTTTTCTGAACTGCCATCCAACACCAGACCTGTCATTCCCGCGTAGGCGGGAAACCATCCCTCATGTACCACGATCTCTATTTAATGAGAGATTTTGAATATTGACTACAACCTATGATCATAAAGATAAAATTACGGTAAAATCGACTATTTTTCATGGTGAAAGGTTATTGAGTTGATAGGGATTGCAAAAAAAATAACACTAACGGAAAAACAATTTGATGTTTTAAGTCAAATTGTAACAAGCCGCACACATCGATTGGATCATATTGAGCGTGCTCAAATTATCATACTGTGCTCCGAGTTAAAACCAAATGTACAAATAAGTATGAAATTAGGCATTTCAATAAGCACTGTAAAAAAGTGGCGTAAACGATGGCTAAAAAATGAAGAAAAACTTTTGTTGGTTGATGAAAAGGAAAAAGGAATCAACTATGTTCGAAAAATTTTGGAAATATTAAGTGATGAGCAACGCTCTGGCGCCCCATGTACATTTACAGCGGAACAAGTATGTCAGATAATTAGTTTGGCCTGTGAAAGGCCTGAGGACAGTGAACTACCAATTAATCATTGGAGTTTAAATTCCCTCATGAACGAAATAATAAACCGCGGAATCGTAAAGACAATATCACGCAGTCGCTTGTCTGTTTTTTTAAATCAAGGGAGTATAAAACCTCATAAAGTGAAAGGTTGGTTACATACACCAATCGAGGATGAAGTACTTTTTAATGAGCAAGTGGCAGGTCTTTGTCAATTGTACCATGATGCCCCCATGCTACACGCCAACGGAATTCACCTCATAAGCTGTGATGAAAAAACGGGCATACAAGCATTGGAGCGACAGGTTACTCCAATGAAAGAAATGCAAGTGGAGCGCCAAGATCCAAGCTACATAAGGCATGATACACAGTGTTTGATTGCCAATTTCGAGGTGGCTACTGCTAAATACTCACCAATCTGAAGGTCTTGTTAAATTAGTGATTGAACGTCTGGGGCTTATGCTTAGCAATGATGATATTGGAATAAAAGGGAAGTCGGGTATACTACAAAGCATGGAAACAAGAGCACAATTTTTGTCGGATACATCCCATAACATTCAGTTTGTTTATACTCCTAAACATGCCTCATGGCTTAATCAAGTTGAAATTTGGTTTGGCATTTTAGTAAATAGGCTCTTAAAACGCTTATCAGTAAAATCAACGGATGAGCTTAAAATTAAAATTTTGTCATTTATCTCATATTTTAATCAAACAATGGCAAAGGCATTTAAGTGGACATATAAAGGAAAAGTCCTGAAAGCTTAATCGCCTATAAAACAAGTCCAAATTTAAGGAACCTAAACGATGGAAAAGCAATATTTCGTTTATTTGCTTGCAAGTAAACCCTATGGCACTTTATATGTTGGTGTAACAAGTAACCTGATACAGCGTGTTTTTCAACATAAAGAAGGCTTAGTAGATGGTTTTACCAAAAAATACAATGTACACCAACTCGTGTATTATGAAGTTCACTTAGATATAAGAGAGGCGATATTACGAGAAAAAAGAATAAAGAAATGGAATAGGCAATGGAAGATTAATCTCATTGAGCAAAACAACCCTCATTGGATTAATCTTAGCATTGGATTATGTTGATGGATGGTTTCCCGCCTACGCGGAAATGACAGTTCTGGTGTTGGATGGCAGTTCAGAAAACTTACAGATTTATGTGGTTGCGTATTTAGAAAACGAG
>CAWAUF010000031.1:0-65848 GCA_963785145.1 uncultured Gammaproteobacteria bacterium | reverse complement strand
TCTGCTACAGAAACCGCAGCGATATTGGAGGTATCCAAACGTTTAAACATTATACATGATGAATATTATCAATTAACAAGAGAATTACTGAATCGCATTGTTATGATGTTGACTAAAATGGCAAAAAAAAACAGATTAGGCGGAACTCGGGCGGGCTCGGGCTCGCTCACGGGCCCGGGCCCGTATGGTTCCGTGAAAAGTTGAGCATCGCGTTTATACATTATACTCTATATTAAATAAAGTTCTTGTATGTTTTTTTATGGTGCATAATTCATAAACTATAGAGGGTTATCAGAGATCCTATCATGTAACAAAAGAAGCATGTGAGCTGAGGAGGAATAAAACTTTTTCATAAAGTTTCTATGCTATTATTGAGGGTTCTAAAAAAGGGGCTGCCAACCCCTTTAAATCCCCGGAGATATTTGGAAGTGGAATTTATAACAAAGAAGCGGCCAAAGCCGCTTCCACTACGGTCATCGGCGTCTCCGCCTGTAACCGTAATTTTATAATAGTATAATAAAACGGTAAAGATTGAGGTATCCTCCAGAAATCGAGTAAAAACTGATAAAGGTGATGTATTAAAAATAGCCACTCAATTATCAGTTGGTCGATTACACGGTGTTTTTGTGCCAAGCCCTGAGCAAGAGGATAGGCCTAGGGCCACAAGGTTGCGATTGAATATGGTTAAATTAAGACATTAAATGGGTTCTGAACTTAAAGCATTATTATTTATCAACAATTTAATTACTGGAAATGATGATGCACCACCTTCACAGATTTGGATTGCAAAAAAAATATCAGCAATTGAATCAGGAAATTATCCTAAGTATTTCAAGTATTCCATTAACCAATATGCTCAGTAATGGGAGCAACTTAATGCTCGCAGTCCAGTATTTCAATCACTTAATTCAAATATTCGTGTGGTACTCTCAGGGACAAGCCGCAGTATGTAGTAAGTGTAAAATTAAGAGATGTTAACTTAAATTACAAATAGCTTAATCTTTCTTACTTACCAATTTTTCTTTAATTCGTGCAGCACGGCCAGCTAAATTACGTAAATAATATAGTTTCGCACGACGTACATCACCGCGTCTTTTAACAGTAATGCTGTCAACCATTGGGCTATAGGTTTGAAATACACGCTCAACACCAACATTATGAGAAATTTTTCGGACGGTAAAAGCAGAATTTAAGCCACGATTACGTTTTGCAATCACAACGCCTTCAAAGGCTTGCAAACGTTCTCGTGTGCCTTCTATTACTTTTACCTGAACTAAAACGGTATCACCAGGACTGAAATCCGGAATTTCTTTGCCTTGCATTTGCTCTGCATTTAATTGATCAATAATATTTGTCATGGACTACTCCTTAAATTGGTTTACCTCAGCTTAACCAGGAATCCCCATGTTCGTGTTTAAACTCGTCAAGCAATTGCTTGTCTGTCTCACTTAACTGTATTGTCTCAAGTAAATCTGGACGTTTAAGCCAGGTATTACCTAAAGATTGTTTTCTACGCCATCGCTCAATGTCTTGGTGATTTCCGCCTAATAAAACCGGTGGCACATCCAAGCCATGGATGCTGGCTGGTCGTGTATAATGAGGACAATCCAGCAAACCATTCATAAATGAATCTTGCTCTGCTGAACCAAGATGTCCAAGACTGCCAGGTATTAAGCGGATAATTGCATCAATAAATACCATGGCAGCCAATTCACCACCACTTAAAACAAAATCCCCTAAAGACCATTCTTCATCCACATGATGGCTGATGATGCGCTCATCAATTCCTTCATATCGTCCTGCAATAAACAACAAAGTCTGTTGCTCTGCCACCACTTGATTTAAGTCGTTTTGGCAAATTACTTTGCCCTGGGGACTTAAATAAATCGTCTTGCAATTGGCCTGGCATTTGTCTACGTGCATGCTTTATCGCAGCATGCACAGGCTCATACATCATCACCATGCCAGGGCCACCACCATAAGGCTTATCATCAACCTGACTATAAGGTCTGGAGCCAAGTCTCGAGGATTCCAGTAATCCAATCTCGCCAATCCTTGCTCTATAGCCCTTCCGACTACACCAGTATTGTAAACCATCCAGTATTTCGGGAATTAGACTGATTACCCCAAAATGCAACACTTAAAAATCCACATCCCAGTCCACTGTAATGATTCTTGTTCTCTTTACTGAATCAATAATAAATTCGTCCGGTAAATAGGGAATTAAATGCCGTTTTTGCCCTCTACCACCAATACATCATTGGAACCAGTAGGCATGATTTCCGCCACCTTTCCAAGCGATACGCCTGTTGAATTGACTACCTGCATGCCAATCAGTTCATGCCAATAATATTCTCCAGGTTGCAACTGAGCCAAGTTGCTCCCCATGGACGGCAATCTCTGCATTGGTTAAAGCACTGACAGATTCACGTTCTGGATAACCTTCCACCTGAGCAACAATGGCCTTAAGCTGGGTCTTCAATGTCCAACATTCGAAGAGGTTGCCATTGCTTATGTAAAAAAACATGCCAGTGGGTATAGCCCAAAATATTATCGCGAGGATCTGTGAAGGAATGAACCGTAACATATCCTTTAATACCATGATGGACGACCAAAACGGCCAACCACCACCCAATTCGCCGGATTACTCACGGTTCAAGCAGCTTTATCTTCTTTATTGAATTCTTTAATCAAGGAGCTAACTCGATCAGACACTTGAGCACCCACACCTTCCAATGATTTAATTTGTCCATTTCAATGTGAAGACGTACTTCTTGTCCACGTGCAACGGGATTAAAATAACCAATGCGCTCAATGTAACCACCATCGCGCCGTTTGCGGCTGTCAGTAACAACCATGTGATAAAAAGGACGCTTTTTTGCGCCAGCTCGTGATAAACGTATAACGACCATTATTTTCCTCTACTTAGAGTTATTACGTAAAAATGCCGTGTATTGTACGAAAATTAACTCGACATGGGAAGTAATTCTTGCAATTATTTTAAATCTCCTGGAAAAATGTCTTTCATTCCATATATATCCACCAATTCCTCGCATCATTTTTTGCATTCCGCCGGGTTTGGTAAATTTTTTCATCATTTTTTGCATCTGTTCAAATTGCTTTAACAAGCGATTCACGTCTTGAATTTGAGTGCCTGATCCTAGAGCAATGCGTTTTTTCCGTGAGCCCACTATGATTTTAGGGATGCGTCGTTCTTTGGGGGTCATGGAATTGATGATGGCAATGGTTTGTTGCATCGATTTGTCATTGACTTGCTGCATGGCTTGTTGGGGTAATTTGACTCATGCCAGGTAATTTACTCATCATTCCACCGATCCCGCCCATGGTGTTCATTTGTAACAATTGTTGTTTAAAATCTTCTAAATCAAAGCCCTTGCCCTTTTTTAATTTTTTGGCCAACTTTTCACTGGCGATTTTGTCGGCTTTTCGTTCCACTTCTTCGATTAAGGTCAGAATGTCGCCCATGCCTAAAATTCTTGAGGCCATGCGCTCTGGGTGGAAAGGCTCCAAGGCTTCTACTTTCTCACCGCTGCCTATGAATTTGATGGGTTGGCCTGTGATTTTCTTAAGGGATAAAGCCGCCCCGCCTCGAGCGTCACCATCGGTTTTAGTTAAAATCACACCGGTTAAGGGCAGTGCTTCGTGAAAGGCTTTAGCCGTATTGGCCGCATCTTGTCCAGTCATGCTATCGACGACGAATAAGGTTTCTATAGGATTTACAGCTTCATGCAAGGACTTGATCTCAGCCATCATGTCCGCATCGATGTGCAGGCGACCGGCTGTATCTATAATTAACACATCCATATAGGCTTTTCTAGCACTGTCCAAAGCTTTTTGGGCAATGTTCATTGGCTGTTCATTGACTTCAGCGGGAAAAAAGGCAACATCTACTTGCTGTGCCAACAACTTGAGCTGTTGAATGGCTGCGGGTCTGTATACGTCCACACTGACCAACATGACTTTTTTATTTTCCGTTTCTTTTAAATAACGAGCCAATTTGGCCGTGCTGGTGGTTTTACCCGATCCTTGCAAGCCTGCCATTAAAAATACCGCCGGCGGTTGGGTTTTAAAATCCAACTCGGCGCGCTCAGAACCCATGATGTCTTTTAATTCATCGCTTACGATTTTGATAAAGGCTTGCTCAGCGCTTAAGTGCGTAGCCACTTCTTGGCCCAAAGCCGTTTGTTTGACTTGCTCGATGAATTCTTTAATCACAGGCAGGGCCACATCAGCCTCAAGAAGAGACAAACGAACTTCTCTTAAGACTTGTTGAATATTGTCTTCAGTAAAACGACCCTGTCCGCGTAAATTTTTAAAAGCTCGGTTTAGGCGATCGGTTAGATTATCAAACATGGTTCAGGCATCCGAGGAAAAACGCTCACTATAACACAAAGCCCAATCGCTGACACCAAGAAATTTCAAGCTGGACTCCATCACTGGACTTGATATTACTGGCTTGATTTGGGATCATAAGGGTTCTTTTGATTTTAGGTGATGCCATGAGTAAGCAAATCGATATTCCTGTAGTTGTGGAAAGTGGGAAAAAATACAAAACAGCCCATGGGGTCACTGCCATCAAAGACGGAATAAAATCAACCCAAACCATTCACCAACGGCTTCCTAAACCCAAATGGTTGCGCATAGTCAACCAGACCACACCCGCTTATCAACAAGTCAAAGAACGCGTGCAAAAACACAGGCTTGCAACCGTGTGCGAAGAAGCCAAATGCCCCAACATCGCCGAATGTTGGTCACATGGGACAGCCACCATCATGTTGATGGGTGCCGTATGTACTCGGGCTTGTCGCTTTTGCGCCGTAGATACTGGCAATCCAAAGGGTTGGTTGGATGCACAAGAGCCTGAAAACACAGCCCATACCGTGGCATTGATGAATTTGGAATACGTGGTGTTGACTTCGGTCAATCGAGATGATTTAGCAGACGGCGGTGCAGGTCATTATGCACTCACCGTTGTAGCCATTAAAAAACGCATGCCCCACATCAAAGTCGAAGCCTTGACGCCCGATTTTCAAGGTGTAGAAAAAGACATTGCTTTAATATTGGATAGCGGACTGGATGTGTTTGCTCAAAACATCGAAACCGTGGAACGTTTAACCCATCCGGTGCGAGACATTCGAGCAGGATATCAGCAAACGCTGAACGTTTTAGCCTTTGCAAAAGCCTATAGACCGGAAGTCTTAACCAAAACCAGTTTGATGTTGGGTTTGGGCGAAACCGAGGATGAAATCATCCAAACCATGGACGATTTACGTGCACACCAAGTGGACATTCTCACCCTAGGACAATATTTACAACCCACCAAAAACCACCTACCCATCCAACGATACGTCAGCCCAGAAACCTTTGCCGAATTGAGGCAAATCGGATTAAAAAAAGGATTTTTCGAAGTGGCTTCAGGACCCTTGGTTCGTTCAAGCTATAGAGCGGACCGAGTGTTTAAGCGTGATAATTTGGGCTTGTAGCCTGGTCTTGATCTGCCATTCACTCAACACCCAATTGGCATTCGCCTAAGATCCAGATTAATTTTTTAAATCAAGGCTAGCCATCCTTTGCTTTTTTTGTTACTCTTCGCTCTTCAACTATGGTGGCTCTATTGGTTCCCTCGCGGCGATAGATCGTGAACCCCGTCAGGCCCGGAAGGGAGCAGCGGTAATGATTGATTCGAGCGCCGAGGTGCAGCTCTTAGAGCTGCCACCCAAATTGCGAAGAATAGATGAGCTATCTGGCACTTGCCCGTAAATGGCGACCACGCACATTTTCTCAACTGGTTGGTCAAGAACACATAAATAAAGCATTGATCAATGCACTCAATCAACAAAGGCTGCATCATGCCTATCTCTTCACCGGGACTCGTGGAGTAGGCAAGACCAGCATCGCTCGTATCTTAGCTAAGGCCTTAAATTGTGAACAAGGCGTTCGCTCCGAACCCTGCCTTGTGTGCGATGCCTGCATGGCCATTGAACAAGGACGATTCATTGATCTCATTGAAATCGACGGTGCATCCAAAACCAAAGTAGAAGACACCCGTGACTTACTGGACAACGTACAATACGCAGCCACGAATGCCCGCTTTAAAATCTATTTAATCGACGAAGTCCACATGCTGTCCCAGCATAGTTTCAACGCCCTATTAAAAACATTGGAAGAGCCTCCGGCTCATGTCAAATTCATATTGGCAACGACGGATCCTAAAAAATTACCAGTAACCGTTTTATCCCGTTGTCTCCAGTTTCATCTGCAGCATCTGTCCGCGGAATTAATCAGTCAACACTTGCAACTCATCCTTCAAGACGAGCAATTGGATTTTGAACTAGAAGCCCTGCAATTGTTGGCCCAAGCAGCCCAAGGCAGCATGCGTGATGCCTTGAGCTTATTGGATCATGCCATCGCCTGTGCGGATAAAAAATTAGAAACCCAGGATGTCAAACTGATCTTAGGGTATACGCGACAAGATTATGCCATCCAGCTCTTACAAGCCTTAAGCACTGAAAATCCCAAATTGCTGTTGGAGCTCACTCATCAAATCGAAGTCGAGGGCGGGCATTTTCACTACGTTTTGGATGAATTGCAAAATTATCTGCATCAAATGGCGGTTTACCTGTGCGTAGGCGATGACAATCCTTTAATAAGTCCCTCCATGCAAGTGAAAGCATTGGCTACACAATTTTGCGCCGAAGACATCCAATTATTGTACCAAATTGCCATGAAAAGCCGTGAAGACATTCACTTAGCGCCTACACTGGGCATCGGGTTCAGTATGACTTTGCTGCGCATGTTAACTTTCAGACCAGCACCCAGCTCACCCATGCCGCCCTTGGCTTTTCAAGTGGATCAAAAAGCACCTCCTGGAGACCAAGCGCCATTGTGCCAGTGGAAAATGACAGCGCTCAACCCCCTAAAGAGCCTGCCTACAAACCAGCACCCATAGAAACCAGTGCCTGCAGCAGCCTCAGAAACCGTATCCTTCCAGGTTGCCAATCCCCGATTGGTCCAGCATCACTACAGCACTTCAATTATCAGGCCTTGCACTCAATGCAATCGAAAACACCCAATTCATCTCCAAAGAAGGTCGGGAACTGACCTTAGGCGTTGCCAAAGGTCATCAATCCTTGTTCACACCAAGCACCACCACGCGCATTGAGGCCGCCTTGTCTTCTTATTATCAAAGCACTGTAAAAATTATTCTAAAAACCGAACAAATCCTAACCGCAACACTGGCCCAAGAAAAAAACCGACTCATTCAGGAAAAACAACAACAAGCAGAAAAAGCATTGTCGCAAGATCCTGTATTTCAGCAAATCAAACAGGAATTTTCAGCAGAATTGGTCAAAAATTCCGTGGTCTTATTAAAAAACAAGGATGAAGCCACAAAACTTGTTGAAAAGTCGGATCTTAATGCAGAACTTTAAGGGGTACCCAAGAGACCAAAGTGTTCTGACTACGAAGCTGTGGTGAATGGTTACAAGATGAATTATAATAACCCGAACCTAAATAATCGAGGACATCAATGAATATGAATCAAAATCTTGGTAATCTGATGAAAGAAGCGCAAAAAATGCAGCAACGCATGCAAGAAGCGCAGCAACAATTAACCGAACTCGTAGTCACGGGCGAGGCTGGCAGTGGCATGGTCACCATTAAAATGAATGGTCGACATGATGTGATTGAAGTTAAAATCAAACGCTCACTGATGGATGATGACGTTGAAATGCTGGAAGATTTAGTTGCCGCATCCATTAACGATGCAGTACGAAAAATTGAAAAAGTGTCCAAAGAAAAAATCAGCCAATTGACCGCAGGTCTTAACATACCGTCTGACTTGATGGGTGAAGGCGACAAAGGAATAGGTTTGAGCATGGATACTCTCAAACGCCTGGTCGACGCGCTTCGCTGTCTGCCAGGCGTAGGGCCCAAATCGGCGCAACGCATGGTCTTTCATTTGCTTCAGCATCAAAGACAGCGAGGCTTGCACTTGGCCGCATGTCTGGAGCAGGCTATGAATACCATCAGGCCACTGCCAACGATGCAACGATTACTCGGAGGATGCCTTGTGTCAACTGTGCTGCAATCCCCGACGAGACCCTTCCTTACTGTGTGTAGTATCCAATCCAGCCGACGTAGCCGCCATTGAGCAAAGCAATGCTTTTCAAGGTCTTTATTTTGTGCTCATGGGAAAAATATCCCCTCTGGATGGATTAGGCCCAGAAGAAATTGGCTTGCCCAAACTCAAACAACTTCATTCAAGACGAATCAATCAAAGAGGTCATTCTTGCTTTAAATCCAAGCATAGAGGGCCAAACCACTGTGCATTTTATTCAATCAATTTATCAACGAAGAATGCATTCATCTCAGTCAATTAGCCCATGGCATACCCTCCGGCGGAGAATTGGAATTTTTAGATGGGAATACCATAGGCAGCGCTCTTCGCAATCGTGCGATGATCAATGTCTAGCAAAGACATAGGCATCAACGCGAATGCTCTGAAACAAAAGCCCAGTTTGGTTTCCTCCTTTTTACTGTTTTTATCATTGAATCTTTGTTTTTTTTTCTTACAATTGGCTTTGGTGTATTCTCAGGCAAATATATTCGTCAGTGCAATCAAGATGCCGTGGAGAATCTATGAAGAAATGCTTGCAACCCTATTAGTGCACATAAGTCTTTATATTCTTTTGTCACTTATTCAAGCGGATCTCATGGAAGGCATTTTAAAGCGAAAACGCTATTATTTCTCAATCGAACAATGGCAACTCATCCTCTGGTCCTTATTCGTTTGTGCTATTTTGAGTGCCAATGCTTATTATTTTCCTCTGAGCGCCTTTAGCAAAATCATTTCTCCCCTTATAAGCCCACCATGCATACGAATGGTTTTCCTTTTGGCTGCATTTTTAATAGGACTTCTCTTTCTCAATCGTCTGCTTGCCTCGAAAAATCGGATGGTGTTTATTTTTTGTATAGCTATTTTTTATTGGGTCTTGCTGAATTGGAATAAGCCAAATGAAATAATCCAGCACAATGCACAGCATAATCTCATCATTCTAGGGATAGACTCTTTGAGTCTTAACAGCGTAAGCAAAGAAAACACCCCCTTTCTGTATCATCACCTAAACAACAGCACCCAATTTACAAACACCATCAGTCCACTTGCAAGAACCTTTCCGGCCTGGTGTTCGATTTTGACCGGTTTGTATGTAAAGCATCATCATGCGGATGAAAATTTAGTCTCCAAAAGTTCCGTTAAACGCGATGCCAGCATGGTTTGGTCTTTGAATCAATTGGGCTATTATACGGTTTTTGCAAGCGATGACCGGCGCTTTAACGGACTGGATAAACAGTTTGGTTTTCAACAAGTCATTGGACCAAAATTGGGTGTGAATGATTTTTTAATTGGCTCATTTAACGACTTTCCTTTGGGTAATTTGATTATCAATTCACCAATCGCCGCCTGGCTTTTTCCTTACAATTACATGAACAGAGCCAGTTATTTTTCTTATTATCCTCAAACCTTCAATACCTGTTTACAAACAGAATTGTTGCGAATAAAACAACTCCACAAACCTATTTTTTTAGCCGTACATCTCACCCTCCCCCATTGGCCCTATGCCTGGGCTGAAAGTTCGCCTGAACTGGTGATGAACGAATTCAGTTACGAAAAAAAAGAATGTGCTCTACAAACAGGCCCTGTTGAGAGTGGATCAACAATTTGAAGCACTTTATCGTGTTTTAAAACAAGCCCATTTTTTGGATAACAGTCTGGTCTTAACCCTTAGCAATCATGGGGAGGTACTGTATAATCCCAATTCAAGGGCCACCAATTATTCCAATTATCAAGGAAAACTGCCCAGTGCATTGGAGGATTATCTCCAAACCAAAACGGCCACTCAATTGGATAAGAGCGCAGGACATGGCTCTGACATCCTGAGTCCTGAGCAGTATCATAGCATTTTGGCATTTAATATTTTTAATCAAGGACAGTGCTTAAGCCCTAAAGCTAAGATTTCCACTCGTACGGCATTGATTGACATTGCACCGACCATCCTGGACTTCATCCAGCAGGACAACCACTCCAAAATGGATGGGCTCTCCTTGCTGGCTTCGATTTGAACCCTCAAATCCCTCCCAAAAACCGCAGCTTTTTTATAGAAAGTGGCATGTTCCCCAATCAAAACATCTCTGAAAAAAAAGCGCTGCAAATAGGGAAAAAAATATTTAAAATTAATCCCCACAACGGCGAGCTTGAACTCAAAGCGAACGAATTAAAACAAATAAACAAAGAAAAATTATACGGCATCCTTTAAGGACGATTGGGTTTTGGCGCTTTATCCGAATGGTATAACCCCAATTGCGGTCATCCAGAATCTTAAAACAGGTCACTGGATTGATGATTTAGACAGTGCCTTTGCAAAAGCCAGTCCTGCTTTAACTCTTTTACAGGAGCTTCGTCAGTTTTATGGAGATCCTTCACTGCGTTCAGGATGACGTCTTTTTTTATATAAAACAAAGTATGATTTTGCCCTGTAAAACGGAAAACGAGTGGAAAAAAAAGCCATTTTGAAGTATGATGAATTATCCAATTAGTTTGTGTATCCTATGAAGTTGAGTTGTTTAGTACTTTTTATTTTTTCCTTTGCGCTTTTCGCAAATACGGTTGATACCATTCAACCAACAGACTCAGCTCTTGTAGCTGATGCAGGGGGCAACCCCAAGGAAGTTAAAGATGGCGGACAGTCTACTTACGAGCATTTTTGTATAAATTGTCACCAAGATGGCGTTGCAGATGCCCCAAAATTCAGAAATAAAACGGATTGGGGGCCGCGTTTGGCTAATAATAGAACCATTAACGAATTGGTCAACTCTGCGATGAATGGCTTAAATATGATGCCAGCCAAAGGGTCCTGCATTGAATGCAATGAAGAGGATCTGAGGGCTGCAATTCAATACATGTTACCTGAAAATCATGACTAAATTCACTTACAGAATCATACAGCTTATTTTAACTTCACTGACCCTCTTGGTTTTATGTGGATCACTGTATTTTCAATACGTAAAACAGATGGAACCCTGCCCGCTGTGCCTCATGCAACGATTTTGTGTGATTTTATTGCTTATACTCCTGGGCTTTAGCTTCATCACCATCAAAAGAGCACGTTTAATCAGCCTATTGCAAATTCTATTTTCTGCTGCTGGATTGTTTTTTTCTTTAAGGCATTTATGGCTGCAATCCTTACCCGCCAGTAGTGCTCCAGCTTGCATGCCTGGATTAGATACTTTAATTCGTTATTTTCCTTGGCAAACGGTGGCCCAGACTTTATTTTGGGGAGCAGGCGACTGCGCCGAAGTCAATTTACGGATTTTTAAACTCTCCATGCCGGCATGGTCTGCATTGTATTTTCTGATGATGTTCATTGTTGGATTGTTCCTGTTTTTCAAGAGCCGGATTGGTATAGAACGTCATAGTAAACCTTAACATTTACGATCTCATCTGGAAAAAACGTCGTTTAGAACTAAGGGCTGTTGACATTAGAACCCCGATGTCGACTTACCGCGGTTTATCCCTGAGAGATCCTCACAAAATTCAACCCTAATGAGGCTTCTCTCGGTGGACTTGCAAAGCGGCTTGATGAAGCAAGATGCAAGAATGATGGTATTGTTCTAGATTCATAATCAGCCGCTTCTTTAAAGCTCGCCTTCCAAGAAAAATGATTGATAAAGCAGAACTAACTTTTGCAGAGTGAGCTTGAAAATCAGAAGCTTTTCCGATGTTTTTAATAAAAAGTCCAGCAAGCCAGGCAGCTAAAGTCGCAATAGCAGCAATGAGCAATAGAATATTCATTCTTTGTGGACATCGAGTAAGACTGTTTTTTAAGAGTGGTGGCCCTTACCTAATAATCTATCCACCTTTTGGATATTGCTACTTTCTTTGTTTGTATTAGAAATCGACCTACCTAATCCTGTTAGATAGAGTTTATTATCACTAGCTGCTGTAGCGCATACTGTCATTAAGCTATTTAGAGGAAAACTTAAGCCAGCATGAGTTGGACACCGACCATGACGCTGCTGATGCTGGGGTTTTGAATGCTCGCTTCAAAGGTGGATGAACGTAGTAACCGGATCAAAGGTTGCTATAGTCCTTACTGTGGAACCAAAAGCACGCGTATAAGCCACGGTTAAAGACCAATTGTCATTGAAAATATAGGACCCACCAATTTTTACTTCTGGAAGTACGCCCGTTCGAGTATCTTTAAAGCGGAAAATGTTGGTGGTGAAAACGCTAGGGGTAACAACAGGACTGAATTCACCCTCAAAAGTGACATTGTTTGATTCAACCAGAGCCCCAGCTTTTAAAAATACACTGTAGCAAGGTTGTAAAAAAGAACTCCCTACCAAGACATCGAAGCCTGAGAGGGTGTTGGTTACACTAAAAGTCGCAGGAATAGTAGCAAAAACACCAGTGCTCACTGGGTTTAGCTTGGTTCGGCCATAAAAACCCCAACCGATTTCAGCACTGACGCCCCATTCGTCACAAAGCCATCTCATCACGCCAGCAGCAAGACGTCCACCCCCAGATGAATTTTGTTTATTAGACACCAGAGTATCGGCTGTTCCTAAGATGTCGAATTCGTAGTTATCGATTGCCAGCCTTGAGTAAGCGCCCTCAAGAGAGAAAAAGACAGAACTGCAATGATTGCACATGGCATGCGCATCAATGGCCGAACTGCAAGCTAAAGCAGAGAGTAAGGAAAACAGAGTTATTTTTTTTATCATGTTTTAATCATTCCTTATTGAATGGACAATCCTAGGAGTTGTGAAAAAATCATCAACGACTAAGTTTAGGGTTTTACACATTTTTTTCCTGCTAATTTAACTCAGTTTATTTCACATTACCAGAATATTTTTCATACCCATTGCGCTTAATGCTGAACATTTTTTTAGCCTTGATGGGACGATAGCGCAATTAAGATTTACTGTGCCATCTTTAAAACTCCTTGATTGCGCTATCGCCCCATCAAGGCTACTCGTTCTTTTAATGAACCAGCCCTGGAAAACCGTGTACCAATTAGGATAAGATAGCCCTTTCTTTATGAATAGAAATGCTTCGTCAAGTTTTGTTTATTTCTTAGGCGATTATTAAGATTTCCTTAAGCTTCATTCTATATAATTTTTAAACAGATTTGTCCATCCAGGGAATGTAATGAGTATTAACAAACACACATTGAGTATTTTCAGCTTAACCATGATTACCGTAGGCTCCGTAGACAGCATACGCAATTTACCCGCCACTGCCTTATTCGGTAGCCAACTTATTTTTTATTTTATTTTAGGCGCCCTATTTTTTCTTATTCCTACAGCCTTGGTTTCAGCTGAATTGGCCTCTGGATGGGCAAAACAGGGTGGAATCTACATTTGGGTGAAGGAAGCCTTTGGTAAAAAAATTGGATTTTTAGCCATTTGGTTGCAATGGATAGAAAATGTCATTTGGTATCCCACCATTTTATCCTTTGTGGCAGGCACCATCGGCTATTTAATCAATCCGGCTTTAACCAGCAATCCTTTCTTTCTTTGGGCCATCATTGTTAGCGCCTTCTGGGGCGTTACTTTTTTAAATTTACGAGGAATGAAATCGTCTGCGCGCTTTAGTTCATTTTGTTCTGTGGCCGGTTTGCTGTTACCCATGTCTTTGATCATAGGATTAGGAGCCGCTTGGATAACCCAGGGCAATCCTTTGCAAATCCAATTCGATTTCGCAAGCATTGTACCTCATGTGTCTGATAAATCAGTCTGGGTCTCATTGACTGCAATCATGATGTCTTTTTGCGGGATAGAGATCGCCACGGTTCATGCAAACGACGTGGACAATCCACAAAAAGCCTTTCCACGAGCTTTGATTTATTCGGTGGGTATTATCCTGAGCACCTTAATTCTGGGATCTCTGGCAATCGCTGTGGTTTTACCGGGTAAAGACATTAATTTGGTGGCAGGTATCATGCAAGCCTTTGAGGCATTTTTCCTCCAATATCATTTAAGCTGGATGATGACTTTGATAGCCTTAATGTTAGTCTTAGGTGGACTTGGTGGGGTAAGCAATTGGATCATAGCCCCTACCAAAGGCCTGTTGGTTGCGGCTGAAGACGGCAATTTACCGGAGTTGTTTCAACGCACCAACGCACAAGGCGCGCCGGTGATGATGCTGTATACTCAAGCCATAGTCGTGACCATATTGTCGGCTTTATTTTTATTCATGCCCAGTGTAAATGGTTCTTATTGGCTGCTCACTGCTTTAGCTGCACAACTGTATATGATCATGTATTTTATTATGTTCGTTGCTGCGATTAAATTACGTCTCAGCCAACCAGACCAAGACAGACCCTTTAAAATTCCAGGCGGATTGATGGGGATGTGGTTTATTGCCGGAATTGGCATCACTGGGGTAATCACCACCTTAATGGTGAGTTTCATCCCTCCAGATGGAATCAATGTAGGCAGTTTGAGTCGCTACGAAAGCACCTTGATCTTGGGATTGATTTTAATGTGTTCGCCGCCTTTTATCAGCAATTGGATGCAATCTAGAAAAGCAAGCTTGGAATCCACGAGTTAAAGGCTACTATGGATGCATTGCTTGCTGATTTGTCTTCTCGTTTACCCGAACTGGAATGGAAAATCAGCAATTTATCTGCTTTTTCTGTCCAAGCTCTTCCCCCTGGTTTATTTCGAACCCGTTTAGGACTGACAGCAAAAGACTGCATCAGTGAAATCAAATCCGACATCCATGCCTTATCCCAACAAAAAAACGCAGTCAGAGCCTCTTTCATTGCGCAACGCATTCAGCAAAAAATCAATGTCTTGGTAAGTGTATGTCAGATCCAGGCAAGAAGAGGCAAACCCGAAGAAACAATCCCTTTTAGCTTAGATAAGTTAAGCACCAGACAACAATGGATACAGGACCTGGAACAAGAGATCCACACCTTAACCCTGCAACTGCAAGCCATGGAAAAATCTTTAAAGCAAATGAAATCAACATCCCAGGCCGAAGCCATTCTCCTGGTGCAAACAGAGCTTGGCGAAATCAACAAACGATTGACCTTAGCCACAGAACGTTTAAATCAAGTGATTTCCTCCTAATAACGATTCGCCGCAACATGAGCCATATTGCCAATCACATTCATGGCCGTAGCCGTTTTAACATCGGGGGCAGCACAAGGAAACTTTTTAGTCACACCCAACCAGGCAATCTGAGAAATGGTCATTTTGTCTTTGTCACTTTGCTGACTGGATAGGTCTTTATATGTTTGTTGTATGATGTCATTCAAGACGCCGGAACTCAGCTGTACCCCTGCGGGTAGACAAAATATAGGCTTGCCTTGACTTTTAGCCCCTTCGTTGGCCTGAATGAGCGTTTCGGCTATGCTTTCACAGGTGATGGTTAAAACGTGTCGTGCAGAACGTGCCCAAGCTTGAGCTTGAGAATCGGCTTTAATTTCCATTTGAGGAATATTATTTGCAATGTTCATGTAATTATTGATGGTGTCGGCATGAACTAAACTGCTGATAAAACTTAAACTGATGAAAAAATAACGCATGTTTCATTCCTTAAAATAACTGACTTAATCCTTCAAATTCCATGAGGTTTGATGAATCCGAATTTAAAGGCAATCAATAAAAATAAAAATAAAATCAAGGAGATAATGATTCGAACCGTGAGTGCTTTTACTGTTCGTTTAGAATTACCCGAATCCCGGATAAGGTAAATTAAGCCTGATCCTAAAGAAATTGCGATGAGTATCATCACAAAAATGATAAAGATTTTAGTAATCATTTGTTATACTCCCAGAATTGCTAATGCCAAGTGGGATTAGCTGCGTTTCTAACCCATTGAGCAACTGATAAACAATGCCTAGTTTAACCTGTTTTAATTTACGTTTCACCCCTAGTTGGTTAACAATTATTGCAACAACTCTGTTCATGACTTTATTCATTCGCTTAGGCTATTGGCAAATGCAAAGGGCCGCGGAAAAAAGATCAATGATTCAAGCAGAACACATTCAAGCGACAAAAGATCCTGTTCTCTGGAATGCACAACAACGGCCACCCAATCAGTACCAAAGGATAAAGCTTATCGGTCATTTTCTGAGCAATGTATTTTTACTCGATAACCAACATCAACAACACCAATTTGGTTATGACGTGCTTTCGCCTTTACTGCTGACGGATGGAAGCATCTTGCTAGTGGATAGAGGCTGGTTACTCGGTGATAGCACCCGTCTTCGATTTCCTAAAGTACACACACCCAAAGAATTCGTTTATCCACAAGGCAGCGTTTATTTTCCAAGTAAAAATAACTGGCTTCTTGGGTCCAATGTAGAAATAAAGAATAAATACCTGGCCATCATTGAAAACATCGATACCCAATTGATCAGTCAAATTTTGCAAAAAAAGGTCTATCCGTTTATCATGCGCCTGGATAAACAGGCTGAAAATGGGTTTGTACGAGAATGGCCCATTGTGTCTATGCCCGCGGAGCGGCATTTAGCCTATGCATTTCAATGGCTTGCGATGGCTTTTGCCATTTTAATATTATTCATCGCATTAAATCTGAAGAGAGCAAATGAACAAGCGATTTCTTAATCATTGCATTTTAATCGGCTTAGCCTTGGTGTTTATCGCTCCAGGCATAGCGGCCTATTTTTTTTATCAGCACCCCAGTTTTTTAGGTGCTTCCAAAGTCAACAAAGGGATTTTGTTTAAACAGCCACAGCGTTTAAAAACGATGGGCAAACAAAACAAATGGAAGATCATCCTTTGGCAGTCCGGTGACTGCGATACAGTCTGTTTGCAACAATTAAACGATTTATCTAGAATACGCTTGGCTTTAGGACGACACTTTTATGAGGTGGATGAATGGCTCTTTCTTGACTTTCAGGCACCACCCTTAAAGGATAATGTTCGTTCTGTATTAAAGCAAAACAACGTATCTGTAAATGCTTTATCATTCAATGAAAGCAAGCAAATAGCTAATTTAGGCCCTAAAATCAGAGTCTTTATTGCAAACCCTGAAGATTATTTAATCCTTGGCTATGCCTCTGGATTTAAGTCTAAAGACCTATACGCTGATCTAAAACTATTATTGAATACAACTAGAAATAAGAGAGAGTAAACTAAAAATGCAACACCATCGATTACGCAAGGTGGTAGGACTTGCCATTTTTTTAGCCTTAATAGTGGTTCTTTTAGGCGCCTATACCCGTCTTACGGATGCAGGATTAGGTTGCCCGGATTGGCCTGGCTGCTATGGGCGTATGGTCCTTCCAAGAGCTGCAGACAGTTTGCAACAAGCACAAACTCAATTTTCCAAAATTCTCATTGAAAGTCGAAAAGCGTGGACAGAGATGATTCATCGTTATGCAGCAGGCACTTTGGCTCTGTTAATTGTCTTCATTGGGTGGTCTGTTTTTCGTAAGCATGCAAATGAAAGCCAATCCGTCCGGCGGCTTGCGGTGGCTTTGTTGTTTTTGGTGATTTTTCAAGCGGCTTTGGGTATGTGGACCGTTACTTTAAAATTGTTACCCGTGGTGGTTATGGCACATCTGTTAGGCGGAATGCTTATTTTTGCTTGCTTAACTCGTTTTTTTATTCAAATCTCAGACTTTCATTGCACCGATTTACCCAAATGGCGTCCTTGGTTGCGATTGGCTTGCCTTATCGTTTTGTTACAGATAGCCTTAGGAGGCTGGGTCAGCTCCAACTACGCAGGAATTTCTTGCATCGGATTTCCAACCTGCAATGGCCTTTGGTGGCCGCATTTGTATTTTGTCAAAGGATTTAATTTGTTTTCTATGCCAGGAGTCAATTATCAAGGTGGGGTGCTGGATAATGAAGTACGCATGACCATTCAATTCATTCATCGAATTGGTGCTGTGATCACTGCAACCTATGTTGTATTGATCGCATCATTGATTGCATCCAAGACTAGACAAGGGCCTCTAAAGATTGCTGCCTTGGTGCTGATCTCCCTGGTGTTAATCCAATTTCTATTAGGCGTTTTGAATGTGATTTACTTATTACCCATTTCCATTGCTGTCGCTCACAATGGTGTTGCAGCCCTACTCTTAGCCACCGTGTTTAGTACCCTCTTTTTTACTTATGAGATGGGGATAAGAAAAGAATGGAGCAAGAAATGATTCAGAGGGAAGATCCCATGTCATCCGTTGTTATCAAACAATCATTCTGGCAAAGTGTTCAGGATTACATCGAATTATGTAAACCCAGAGTGGTTCTGCTCATGCTTTTAACCGTGGTGGTAGGCATGTATTTAGCAGCTCCTGGATGGATTGAATTGTCTTTGGTCTTTGCATCCCTTAGTGGCATCGCTTTATGCGCAAGCTCCGCTGCAGCAATCAATCATTTAGTGGACCGGCATATTGATTCCATCATGGCCAGAACCAAGAAAAGACCGGTGGCTCACGGTCGAGTGAGTGTCACTCAAGCCTTATGCTTTGCAGGCATTTTAGGTGTTCTGGGCCTTGTAACCTTGGATCTTTGGGTTAACCAATTAACTGCATTGCTTACTTTCATCACTTTGATTGGCTATGCTGGGATTTATACTGGCTTTTTAAAACGAGCCACACCGCAAAACATCGTGATAGGTGGTTTGGCAGGGGCAGCTCCTCCCCTACTGGGCTGGACTGCAGTGACCAATCAATTAGCACCTCAAGCCTTGTTATTGGTATTGATTATTTACACCTGGACCCCCCCTCATTTTTGGGCTTTAGCCATTTATCGTTTAGAAGATTATAAAGAAGCGAAGATCCCCATGTTACCCGTCGCTTATGGTATTGAATTTACCAAGTTGAATATTTATTTATATACCATTTTGTTGGTCGTTGTCAGCATACTCCCCTTCCTGGTGGGAATGAGTTCTTGGTTTTATTTAATGGGTGCTCTGTTGCTTGGGGCGCGATTCTTATACTGGTCTCATAAATTGTATTTTAGCGAAAAGTTAACGGTTGCGATGCAAACCTTTAAATTTTCAATTTCGTATTTGATGCTGCTTTTTTTATTTTTGTTGATTGATCATTACATGTAAGGAATCCAAATGTCTTCGAAGAAAAACTCAATTATGCTCACCGTGGTTTGTTTAGTAGGTTTGCTGGGATTATTTGCCGGTATTTTCATATCGCAAAAATACCATCTTGCAAAAAATGTGAATCTGGCGAAATTTCACGGCACTTATCTTAACCCCTCCAGAACCATAAAACCTTTCCATTTGAAAGGCATAGACCAAAAGCCTTTCGATAATTCTAAGCTTGAAGGCAAATGGACTTTTGTGTTTTTTGGATTTACTCAATGCGGTTATCTTTGCCCAACTACCATGGCAGAACTCGGTAAAATGTATCGCATTCTTGAAAAGAAAAATTTAAACTTGCCTCAGGTGGTTATGATATCCATCGATCCGGAAAGAGATACTTTGGATAAATTGGCACATTACGTGCATGCTTTTCATCCAAGTTTTTTTGCTGCTAGAGGCAATGAGCAAAAGATTGAAGCAATGACTCGTGAAATGGGTGTTGTTTCGCAAAAAATAAGAAATAAAGGATCTGATTCCAAACAATACGACATCCAACACAGCGGTGCCGTGATGTTGTTTAATCCTAAAGGCCAATTGAATGCATTCTTTACCCTGCCTCATCAGGCCAACTCATTAGCAAAAGATTATATGTTGCTGGTTTCTTAATTCTATTTTGTTTAGTTAGGAATTTTTAATACATGAAAATCGCAATTTTAGCCACTAACCCGCGTTTGTATTCTCATCAACGATTGAAGGAGGAAGGTGAAGCGGCAGGGCACGTGGTGAATGTCATCAATCCATTATATTGTTATATGAATGTAGCGGCTTCTAATCCCAAGGTTCATTATCGAGGCGGCGAAGAACTGCCTCATTATGATGCAGTAATTCCAAGAATTGGCGCATCCACGACTTTTTATGGGACGGCAGTGTTACGCCATATGGAGACCATGGGCATGTATACTGTGAATGAGTCCATTGCGATAGCGCGGTCTCGAGATAAATTTCGTGCTTTACAATTGCTAGCTCGCAAAGGCATCCCCATGCCCTTAACCAGTTTTGCTCAATCTCCAGATGATACCGAAGACTTGGTACACATGGTAGGAGGTGCACCTTTGGTGATTAAGCTACTGGAGGGAACTCAAGGTAAAGGGGTGATTTTAGCAGACAGCCATCAATCTGCTGTGAGTATCATCAATGCTTTTAAAGAAATGCATGCCAATATTTTGGTACAAGAATTCATTGAAGAATCACGAGGAATGGACATTCGCTGCTTTGTGATAGGGGATAAAGTGATAGCGGCCGTGAAAAGATTAGCTAAAGAAGGGGAATTTCGTGCAAATGTTCATCAAGGTGGTAAGGCCATTAAAGTGAAATTATCCCCTCAAGAACGAGCCATTGCCATCAGTTCCGCTAAAACCATGGGATTGAGGGTTGCTGGTGTTGACATCATTCGATCCAATCATGGTCCTTTAGTCTTGGAGATTAATTCCTCCCCAGGTCTTGAGGGCATAGAGAAGGCTACCGGTATTAATATTGCAGGCAACATCATCAAATTCATAGAAAAAAAAGCGAAACCAATCAGCCTCAGGCATCGTTTTAACGGCTAAGGCTATACGGTCATTATCTTACCTTAGAAGGTAAGGCTTTAATTTTTGGATCTTTTGCATAAGCCTCTAAGATATCATTCACTAACTGTATAGTAACCCCTTCTTTTACCCCATCTTCAATCAAACCTTCAGTCGCTTTTATAGCAGATAAACGCGCCTCTAATTCCTTAGTGATGGTGCCATTAGGGAACAACACAGCCAGAAGACGTCTTGCTTCACCAGGTCCAAGATGTCTGTACAAATGATTTCTTACTGAGGCATCTTCAGCTGTGGTACTAAATGCCCATAATTCCACGGGGCCTAAGGTCAATGTGAGTAATTGGACATTAACGCCCTTTTTGGTAGAAAACTGGGCTAAAAAGGTTGCTCCACCTTCTTTGGGTCCATGCACTCGGGTCCGTAACGCAATTTTTGCAGTTTCTGATAATCCAAATATATTGGTTGTTTTTTCTATAGCTTGAGAAGGACCTGCATCCATAATGTAAATAGAGGTTGCAAAATCAATCATGATGGGATCGAAATCTTCTACGGACTTGAGAAAACAAGGCAATTTGCACTTTCCATTTACGGCCTTCCCGCATATCCATAATCACCTGATCGCGCACTGCAGCGGATTTGGAAGTACGATGAAATTCATCATAAACAATTCGTTTATGATCTTCTCTAATTTCTGAAATACGCTGTTTATGATACTCTTTATATTGATCAGGAATATTAATTAATGCTCTCTTCAGTTAAATAATAATGCCTTGCTAATACATAACGCGCCAACATATACATCACTGCAGTTTGTCTATCGGCCGCATCCCCACCACTTTTTGCAACCTCATCTAAATCAAGTGATACCACTCTCGCATCCCCAATATCAAAACTAGTGACACGAGATAAAATTGGGTATTCGCGCACAGCACCCGACATCATTCTTGAAAAAGCATTGATTAAAGATTCGCCTGTAGGTGCTGTTACTTTTCCATATAAATCTTCAATCGCAGGAGTTCTACAAATGGATGCAGCATCAGCAATCAAAGGCATGGCATAGCGTTGAGCCAACATGGCCTCATGGATAAATCCTGCAGAAAATAAGTGAATCGGTCACTTCCCACCAGGTGGATTTGGAATCGATCACAAAACCTATTTCTTCCAAAATACTATCAATAAAGTCTTCGATACCCGGAGCATAAGGAGTGGGATTGAATTCATCGGCCATGCTTTTATATAGTTCATCAACAACCATACCTGCCAAATCAGCCATACCATCATAAGGTTTTTCAGCACCCAGAGGAGTCGCTAATAAAGTCATGAAATTGACTAAAAATGACCGCTCCAAAGCAGTAGGATAGCGACATCCCAATTGGGTATCAAAAGGATTGATTGAATATTCTGGCAGTCATTCGCAAGTCGATGATAAGCCACTAAATGACGCTTTGAAGCGGGTAAAGCTTCTTTCAATAAAGAAATCAAACCACTGCTCGAAGGACCAATATCAATGATTGCAATACGAGGTAAACGAATTAACCCTCCGGATAAACATAAGGCTAAATTCAGTGCATTGGATAATACGGATTTACCAGAACCTGGGCGGGCATAAACCAAATCAATCCAAGTGGTTTGTTCGGTATGATCCTGGCTGAAAAGGCCAAGGTTTACCATCCGGGGTTCTAAGCAATAGAGCTCCAGTCTTCCAAGGCGATGCTGGCCGAGTAATCGGTAACATGGTATGACATCACTTAAAGGGGCAACAGTGGCCACCGCAGCGCTATTCATGTAGTGGCTAACATAGTAGAAACAAAGCCTGCAAACGGATCCCCACATATCTCAGACACATCCGTTGATCCCCAGCCTTGAATTGCCTTAACTAATTCTGAACTGCCTACGCCTAAGTAAGGGTAGATTGTCTTCAGACGCCCAAGTTGTGGCCACAACGCGCAAGCGGACAATGGCTTCATCTGTGTTCAGTTGTAAGTATTTTAATAAATTCACAGAATCACTGATCAAACGATTTTGAGCAGAACTAAAACTTAAAATTGCAGATAATAGTCCTTTAGTTTGATCGTATCCAATCCTTCACTTTCGATCAAAAAGGAAATTCTCCAAGGAATATGCGTGGGTAATATTCGAGAAAATAAATTGATAAATGGTCTTATATCCTTTGGAAATAAATCAATGAAGGCAGAAGAATATATTTTTTCTCCTACCTTGACCGTTCGCAAATCCATGGCTTCGGCATCTCGAGGTATGACCTGCTTGGCTAATGAAGGCCATAATAAATCAGAAGGATCACCATTAAAACAATTCACTTCTCTCACTGGAATTTTATCCCCGGCAGTGTGGCTCGCCAATCATCTGCAGTATAATCTGGATCAGCGTCATGCGAATGGCATAAACTGCCTCATGCACTTCCAAAACCCGAGCTAAAATATTCAAAGTATTTAGATCATTCATCACCGCACGAACATAAGCATCATGAGTATCACGTAATTCTGGAATTGCTGCAAAGACGGTCTGAGTGTTTTTGAAAGGAGGGATTTTTTTCTCTTTTAAAAACTTCATTTTGGCTTTATTTGCCGCTTTTAATTGATCACTGGATAAATTGAATGGGCGCGTAATTAATACAAAATAAAGCCGTTCTTCAGCACAATATTAGGATAGATAATTCACTCTTTCTTCAAATAAATCATCTAGATTCAATTCCAAACGTTCAGCCGTCCTTTTGCAGGATCATAAATATCTTGTATTGCTTTTTTTATGTTTTGTTTATCATGACTAAAATAAACTTGCAGTGCATGGCCAGGTCTACGCATGGCCGTTTGAAAGGAGTTTGTAAGACCTTCAACCAAATGTTGAAATTCATCTGCACCAGCAAGGGCCGTTATTCCTTCCACAGTCAATATAGTCAATAAGGACCATCATGATTGACTAATACAGTCGGACTGTCTGCTGTTTCCAAATCAATGTACGATTCTGTGGTTTGCTTTAGGGAGGTACTTAACCAAGCAAAAAAAGTATCTACGCCTTCAAAAAAGATTCGTACCAATTCGCCATCCGGTGCCCCTAATTTATTATTCCTATTAATCTGCAATTTCTTCTAAAGCACTGGCAGCCCATTTTTCAATTTGTTTACGGAATTTAGCTCTTGAAGGCAATAATAGAATGTTTTTAAATAATTGTTCTTTAACCGCAGGATCCGTTACATTCGCATCAATTAATAGCTGACCAAATATTGCAGGATCACTGGTTCCCTCACCAAATTTTTCTTCTACAAGTTGAGATCTAAATTTAAAACTCCTATATATGTTTTGTGCGCTTGTTTTATATCCGGTATCATTGGTTATTGCACAAAATAAGACATGACAAAGACTATTTAATTCAGGTTGAGTCATTTCCGGTAGATAAATCAATGTACCTCCACCGTAACCACCCACCCCAACGGATTCAATAAAAAAACATTGTGCGCAAAAACAACATGCGGTGACTAAATTTGAAAGTTTATTGTTGGTATAATCATTATCTAGATTAACAACTTCTTGGTATAAGCGTGCTTGAAATCCACAAAATTGACAAGTATAACGATCCCTTTGAAGAACCTTCTTTTCATACTCTTTAAAACGTTCATCAATTTTTCGAGCTGAATACAAACGCCAAGATCCTGCCGTGGCCATTAATTTCAACTCTTTGTCTTGATTAGTATCCACCATATGTTTTTCGGCTCATATTTTAAGTCAACACGGTTATAAGAGTAGGGCATGTTGACAGTTCATTCAGCCCCCACGATTTAAACGCGGGAGCGGGAACGTAAGCGTGGTAAGGGTTGTAAAACAATTCATAAATTGCTAAGCCCCTAATCCACCCAAGAGAAATTTAAGAAATAATCGTGCCTTTCGGAGTAGCTGTCGAACCTTTAGTTCCAAACATAGTTTGCCCCGTCATACCTAAAATAGTAGGTAGAAACAATAAAGCAGCAGCAATAAATACTAAGGCGATGGGTGTTCCAATAGGAATTTGAGTGGGGTTGTCTTTATGTGCTTTGAATTTCATGATGGCGCCTACAGCAAATCCTAAACCAGCTAAATAGGAACCAGCAGTAATTAATTTTGCCAAATTTTTAAATGAATTTGTTATTTGATCAGCCATGCCACCAATGGTAAGAGCTCCTCCACCTCCTCCGCCAGCATCTTGAGCTAAAAGGTCTTGAAAGAAAAAAAAGAACACACCAAAACTCACCATTTGTACCAATATATGTTTATAATTAAATTTTTTATTATTATTTTTATTCACTCATTTCTCCTAATTTCATATTTAGTCTTCTAATTTCATATTTAGTCTTAATTAACCATACAAAGTATTATTAATCATTTGTAAAGTTCCTACAATATTAACAGCTAAAATCCCTCCAAAAATATGAACCAGTCCTTTACCGGTACCACCTGGCGGTTGCCCTTGAGAGGCAGATCGTGCAATTAATACCCAACCCCTCACGAAGGCAATCAAACCGATCAACTGAATCAACATGGCCAAAGGTCTGCCTATTGAACTCCCCGTTCCAAATAGATAATCAATGGGTATATTTTTACTATCTGTTGGAGCATATTGAAGTGGATTGGTGACATCAAAAGTAGATTTTAACATGATGGACAAAGCTGTTGGAAAATAAATAAGCATTACTCCCACCACCAGGTAAACAATGGGTTCTTTAACACTGGTACTACTAGACATCATTGAACGCGCTTCGCCATAAATCTTTAAACTATAAATTGCTTTGAATAAAAACATGCAACCAATCAAATAAGCAGCTCCGGTGACCAGACGTTCAAGTGGATAAACGGATTCAGAAATATTTTTTAATAAATCTATTTGATTTGTTATCGAACAAAAAATACCTTCGCAATCGGCCATACTTCATACCTCAGCTATCGTCTTGACTAAATCGAATAATTTTCCCGGAACTGGTTATGACTCGGCCTTGAATAGAATCAATTAATTTGACAACCCCATAACCATTTAAGCGTATACCTTCCCTTATACTAAGTGTAGAACCATTTGAACCGATTAACCAAGCTCGACCAGGAATTATTGCCTTAATAAAATACACGATGCGTTCACTTTCAGGAATCATATTGACTCGCATGGGTTTTGGTCTTGAACGAAGCAATATGATTTTTATTTCTTGTGATTGTTTTTCAACTTGATTTGCTAAATTGGAGAGGGTTTGATTGAGTTTATTGACCTCATCGTTCAAATTATTCACAGTGGTATTGACTGTGCCTAATTGTTGACTTACTGAAGTCACTTGGGAAGAAACGCTTTGTTGATTGGTTTCAATTGCTGCAACTTTTTCTTTTAAATCAGGATCAGCTGGCTGCACTGTGGGTGCATTCACTGGGGTTTCTGCAGCCGTAGTCGTAGGTTGTAAAGGAACCTCTGCAGCGGGAAGAGACGGATGAACAATCTTTGGTTTTGATTTAGACGAAAATAATTCGTAAAGAAGGAACAAAAATAGAACTAAACCTATGGCTATAATCGCATTTCTTCTAACACTTGGTTTATAAAAAGCCGCTCCATAGGTTCCAAATTTAGATGAAGTTCCTGCATCTGCTGATGAATCTTCCAATGGTTTATCGCTTTGAAATTCCGATTCCACAAATTTATATTCGTCGTTATCTGAATCTTTATCTATCATGAGTTATTCTGCCATTCATTAACCTAAGGAAACATCTTGAGTAAACAAAACACCGATACCAGTACCTGCGCACAACAAAACTGTAGTAGGTCTATTCATAAGGAGTTGTGCCTGCTGTCCCCAAGATTTACCAACCGTAGCTAAACCAATGACTGCATTCTCTAATGCAGATTGACCAATACCACTTTGCACCGTGATGTTATTTCCCCCACCAGTGCCACCGATTGTTATCGCAGTATTGGCTGCCTGAAATGCATTGCCAAATCCTTCTAAGAAAGAGGAGGCAAACAAGGAACCATATCGCATTAAATAGTGATGATTCGTTCTACTGGATAAAGCAGTTCTACCCGTGTTGGGATCAATGGCAAATGCGGATACCGACGTCGTTCTGGGTGCCCCGAGCATGGATAGGGTATTGAATGAAACAACCATTTTATTTGCATTCGGTGGCAAATTAAAACTCCCAATGAGTTTTGATCCCTTCAACCTACCTGACACGATGGTGGCTAAAATAGGTCCTGGCTCATCGGTATTGACCGCAGTATCTATAACAGCGAACAATATATCTCCAGTCTTTACTATTGGTTTGGCTGTGGATACGACAACCCCTGGACCAGGAGGTAAAGGTGGCCCAGGAGGCATTACTACTGAGGGAACCCCCACAGCAACAGCGTCTGATCTGAGGATCTTTTCTTCTTTCCCGGGTACGTATTGCTGAGGATTGAATTTTTTCCATTCTTGCAAAGCTTGATTTGCTGCTGCTAGCATCGCATTTGATTTTTGTTGAATTTTTTGTTGGTATTTGGCTTCGGCCTGTTGTTGAGATTGTTGTTGAGTTTGTCTTGCAAGGATGGCTTGTAATTTCCTAGTGTTTTCCGCGGTCTCTATCTCCTGAGGGGTTTTCTTAGCTCCAGCTACTGCAACCCCAGCCAATCCTGCGACCTGAGTTTGATCGGTAATAAATCCTGCTTCTCTTAGTGCAATTGCATTTAGGCCGGCTTTTCTCAAGTCGTCTGCTGAAAATCCAGCATCTCTTAAATCCTTTGGACTAAAACCGGCCTTACTTAATTCAGCTGCTGAAAACCCGGCATCTTTTAGTTCTTTTGGACTAAAACCTGCTCGTCTCAACTCCTCTGCTATTAATCCGGCGTCTTTCAAATCTTTAGGGCTAAAACCAGCTCTTTTCAATTCATCCGCTGTAAATCCAGCCTCCTTTAAATCTTTTGCATTGAAACCCGCCCCTTTCAATTCATCTGGTGAAAAGCCAGCCGCCTTTAAAGCTTTGGCATCAAACGCTGCGGCTTTGAGTTGGGCAGGAGTAAAGCCTAGATTTTTTAGCTCAGCCGCGCTGATACCTGTGTCTTTGAGGTCGCCTAAACTATACCCCATATCTTTTAGGGTTTTTGCAGGAATACCGGCATTATATAAATCTTTTGCTGAATACCCAGCATCCTTCAATGCATTTGCATCAAAACCTGCATTTTTTAAATCAGCGGCACTAAAGCCTGCATTTTTTAAATCTTTTGCCCTGTACCCCGCATCTTTGAGAATCTTTGCTGAACAACCCAAGGTTTGTTTAATCTCAAGTGCCGAGATTCCACTTGCTTTTGCTTTTTTTAAGGAGTCAACACTGCAATCCGTTATACGACCATTGGCCCCAAGAGAAATGAATCCTGCTTTTGCATCGGCTAATTCCTTGGGACTAAACCCTGCATCCTTTAACTGATCTAACGAAAAGCCAGCCTTTTTAAGCTCTCCCGCACTAAAGCCTGCATCTTTAAGTTCCTTAGCCGTGTAACCTGCCGCTTTCAATTGTTCCGCAGAACACCCATTAACCTGCTTTATCAAGGCGGCCGAAACGCCCTCTTTTCTTAACTTAGCCAGTGCGGTCACTTCGCATCCGGCTTTACGAATGTCGTTCAGAGTCATGTTTGCAGGCAATCCGCTTGCTTTTGCGATCTCATCGTCTGTAAATCCAGAGCCTTTTAGTTCACCGTCAGAATAACCACCCTCTTTCATTTGAGAAGCGGAGTAACCCGCATTGCGTTCATCACAGGCACTATAACCACAACTTCTTAAGTTACTTGCCGTAAAGTTAGCCTCTTTTAAGTCTCTGGCCAAGTATCCTGCAGCTTTCAGTTCCTTACAATCGCAAACTGTCTTAAGATCTTGTAAGGTATACCCATTATTTTTTAGTTGCAAACAAGTACATCCGGCTTTTAAATCGGGGAGTTGTCCCCCTTGATCCAAAATGGCTTGTATTGCGGTTTTATTGCAGTTTGAATTTTGTAAGGATTGAAGCCAAAGACTTTGTTGAGTACCTTCCATAGCTGAAGTGGCTAAGGTTTTAAAACCCACTCCCGTTTTACCTTCAGGCGATCCAATTGCCCCGCCACCTTCTCCTATAGCCTGTGTCCGGATCAAAGTAGGGAGCGCGCTTTTGCCAGTTTTTAAAGCTCTAGCTGCTTGTGAAATGTTTTGTTCTTCCTGCAATTTTGCATATTGGGCCGTGGGATCTAAGGCCCCAGGGACAGACTGAATAGGAGGCGCGCCAGCAATATCAGCAGATGCTGACGGGGACTCCGTAGATGAACGCAATTTTAAAAAGCCGATTACAACGGCCAACACAAGCAATATCGCTGTAAAAACAATAATCACTCGAGTTCGAGTATTGGTAAAAAGTGATTTTAGATTTTCTTTTTTGCCAGCCATTTATTTATAACCCTTCCACCTTGAGTTGCATTACTTTGCCATGCCAAGAAACTAATAAAACCGGAGATTTATGCATTTCGTAAGCATGCGTACCATCGGCGCTCGTCATCGATGCGGACCAACCGGGTGATAATATAGTAAGATTGGTTCGAATATACATTTTTTCATTTAACAACCAACCTCGGGCATTTCCCCCACTGATCACCAAACGTGAGCTTCCTGCAGGCGGCACTCCATCTAAAACATGCAGTAACAAATTACTGGCTGAAGGAGGAAGTCCTACTTCCATGGGCATGCTTTTCGCATTGGGGCCATATCCTTCAACTCGCAAATCCACCCGATAATCCACCGCTTTTTGACCTGGAATCAATGTTAACATGACCGGAGTATTCAACCCTCGCAATCGCACAGCCAAATTCCCGTAATTATAAAGTTTCGTAGCTTGTATCATCAATGTGTTACTGGTTTTATCCCATTGAATATTAAAAGCGGTTGGATCCCCAACATCATAAGCCCCTATGGGCCAGGGCGCACCAGTGGAATCAAGAAAAACTAAGGAAGATACAAACCCTTGCGATAACCGTATCACCGGAGGTGTTGACCCTGGTGATAAATTGACAAATTGAGAAGTGGCAGTTGGTTTAGGTGGCGTACCTGCAGTTGAAGCTTGAGCATATTCATTCGTATTGTACATTTGCTTTAAATGGATGATCTGATTTGGTTTCAAGGGATACAGTGTGTTCGCCATTTCTTTAAAAGCACTGTTGTCAATTATTGCAGTTTCATTCTCGGTGATGATTGGTTGCTCACCCGACTTAACAATGGCTGGGGGAGGAGGTGGGGGTTCCGATTTATTTTGCGCAGTAGCAGCCGATGCAGCATTTGGATTTGCCGCCTGACCACCTGGCTGCTGTTTTTGAGATAAGCGTTGTTGCAATTGTTTTAATTGCTGCAAGGCTTGTTGCGAATTATCGGGTTGCTCCACCGCATAACTAAAAAAAGACAAAAGAAAGGCTATACCAATTAAAATGCATTTAATAAATGGGTTAGACTTCTTTTTTATCATTGATTTACTCCGCCTGTTTCAGGAGCAACTACTATTTGCGCTATCCCAATTCCTCTGGGTGTGGTCAAAGTGGATATTCTGGTGATAAGCAAAGTCACTATATTTTTTGTTTGTTGAAATTCACTGGCACTTTGGTAGGTGACTAGAAGAGGCATTTGCACACGCCAAGAGTAAACGCCATTCAACAACCCTTGATCTAAGATAATAGGGGCACGAGTTGCAACAGCAGATGAAATTAATTTTTTGGCTTTAAGAGCAACTAGGATATTCGAGTCGGATAAAGAAGAAAGAAATTGTTTCCATCCATCTTCCGTAAAATAGGCAGAGGCCGCTTGCAACTCATCTCTGTAATTCACAAAATTATAAGTAAAAGAAGCAATCGCAGCCTGATTAGCCCATTGCAATACAGCTGCATTGGATTGGTTGGGTACATCTAATGGAACCAAGGGAGTTATTCTTCCATTAATACTCGTCGCAAAATATCTAGGAGCGGGAGGATGAGTGATAATGTAAATCAGTATTCCGCACAACACTAAATTAATCACAACCGCAATAAGTAAGGACAATATCACTTTTCGCTGACTGTCTTTATAAAACTTATTTCTTAGTGCAACAGTGACTAAGGTATCTTCAGCCATAATAACCTCTATTTATTGGGGTAAATCCCTATCAAAATTGACTATGGGTGGATCAGGTGCTAACAAGAAAACGGATGTATTATTAGGTGCAGCCAAGGGCCTAAGTTTCATGGGTTCTGTAACCCCATTGGTTGAATAAAAATCTGGCTCAGGTTGCCCTAAATAAAAATATAAAATTAAAATTTGCAATATAAAAATGAATACTAGCATAACCATTATGACCGAGGTGCCTCGACGAAAAATACGAACATTGTAATTTTTATTATTTTTTATCTTAGCCCATTTTTCTCTATTCATGCCACTGCTCGTCTGAAGGTGATCTCTACTCGGGCATTTGCTGATTGATCACCACCGAGTTTCTCATGAACAATGGGTTTGTCACTACCCAAACCATATGTAAAAATAAACCGGCTATCAATTCCTTGTGACCAAAGGTATTCACCGACTACTCGCGAGCGAGCTAATGTTAATGCATGTTCTCTTTGACAGGAAACGTATGAGCTACTATAACTTGTGATGTTTACTTCTATTTTTCGAAACTGTTTCAGAAAACAAGATATTTCATTCAATAAGCCATAAGAAGCCAGAGTCAAATGTGGTGTTTGATCATCAAATAAGAAGCATGCGGGAATGCTAATTAAATATGCTTGTCCCATTGTTATTACTTTTATACCATTTTTATTCAATTGATGAATGTAATTATTGATGGTAGCATCACAAGCCCCTCTAACCTTACAAGGCAATTTGGGAACCGCATCGTCAATAAAAAAGCAGCCTCGATGACAAGCGCTTACTTCAAATAAAGTTAACAAGCCCATGATTTGTATCATCTGGACTAGGTTCTTGCTCAAAGGAACTTTCACATTATCCCCAACTTTAAAATAGACTTATTGAATCAACTGAATAACCCATTTTAACTTACAGGGTAAGAAATAACATAACTAATGATTAAGTTACAATGAATTAAAAAAAAATGCTAGTGAATAATGCGGGTTAATGGCATTTCATCTGGGATTATCTCAAAAAGACCATCTAGAAATGTGGCTTATATCATCTGATATCTAATAATAATTCTCCGCCCTTTTCCGCCAGTCCTTCGATTATGCAAAGAAGTTGGGGAGGTAAGTTTGGTGGGAGTCAATGCGGCCATGGCATCTATTCTTTTGGAGGTTCTTCTTCACTTTTTTTAATGGCCTTTTCTCTTTCCCTGGCCAATCTTTCGGACAGATTTGTAACAATATTGGTCAATACATCTGGGGCTATAATGTCTCTCTCTTCTGGTGGATAGCTAGTAGCCAATTGGAAATCTTTAATCAATTCATTGGATACCGTTCCAGCATACTTATCCTTAGCACCAGCTAAACGTTCTATCATCATCATTTGATTTCTAGTTTCATTAATGGGTAATAAGGGTTGTGCAAATTGAACTTTATCACTGGCTAAAATTGGAGGCGCATTCAGATTGATTCTTAAATTACTGAAAATGGTCAAGGCACCTTCAACTTCCTCTTCAATAATTCTTCTACTGGCTCAGGCTCATTCATGACCATGGTAAGCAATCAAGGCAGCCACCCCACGCTCAATAGGCTCTTACAATAGTCAGATTCCCGCAGAGCTTTGGTAATTGCGGTGATTTCCTCATTTTCAACCATTTTATTAATACTTAAATCCCCACTATTCAATATTTGCTGAAAAGAAACCAATTGTTTTTGCAACTTCATTAAATAATCATCTGGTGGAGGTTCAACTTTGAAAAATTGATTGATTTTAAGTTGCTTAACGGGTTTTGGATTGGCATAAAACATCCGTGCTCGCACAATTTTTGATTTGAAGAAAATATGCGCCTCACCTTCCGTTTGTTCTTTTAAATCCAATAAATCGACACGCGCTCGTTTTTCAAAAGAAGAACTTTTACTATCCATGTAAGTATTCGCCATACTGTTATCTTTGGTTTGGAATGAATCCACTTTAGTTACATAAGCTTCACCTGCAGTTTTGGTAAAGAAATCCCAAGTTTCAATAGGATCTTCGAGTTTCATACAAATTTTAATATTGGTATTTGCACCAATGGAGGCGGCTTCTTCTTTTGAAGCTTTTTGGAATGCGGGCAAATCTTGCCCGGCAAAAATAGCAGAGAATCCTAAAGAACGCGCCTGGGCAGGCACAACTGCAAAGCCTTGAACTGCATAATAACCATATTCATCTAGGATACACATATAAGGCGTAGGCGCATTTGTTGGTTTACGTTAGATCACATCGCGATAATCACCTTCGACCTCTTCACCCAAACCTGCTGCCATCATCGCCTTTAACGAGGAAACAATGATTTTACCCAAATTAGATAATTCATCCGGAGATTTTTCTAGAGCAGGCAATAGCACCACTAAAATGCGTCGATTTAATACCACGTCTTTGAAATCCACTTCGGCTAAATTAGTACGAATAATATGGCCATAAGTATCCGCAAGGGATGAGAACACTCGGGTCAACTTGCATGGTAATAAAACCATGTTGTTCCAACACTTGCGATACTTGTTTTCCTTTTTTCTCTTTATTATAACCCGGCAAGTTGTTTAAATAGTTTCGTAATGGGATCTGTAACCAGTTTCGGGACATGATCTCAATATTGATACGCTTTCTTGGTCATCTCGGGGAAATACTTTATCTACGACAATCGCTTCCAAACGATTCAAATCAAAATAATTACGAATGAGTATTGGCATCCAACAAGAATTGCCCCTTCATCACGCATATACACTAAAATCTTCATCAACGCTTCGACGAAAGCTAATCGCACGTCCTTTCCACATATCACCATCACCAGATCTGACTAGAGCCGCCCATCAAGCTGACCACCAATTGGGTTAACATACTGGAAGAACCTTGGCAAAAAGGATTCAAGGTATTGGATAGTCGTTTTTCTTGAGGACCAATAATATCCCGCGCACCCGTCATGAAATTGATTAACAACAAATCATCTTCGCGCCCCATGCTGCGCACCATGGAAAAAATTTTCGCATAAAGGGAGTTATCACCTTTACCATCAACATAAATAAAGCCACTGCCTTGCACCAAGGCATTATAGGCAAGTGAAACCAAGGCTTCTGTTTTACCGCTACCTGTTGAACCAAAAATTAAAACATGGGTACGCATGTCCTCATTGGCAAACCAAAGTTCTTCACCTGTTTTTCGATCATTGCCAAAAAAAGCAATTCCACGCGCAATATTGGGCTGATTAATCCTGGTTTTATATCATTATAATCTTTGACCCGAGTAATTTGCGGCAATCGAAAAGGTAATTTTTGTTTGCGAGAATAACTATAAATAAAAAAGCCAGCCCCAAGAAGCATATTAGTGTTGCTGATTTCACGAAAAATAATAGGCCATGCGGCTAAACTAAGCAAATAATGGCAATGTTTGTAGAATCTGAGAAAAAATCGACAATTCTTTGAGCTAAAGGTACGTGTATCCCTTAAGCAGCAGGGTAGGATCAATTTCATTTCGCGAATCAATACCACGCATCATGGTTCTAACTCCTGCATTTTGCGGGCTTAATTTCATTTCTTTGATGGCAATCTCTAAAGCTTTAATCGCCTCATCTATCATGGGCACTAAAGAACGCCGCCCCATTGCTTTTTCCGCACGCCAATGGGCAAAAGGCCCACCCACTTCTGGATATGGTGTTTGTCTCCCTACACTATTAAGCATATACCATAATCGCCTATCTATGGTTTTCAACCATAAAAATTCTGCACTAGGCACTACCCCATCATCGCGTGCACCCTCTAACAAGGAAGCCATCACGGTTAAAGTATAAGCATGTTTGGCAATGATTTCCTGTACTATTCAGAATTTTCATATTTTTTTAAGCACTGCCTCTTGCTACGGAAAAATCAGGTTTCCCTAGAACGAATGTTTTATCTATGATTTCTAAAATATTATTGGCAGCATCTCTATCTCGATTCATTCGCGCAATAAATACAGCAGCCAGAGCATAGGTTTGTGGGGTGCAGTGTTCAAAACCATCCCAATAGGGACCAATTGCAAGGTAAAAACGCGTTTGGCATCTCCACGTCTTATACCCGCAGTCATTTCCATACCTGGCATTGCATTATCTAATAATGCATCGTCTTTTTTTAGCAATTGATGTTTTCTAGCAAATTCCATATGGGGTTAATGCCATTGCCCAAGGTCCTTTACTGATATCTTGCTCACTAAATCTTCTTTAATCACGGGCATAATTGCGGGCCAATTATATTGTTCTTGTGCACGCAAGGTTTTCATATTGTGCGTTTTACGAAATTTCAGAATGATGTTGGATTGATAAAGAATAATGGCTAAAACGATCAAAACAAGAACCACAGGATAACGCATGTAATCGCCAACAGTCACGGGTGTATCCATCAATTGGTTCCAATCCACCGCAGTAGGATCTACGGTTTGCATCAAATAAATTTGATTTGCTAAAAGAGGATCACGAATGAATAAATTAACCAATTTCGCTTGCAACCATATTCACCTGAAAATACAACGGAAACAATATACTTATGTCCATAATTCCAAATTAAATACACCGTAATAAAAAGCAATACGGTAATCCACACTGCCGCCATCGAATTATCTGAGCCTGATCCTGTTGTTGTTGAGCCATAGTACTATCGTTTAGTGGTTATAATTCAAGTATACACCTAATTCTTAAGAAATTTGTATCTTTCGTAATGCTCAATTTATTTGACTAATCGACCGTGTTGCAGTCTGATATACCCCGGAGAGATGAATAAAACGACTAATATTTTCTAATTCAATGTTTTATCTTTCAACTCAACTAATTTTTTTCCCAATTTATCCAGTCAATGTTTATCACGTGCCAGTGCTAATAATGTCGGTTTGATTAATATAAATTGCGACATACGCTTCATTTTGTTTATTTTCTTTTGATTTTTACATTCTTTATGTTCTTCAGCGGCATAAATAGGACGGGAGGTCATTTGACGGGGCAGATTCGCTATGATTCTTTCCCAAGACTGAAGTTGGTGCCATCCGATGAATACAAAGACACGAAAACTTCTTGCTGGCCGCTTCTTAGAGCCACGCGATTCGCTACATGAGATCTCTAAGCTACGTTGATCTGGCTATGAGAACTAATTGATTCGCGAAATTTTCTCGAGTGTTATCTAAATTTTTACCAATAGCCCGCAGAAAATTCGGTTTTATCCCATGGCCCATTTTTTATGGCATCATCTAATGCCTTAAGAATCGCTTCGTTTTGTTCATCATAGAAACGTCTTTCAGTCATGTCATCATTTATGTAAAAGGAAAACTCTCAACTTACTTCACAATTGATATAAATTGCGACCCATTTTCCCTTCACCCCAGAACATGGGGAGAAGGTACCCGCAGGTGGAGCAGGGGTTTAGCTACTAATTGAGTACAGAAGGTTTTTCAAACATGGATAAAGGTTTTCAGCCCCCTCATTGGCCCGGTGTGTATCCAGTTTTTAATTCATTGTGTGATTCATCTTGTAGTGCATTTTTTTTATCATCTGCAAAAGATAAATTTTGTAATGCATCTTTTACAAAAGATAAATTACCTCGGATAGCATCCTGTATATTCGTTTTGCAACCTTCTAAGGTAGTCACACCCCACTGATTTAAATTTTTGTTTTCTTCGCTTTTGCTTATGTGGACAGCCTCGTCGCGTACTCTAAATTATCACCCACTAAACCAGCACCATGCTCAGCAGCAGCGAGTGATAATGGTTGTATTTTAGTCTCTGCAGTCTGGGCAGGTCTCTTAAATAAAGTATAATCGTATGTTTTTTCTTGCATCTTACAACTCCAAAACTTATTTCTTATTGTTTGCTAAGTGTAACAAAACAAATCGTAGAAAAGACCCTGGATTTATAAACCTTTCGAGTTCTTTACAATTCATTAAAAATCCATTAATCATACATGAGTTCATCCAGAGGTGTATAGTCTCGACTCGGGCCGCCTTGAATTAATTCACTGATGACATCCGTCATACATAACAAGCGCAATACATTGGGGGTAACGTCATCAAACAAAACGCGTAAACCTAATAAAGCCCCTTCGGTCTCATCATAGGTAGCTCCTAACCCATAACCCAAACATAAGGAACACAATTGATCCGCTCGTTTGGTAATGGCTGGTAACAAGCCAGTATCGGAAAATACTTCATCAAAACTGACAAACCTATCATTCAAGTAAAATTTGGCATTCATGCTGGCTGCGATTGTGGCCATACATTGACTGAGGTTTCTTTCCATTTATTTCCACCAAGGTTGGGAAATTTTTAAAGGTCCAGCAAAAAAATTTCGCACCCACCTTAAAAACACAGGCACAGTGAACCCATAATGTTCTATGATACCAAAAAACACAGTAGTTACTAATACTAATATGCCTGTCCAAATTCTAATGTGCATTAAAAATAAAAAAACAGGAAAAACGGCTCTGGCATCAATTATAAAGAAACGCGGGCTTCGTGCAGAATCGCGCCAATGACTTGTGGGAGAAAAAGTGCCAGCCATAATTTCATAAATTATTCAAGGATTATAAGTAAAGTATACACCGAAATTTATTGGCAAGCATCTGTTCAGGCTTAAATTTTAGCTAAAAATCAGATGATTTGATTATTTGTCTAGAGGAGAAGGTTTTTTTGAATGTGGCATATTAAGAATATTGGTAAGAAGCTCACCCATATCTGGGGTTAAGGAGGGTTTAGGACTCGAGTAGGAGTCATTGATTTGATTTACAATTGGATCGAAAGAGGATTGAATCCCAGTGGTTTTATCCGTTTTATTCACCTGAGCACCCATTTCTCCCAACATCTTAGAAGTACTAGTCAAAACTTTAATATCTCGGGCCATCATCCTGTCCTTATTGAAACATTATATGAATTAAAAGATAACATAAATACCTTAAGGGATTCTTAAGAATTGAAATATTTTTAATAAATCTATTGAGTAATGATCCCATTTTGCGTTATGTTGAATGGTACTATTGAAAATAGGTTTGTAAATCAATGGTTATTTAAGGATGAACTGGTTCCAACGATGGTTTGTAAAGATCATCGACGATTAATATAGCTTTGGTATAAGGAGGATTTCATGGCTATAGGAGAAGTCAAATGGTTTAATAATGCTAAAGGGTGGGGTTTTATTGTACCTGAGGGCGGGGGTGATGATATTTTCGTACATTTCTCATCCATTCAAGGCACAGGGTACAAAACTCTAGTTCCAGGGCAAATCATTCGATATGAGGTGGCCAATGGTGAACGTGGGCTTCATGCTTCAAACGTCAGCGTTGAAAATGGTGGGCAACAAGTTGCAGAATAGCTTTTGCTAAATTGCAATAACCATTACTATCAAGCTTCATCTAAGTTATAATGACTCAATTTTTTTTTAGTCGGACTTAAGATGAAACGTGGTTTGTTACTCATAAATTTAGGTACTCCAAACAGTGCGAAAATTTGTGATGTGCGACGTTTTTTGCTGAAATTTCTTACCGATAAGCGTGTAGTCGATATACCCGCCCCTTTACGCCATGTATTGGTCTATGGGTTGATTTTACCTTTTAAAGCTCCAAAATCTGCTAAGGCCTATCAATCGATTTGGACAAAGGAAGGATCACCTTTGTTAGTCAACAGTCAACTTTTAGTCATGCATTTACAAAAAAAAGTGAATTTGGATTTGAAAGTTGTTCTTGGCATGCGATACGGCAAACCATCCATTGCGGATGCATTGAATGAGCTTCAGCAGTGTGAATCAATAACCGTTTTGCCTTTATACCCCCAATATTCTTCTGCAGCCACAGGTTCAGCAATAGAAGAAAGTTTGCATCATCTTGACTCCCAAGAAATCATTCCATCCCTAACCATTATCAATCAGTTCTATCAACATCCTGCTTACATCAAGGCACAAGCTGAGCTTATTAAAACACATCTAAAACCGGATGACTTTTTGCTTTTCAGTTACCATGGAATCCCCGAAAGACAATTGCAAAAGAGTGACTGTAAAAAAATATGCCCTCACCCATGCTCAGAAGAACTGTCTCTGAACTCCAAGTGCTATAGAGCACAATGCTATCAAACGAGTCGTTTACTTGCAAAAAAGTTGAATTTAACCGCCACTCAATACAAAACTTCCTTTCAATCCAGATTGGGTAAAACCCCTTGGATACAACCCTATACTGAGGAAGAGCTGACTGACTTATCTTCAAAAGGAGTCAAAAACCTCTGTATTTGTTGTCCTTCATTCGTGACCGACTGCATTGAAACACTCGAGGAAATTGGATTACGTGGTAAAAAACAATGGATTTCACAAGGAGGTGAAGGGTTTACTTTAATTCCCTCCTTAAATTATAATCAGCTCTGGATTGAAGCCATCATTGAAATAGCACAAAAAGGACTCGATTTTAGTTAAACGAGTGCAAATTTACAAGCGTAAAATATATCCACTTTAAGGCAGTTTTAAATTTTTAACCTCTAATCCTTTTTGTTAACTTTTACTTTAGCATTTCTTGGATCAATCACTACCACTCCACTTACACCTAAGACTTCAAACGACTCATTCGCCTACATTATGACGGCAGTTGATTCATCAATTCCAATGCCAACTCGGCCTGGATGATCGAAAACAGCTCATTAATCGAGCCAAACGACTGCGTTTCAACAAAAGTGGATGACAATACGCTGCAAATCAGCAAAAGGCTTATTTTCATATCCTCCCCTAAAATAGGTTTATATTTCTTGCATATCTACATTTATATGCTATATCAATTGAATGGTTGTATGAAACTTTATTTAGGAATACCTCATGCTAAATAAAATATTTTCAGAACGATTGAATAAAGAACTTGATAACATAGGCGCTCCGGAAGTCATTCCAGAACGCATAGGTGTTCTTTCTAAGTTATTGAAAATGCCAAAATTTAAGGCTGAAGCCATGTTGAATGGAATCATCAATGCCGATGATCCTGCACTCACTGACTTGGCTTCAGAGCTGGAAGTCAAGGTGGATTGGTTGCTTGGGAAGGATGATTCCAAAACATGATCCAAATCACCAGATAAGGCACCTATTTTTCTTTACCATTTCACTCCCATCAGGGATGGAGAATGCCTTTTGAAATTGAGGCATGTTTACAAAAGTTCCATTTACCCGAAATTGATCGGGGGCATGAGGATCTGTGGTGACTTGATTGCGGGTTTGTTCGGATCTTCTATTCACTGCCCATATATGAGCTGCACCCAGAAAAAATTGTTGTTCGGGAGTGAATCCTGCGATGTTTTTCGCGTCTTTATATTGCTTTGGAACGTTGGAAGGCTTTAAATGCTAAAATAAGTCCTCCTAAATCTGCAACTGCTTCACCAACAACCAATTTTCCTTGGACGTGCAAATCCCCACCGTTCACGACATAATTTGAATATTGATCCACGATGCATTGGGTAGCTTGTTTGAACTTAGCTAAATCTTCAGGCTTCCACCATTTCTGTAAGTTACCCTTGTCATTGAATTGTGAACCTTGATCATCAAAACCATGAGTCATTTCATGTCCTGTGATAAAACCAATGGATCCGTAATTTAAAGCAGCTGGAGCATTTGGATCAAAAAAAGGAGGTTGAAGATTCCTGCAGGAATATTCAAATTATTCATGGATGAATCGTAATAAGCATTTATTGTTTGCGGAGTCATGCCCCATTCAGTCCTATCTACAGGTTTACCAATTTTCTTCAGATCTCTATTACTTAAAAATTGATAGCCTCTCAGGACATTCATCACGTAAGGCCCTCTATCAATTTTTAATTTAGAATAATCCCACCATTTGCTCGGGTAACCCACTCGCTCTTCCATTAACTTTAATTTTTTAACCGCTGCATCACGTGTTTCTTGGGTCATCCAATTTAAAGTGGACTAATATCTTCAAGCAATACGGCACGAATGTTCTTTAAAATGTCCAACACTTCCAGTTTTGATTTCTCAGAAAAATATTTTTGCACATACATTTTACCTATAGCAAATCCAAAGACGCCATTCTCCGTTGCAACCACTCGTTTCCATCGCGGGAAGTATTTTTTCTGTGCCATAAAGTACAGTAATCATCTTAAAATTCTGATTGACAAAATGCTTAGATAAATAAGGAGCAAAGGTATCCAATAAATGCCAACGCAAATAGGTTTTTAAATCAGCCAGTGGTATGATTTTTAATTGTTCATTCAACGACTTAAAAAAATTAGGCATGGCCAAATTGATTGTTTTCAATTTCCCCTGACCTCGTGCACTGAAATACTTTGTTAAAGAAAAATTGGGCATGAGTTCATTCAACTGTTTTTTATCCATCATATGATAGATGGCATGAGGATCGCGTTGTTCCACTTGCGACATGGATGATTTTGCTAATTGAGTTTCAATCGCCATGACCGTTTTAGCTTCCAAAGCCGCTTTATCCGGGCTGTCTCCTAATAGCTCAAACATTTTAGCCATGTGATCCAAATACGCTTCGCGAATTTGCTTAAATTTAGCATCATCTTTTAAATAGTAATCTCGATCAGGTAAACCCAACCCCCCTTGCAAAACAGCTCCTATCATTTCAGTACTTTTTTTGAAATCCTGCATGCTACCTAAACCAAAAAAAGCATTGACGCCAATGGAATGCAAATAAGCCAATTCAGTTGCTAAATCTCCTGACGTCATTTTTTCAATTTTTTCAAATTCTGGCTTCAATGGCGAGATGCCCATTGGTTGATATTGGCTTCATCCATACCACTGTAGTAAAAATCACCCACCATTTGTGTAGGACTGCCTTTGGGTTTGCTTTAGTATCTTGAGAGGCTTTTATCAGGATTTGATGAACGATTTCTTGCACCTTTTCATGTGACGATATTGAAAGTACCCCAAGAAGAATAATCCGCAGGAATGGGATTGTTTTTTTGCCAGGTACCATTGGCATAGGTGTAAAAGTCTTGGCTGGGGATATTTTGGTATTCATCCAATCCAAATGGAGTGCTTTTTTCTGAAGTTCATCTTTTTGTGCAACATCCGCAGACTCTGCAAAGACAGCAACCGTGCAGAAAAAAGTAAAAATAAAAAACCCTTTCATTACTTTCATTTAAAATCCTTTTCAAGTTCATTTGGATTGTTGTTTATTTAACTGATGATAACAGACAACCAGAACAACGATTCATTTTATGCTTCTACAGGATAAAACTCAGGTTGCAAGGCTGGAGAACAGTTTTCTTCAAAATAGGCATATTCCCATGCATCTTGCCTTACCATCAATTCACGCAATAATTTGTTATTCAATTCATGACCGGACTTATATCCTTCAAATGCACCTATTAAGCTTGAACCTAATAAGTAAAGATCGCCTATGGCATCAAGAACCTTATGAGCAACAAATTCTGAGGCAAAACGCAAACCATCTTCATTGAGAACACGGTAATCATCCACCACGATGGCATTGTCCAAACTACCTCCTTTGGCTAAATCGGATTCTCTTAATTTCTCATAATCCGAAAGAAATCCAAAGGTTCTTGCACGACATACTTCTTTAACATAGGAAGTGTCCGAGAAATCAAAACTTAAGGTCTGTGGTTTTTCGTTAAAAACAGGATGATCAAAATCGATGGTACAAGATACCTTATAACCATTATGGGGTTTAAACTGAACGTATTTCCCATTCGCCTCTTCAATACGAATGGTTTTGAGAATACGAATGTATCTTTTAGCTGCATTTTGCACTTTGATACCAGCTGATTGTATCAAGAAACACGTAAGGAGCAGCGCTTCCATCCATAATGGGTAACTCGGGACCATTCACGTCTATGTAAGCATTATCGATTCCCAAACCGGCCAAAGCAGATAATAAATGCTCCACTGTAGCAATTTTAACGTTCTTATGATGTAAGGTGGTACAAAGCATGGTATCCCCTACATACTCATAGGATGCAGGAATTTCGACTACGGGAGATAGATCCACTCTTCTAAAAACAATCCCTGTATTCACAGGAGCAGGTCTTAAAGTTAAAAGCACTTTCTCACCTGAATGCAATCCAACACCTGTAGCTTGGATTTCAGTGTTAGGAGTTCTTTGTTGATTCATTCAGTGCTCACCCTTTTGTTTAGCACGCAAAAATGCAATGATTCTAGCAACAATTTCTTAGCTAGTCTAGTTTTAAATTTACACAATATTGGACGCTTAATCAACTGGGTATGCCCTCTTCCTCACGTCTTAAAAAAGCTGGGATATCTAAATAATCTACATCAGCAGCAGTTTCGGTGGTTGCCCTTTCAGTTTTCAAATGAACTGATGATTGTGCCTTACGCATGACTGCGGGTCTCTCAAGTTGACGGTAGTCTACTGTACCATCCATTTTTGTAGTGTCCACCAAACGCCCCTTATATGATGATGGTTGAGACTGATGACGTCCGCGTACTTCGCCCAGGCCTGTGACGATTACCGTCACACGCATTTCCTCTGTCATCTCTGGATCAATTACTGTTCCTACAACAACGGTAGCATCATCGGAAATAAATTCTTTAACCACATCACCCACTTCCTCAAATTCTCCGATGGACATATCTAGGCCAGCAGTGATATTGATTAATATCCCTCGAGCACCAGAGAAATTCACGTCCTCTAATAAAGGAGAAGCAATGGCCGCTTCTGCAGCTTTTCTGGCCCTCTGCTCACCGACAGCAGTTCCGGTACCCATCATAGCCATTCCCATCTCTGACATCACGGTGCGAACGTCAGCAAAATCTACATTAATTAAACCAGGACGCGTAATAAGATCGGATATACCTTTTACAGCACCTAGTAACACATTATTTGCTGCTTTAAATGCATTCAATAAGCTAATATTTTTGCCGAAGTACGCTGAGTAATTTATTGTTTGGAATGGTAATCAAGGAATCCACACTTTCTGCTAGACGTCGAATTCCTTCTTCAGCAGCTAATGCTCTTTGTTTGCCTTCAAAAGAAAAAGGCTTAGTAACCACCGCCACGGTTAAGATCCCAAGTTCTTTTGCGATTTCAGCAAAAACAGGAGCCGCACCGGTTCCAGTTCCCCCGCCCATGCCAGCCGTAATAAAAACCATATCCGCACCTGTTAGAATTTCTCGGATGTGATCCCTATCTTCTTCAGCGGCTTCACGCCCGATTTGAGGATTGGCACCAGCGCCTAAGCCTTTGGTTAAGTCATCGCCTAATTGAATATGAATTTTTGCTTTGGATCCTCTCAATGCTTGAGCATCTGTATTGGCACAAATAAAGTCAACACCATCGATATTTTCATTCAGCCATATGTTCCACTGCATTGCCACCACCACCCCCGACTCCTACTACTTTGATCACCGCATTATTATTATTATTATTTTCCGTTACTCTAACATAACCCTATTTCCCCTTAAACTGTCGCATTCAATCGTAAATATTACTTAAATTTTTAAAAATTGACCTTGAAACCATTCTTTCATGCGAGACCACATGCCTTTGACATTATCAATTCTTGCTTGTTTTTTATAACTTATTTCGTACTGCTGCTTGTACCCCGTGCAGTAAAAGACCAACGCTGGTAGCAAAAGAAGGATTTTCTGTCACTTCTGTCAAACCGGATACGTAGTGCGCGCAACCTTTTCTTACTGGCATTTCAAAACAGAGTTCCGCCAGTTCAACGACACCGCCCACATTGGATGCGCCACCAGTTAAAACCATCCCGCAGCAATTCTGTCCTCAAACCCACTGCGATGCAATTCATTGCGTACCAATGAAAATAATTCTTCATAACGTGCATGTACTATTTCAGCCAAGGCTTTTGCAGAAATTTTTCTGCCCAGGCCGATCACTGACACTAGGTACCTCAATCATTTGGTTTGAGTTGGCTAATTCAGTTAAAGCAAAGGCATGGTTAATCTTGATTGATTCTGCAGACTTTGTGGGCGTGCGTAGAGCCATGGCGATGTCATTGGTCACTTGATCTCCTGCAATCGGAATCACAGCCGTGTGTTGAATTGCGCCTTCAGAAAATATAACGATATCCGTTGTACCACCACCTATATCAATTAGACAAACGCCTAAGTCTTTTTCATCTTCTGTAAGGACAGCATGGCTGGAAGCCAATTGTTCTAAAATGATGTCATTGACTTCCAAGCCGCAACGACGAACGCATTTCACTATGTTTTGAGCAGCGCTAACTGCCCCGGTGACAATATGGACTCGAGATTCCAATCGCACCCCTGCCATACCAATCGGTTCACGAATACTGCCTTGATGATCAATAATAAATTCTTGAGGTAGGATATGTAGAATTTTTTGATCAGCCGGTATGGCTACTGCTTTGGCAGCATCAATGACTCGTTCAATGTCCGCTTGCGACACTTCTTTTTCACGAATAGCCACTATGCCATGTGAATTTAAACTGCGAATATGACTTCCAGCAATCCCAGCATACACTGTTCTGACCTCACAACCGGCCATCAGCTCGGCTTCTTGCACCGCACGTTGTATGGAATTGACGGTGGCTTCTATGTCTACTACCACACCACGTTTTAAACCACGGGAAGCATGTCGACCCATGCCGATGATTTCAATTGCCCCATCGGCTCCTACCTCACCAATCAAGGCAATGATTTTTGAAGTACCAATATCCAGACCCGTAATAATATTTTTTTCTATTTTTTTAGCCATTATTATTCCGTTTGTTGTTTCCATTGTACTGCCATACCCCGTGGATAACGCAAATCAACCCTAGCCAATTGATCTGCCTTTTCTGCAAATATCGCCGGATATGCTTTACAAAAACGCCGCAACCTTGCACTCTAACTCTTTCTTTCCTAAGTAAATTTTAGTATCGATTTTTCAAAATCAATACCCAAGATTGATCCTCGCTTAAATGCAATTCAGTGGCTTTTAAATCATATATCTGTAGTATCTTACTCAATTTTCTATAAACTTGTAAGACTTCCATTTGTTGAGATGGGGGGCCTTTAAGTTTCGGCAGATCCAAATCAAAATGATTGGGTCCTTGTTGAAACCTACTTCCCGTCTCGGTCATCAGACTTCCATTCCATTGTGCAACTGGTTTTTTTTCCACAAGTTTTATTTTTAAAGTATCAGGCCAAACTCGCTCCACATAAGCCGTATCAATCCAATTTATCTCGTTTAACTCTGTTTGTAACCTACTCACGGATAGAGAAAAAAAACTCACATTCACGTGTTTTGTCAAAATCGCTTCCAATTCCTCATGACTGACGTGTTGATAACTTGCAGCCACTCGAATCGTAGCAATTGGGAAGCGCTTTGCATCCCCTAAATACAAATAAATCAACCGACCTGACAAAAACACACCACTGATGATTAATACCAATAGCACCACCACAAAGCGCAAGCCATTCAAACCATTGTGTTGAGGTTTTGCATTCACAAGTAATTCGTCACTAAATGTTGACGACAGTTTTGATGAACCAAAGCAATAGAAATTAAGGCATCCAACAAATCAGTATAAGACAATCCCGATGCCTGCCATAATTTAGGGTACATACTGATCGAGGTGAAGCCAGGCAAAGTATTTATTTCATTAAAATAAATCTCATTTTGTTCTTCATTTATAAAAAAGTCTACACGGGCCAAACCTTTACACTTCAATCGAGTAAAAATATCCGCGGCTGCCTCTTTTAACCGCTCTTGGAGTGAGGTATTCATCGGAGCTGGAATAATCAGTTCGGTTTGTTCACTCTCCATGTATTTTGCAGAATAAGAATAAAAGCCATCTGGGTGATTTACACGAATTTCTCCAGCAATGCTGACTCTAGGCTTACCACAAGGCAAGGTGTTTTCCAAAACAGCCAATTCTATTTCTCGACCATTGATGCATTCTTCAACTAAAATTTCATCATCATAGCGCAAGGCATCTTCAATCGCGGTCAATAATTCATCCATCTGTTTTACTTTATGAATTCCCACGCTTGAGCCCAGTGAACACGGTTTCACAAACAAAGGCCAACCGAATTCCCGCACTACTTCTGCGCAAAATTGCTGCTTTTCAGCAGCATTGGCATGCCAGGATAATAATTTATAGCCTGCCGATTTCAACCCATCGACACATACGATGCGTCTAGCTATGTCTTTATCCATACCTATCGCTGAGGAAAGAACATCGGATCCTACATAAGCAAGCCCTGATAATTCCAACAATCCTTGCAAGCAACCGTCCTCATACAAAGGGCCATGTACTACGGGGAATACAACTTGGGCTTCTACGGGTAAATCGAAACCCTTCTAAGACTATTGATTGTTTGGTGGTTACGGGAAGTTTTTCTTTATAGCTAAGTAAATCCTCATATTGATTCAAATGAAATTGACCGTCTTTATCCATCGCTACGGGGATGATGTGGTATTTATCTGTATTTAAATGCCTTAATACGGAAGCTGCAGAAATTAAAGAAATTTCATGTTCCTGCGATTTCCCACCATAAAGCAAAACCAAGTTAATGTGTTCAGACATTAAACGTCTCCAATGATATGAACTTCACGTATTAATTCAATTTTTGTTTGCTCATGTACTTTAGTTTGCACCAATTGCATCAAGGCTTCAATATCTGCAGCAGTTGCCGCACCTTCATGATTGATTATAAAATTAGCATGCTTCAATGACACCATTGCCCCTCCGACCCGATGCCCTTTTAAACCGCAAGATTCAATCAGAGCTGCCGCAAAATGTCCAGGAGGATTTCTAAAAACGGATCCGCAATTGTATTCGCTGGTGGGTTGGGTGCTGGTTCTATGAGCTAATAAATCTCGAATCACTTGTAAAGATTTCTCTTTATCACCTGCTGCTAATTTAAACACAGCGGAGATGAACCATTCCTCCTCCAACCCCAAGACATGCCTATAAGCCACTTCGAATTCTTTGGGTTTACGAACTCGGATGTCCCCATTACGCGACATGGTCTGGACCTCTTCGACAAACTGCCAGGTCTCTCCTCCATGACAGCCGGCATTCATACGCAAGGCACCGCCCATGGTACCAGGAATGCCTGCCCAAAATTCCCCGCCAGACAAATGATTGCGCGCACAAAAGCGAGCCATACTGGCACAAGAGACGCCGGCACCGACTTGAATGCTTCGCGAATCCAATAAAGTCATTTCTTTTAAACAACCCTGAGTCAAAATGACAGTCCCTGAGAATCCTTTATCTCGAATCAAAGAATTGGATCCCAAACCCAGCCATAAAATGGGCTCTGTCGCAGGCAATTGCGATAAAAATAAACTGAGATCGGTGGAATCAAGGGGCTTATACAGTTTAGCGGCCTTACCCCCAACGCGCCATGTAGTATATTCTGCCAGTGACTCGTTATAAAGTACCGTACCCAAGCTTGTTTTCAAATCTTTATCCATTGGACTCACAAAGATTCTCGCTCTGTTTTCATTAAATTAATCGCAATTTGCCCTATGTTACCGGCACCTTGCATCAAAATAACATCTCCTTCTCGGATGAATTCATCCAATCTGGATGACAAGGATTGTTCATTCACAAGCGTTACTCTTTTGTTTTTAGTGCGAATGCCTTCAGCTAAGACTTCGCTGGTCACCCCTGGAATGGCCAATTCTCCCGCGGCATAAATGTCAAACAACAACAATTCGTCAGCAAGACTCAACACATTCACAAATTGTTCATACAGGAATTGTGTTCTACTGAATCGATGCGGCTGAAAAACATGCACTAACCGTCTTTCAGGCCAAACCCGTCTAAAGGCATCAATGGTGGATAAAATTTCTTGTGGGTGATGACCATAATCATCGATTACAATGGCGGAACCATTCTCAAATTGTCGTTCTCCCAACATTTGAAAACGTCGACCAACCCCTTGAAATTTTTGCAGGCAGCGAATAATCGAATCGTCATCCACTCCCAATTCAGTGGCAATAGCAATTGCCGCTAAGGCATTCAACACATTATGACGACCTGGGTATTGAAATTGAATCGTTAATGGAGGTTTTGGTTCTGGTCTTAGCACTGTAAACTCACTGAGCATCGCCTTTTGAGTCCAGTTGATTGCACGGTAATGGGCTTCTTCTTTAAATCCATAGGTTAGAGTAGGTCGTTGAATGAGTGGGAGGATACGGCAAATTTCCGCATCTTCAATACAGACTACCGCCAAGCCATAAAAAGGCAAATGATGTAAAAATTCAAGAAAAGTCGTGATGAGCTTATTGAAATCACCCTCATAAGTTTCCATGTGATCGGCATCTATGTTTGTAACCACAGCCATCATGGGCTTTAAAAATAAAAAAGACGCATCGCTTTCATCTGCTTCCACGACAAAATATGTAGATTTCCCAAGCTGAGCATTTGCACCGCAACTGTTTAATTTGCCACCGATTACAAAGCTAGGATCCAAGCCGCCTTCAGCCAATAAGCTACTCACCAAACTCGTGGTCGTGGTTTTCCCATGAGTACCAGCTATAGCAATGCCATGCCTAAAACGCATTAATTCTGCCAGCATTGCCGCTCTTGGGATCACTGGAATCAGCGACTCTCTGGCTGCCTTGATTTCAGGGTTGTTTGCATCCACTGCCGATGATCGCACCACCACATCCGCCCCTTTGATGTTATCCTGGTGATGACCAATAAAGACTGGGATGCCTAAAGATTCTAAGGCGCGATACCGCATTGCCTTGACTAATGTCTGAACCCGTAATACGATAGCCTTGGTTATGCAATACTTCGGCAATACCAGCACATGCCCACTCCGCCAATTCCAACAAAATGAATTTGCTCCACTCGCCCCATCCTTGAGGATAAAAAAGGTCCTGAATTATTCAAAATTTCTCCTTAAGAAGAACAACCACAAGTTGGCCGGTCTAATTATAACGATTCAACAAACTATTTAGAACTACTCAGCGTTCTTAAGCCCAAAGACTGCCAACGATTTTCATGATCGATGCGCAATAGTAAAGCTATTACCACACAATTAATAACCATGCTGGCACCACCATAGCTTAATAAAGGTAAAGTGATGCCCTTAGTGGGTAATAACCCCGCATTAACGCCCATGTTGATAGCGGCTTGCAAACCCAACCAAAAACTCAAGCCATAGGCAGTAAATGAGGCAAACGAGCGATCTTGAGTGTGCGCTACGTAGCCAATGCTTAAACCTCTGGCTACTACAATAACATACAAACTTATTACTAATATTATACCAAATAAACCCATTTCTTCGGCTAAAACTGCAAATAAAAAATCGGTGTGTGCTTCGGGCAAATACAATAATTTTTGGATGCTCTCTCCAAGACCCGAACCAAACCACCCACCTCGGCCAAAGGCAATGAGGGATTGGGTCAATTGATAACCACTGTTGTATTGATCAGCCCAAGGATCGAGGAAGGCCGTAAATCGAGCCACTCGATAAGGCGAAGAAATGGCTAAACCAATCAATGCGACAATCACCGCCATCATCAAGCCTATATAATACCGTAATTTTACTCCGGCTAAAAAAAGCATGGCCATCACGCAGCCACAAATGACTACTGTGGCACCAAAATCCGGTTCTAGCAATAATAACACGGCAATGAAAACCAAAATCATCATGGGTTTAATAAACCCTAAAATGCTTTCGCTGACGGATTGTTGCTGGCGCACCAAATAGCCGGACAAATAAAAAATCAGAGTCAACTTGACCAATTCTGATACTTGTATCCCGATTGGGCCAAAGGCTAACCAACGACGACTACCGTTTACTGTGCGTCCAATCCCAGGAATTAAAACAATAAACAACAGGAACAAACAAATAGCCAACATGGGTAATGAAATTTTTTCCCAAAGACTGCTGTCAGTCCTAATGACAACCAAAGCAAATGAGTATACCAGTAAATAAATAACAGGCCTGCCTAATTAAAAAATGGAAGGGTTGATGGTAATATTTGGTCGAAATCATCACAGAACTCGAAGCAACCATCATCAAACCGATGATCAATAAACCAAAAACGGCTCCAATGAGCCATTTATCATAAAGGGATATGGGACCACTGATGGGTTTACCCCATTGATTTAAATGCCTTGGTCGCATCATGTTATAACCCATTCACGCAAGACATAAAGACCTCACCTCGATGATTGAAATCACGGAACATATCCAAACTGGCGCAAGCAGGCGATAACAAAACCACATCTCCGGGCTTGGCCTGTGCCCTTGCCTCAACAACCGCTTTTTCAAGACTAGGAGCATGCGTAATGGGCACTGTCGAGGCAAGAGCTGCTGCTATGATATCCGCATCTTCACCAATTAGCACGATGGAGCGGACAAAATCGATCAAAACTTGTTTGAGTTCCCTAAAATCAGCACCCTTCCCCTGGCCGCCAGCAATTAGAACGATTTTACCTGTCATGGAACCGCCAATCCCATTAATTGCAGACAGGGTTGCTCCGACGTTGGTGCCTTTGGAATCATTAATCCAATCCACCGCATCTAAAGTTCGAAGCCATTGACATCGATGCGGTAATCCAGAAAAAGTTTGAAGCACCTCTTGGATCGCTTTTGTAGGGACGCCTACGGATTCAGCTAAAGCACAAGCCGCAAGAGCATTTATCCAGTTGTGAACCCCTTTAATCAATAAAGAATCCACCGCTAAAATAGGTATGCTCCCCTTTGCCAAATAAAGGGTGTCCATGTCTTTAATAAGACCCCAATTGGGTGCTTCAGTCGGATTTTTTCCAAAGGAAATCGTTTGCAATTCTTCGTTTTTTTCCACTACAGGAACCGTGGCCTCGTCTTCGCGATTAAATAGAGCCATCTTAGCCTGTTTGTAAACGCGTTGTTTGGCTTTAATGTAAGCTTCTAGAGTATGATGCCTGTCCAAATGATCTTCGGTGACATTGAGTATGGTTGCAACGGATGGTTTTAATGAATGCGTCAAATCCAATTGAAAACTGGATAATTCCAAAACCCACAAATCGTATTGGTTGCCATCCTCTAGCATATCCAAGACGCAAGAACCAATATTGCCTGCGACTGCGACTTTAAATCCTGCTTTTTTAGCCATTTCCCCAACCAAAGTGGTGACGGTTGATTTACCGTTCGTTCCTGTGATCGCGACCACTGGGGCACTTATTTCACGAGCCAAACATTCTATATCACCATAGACCGCCACGCCTTTTTGCATTGCTGTTTTTAAATAAGGCAATCAAGAGACACGCCAGGACTGGCGATGATATCCGTCAACTCGATCCATTAAATGATTCTGGGAAATGTTTGAAGGTAAACAGGGGTCTTTGGAAATTGCCTTGTAAACTCCGCTAAGACCAGGTGCTTGTGCCCGCGTATCAAAGACTATAAACGGCTTATTTTTTCTGTGCAAGTAACGTGCTATGGACAGCCCTGTTTTACCTAAACCTGCAACTAAATATAAGGAAGTTCATGGATGCACCTTGTGTTATCTAAGTTTTAAAGTAGCCAATCCGCATAAGACTAATACAACAGTAATAATCCAAAATCGACGATGATTTTAGGCTCTGACCATCCTTTTAATTCAAAATGATGATGCAAGGGAGCCATACGAAACAAGCGCTTACCGTGTGTGATTTTAAAGTATCCCACTTGTAAAATAACAGAAAGTGTTTCAATAACAAATAACCCTCCCATGATAAATAATACCAATTCTTGTCGCATCACCACAGCAACTATACCCAAGGCAGCCCCAAGCGCTAAAGAACCAACATCTCCCATAAAAACTTGCGCAGGATAACGTGTTATACCAAAGGAAACCTAAGCCCGCGCCCACGATGGAAGAGCAAAATATAGTCAACTCCCCTGTATTGGGAACAAAAGGTATTGCCAAATAATGTGCATAAACCGCATTGCTGGACGCATAAGCAAAAATACCTAAAGCACCAGCCACCATGACTATAGGCATAATGGCCAAACCATCCAATCCATCGGTTAAATTGACGGCATTACTAGCTCCCTACAATGACAAAATAGGCAAGAATAGGAAATAAAAGTCCTAATTCCATCAGGTGACTGATTTAAAAAAAGGAACAGTTAACTGAGTATGCACTGGTAAACTGGCATGCATGATATAAATAAATTACAGCAATAAAGCAATCACAGATTGCCAAAAATACTTCCAACGTGCAGGTAAACCTTTGCTGTTTTTTAATACCAACTTGCGATAATCATCCACCCAACCCACCAAACCATTTCCTAAAGTAACCAATAGAGACAAGCCATAAACCCGTTTGTTGTAAATCACCCCAAAGCAAACAACTGACTGTAATCGCCAATAAAATCAAAACCCCTCCCATGGTCGGAGTTCCTGCTTTTAGACTAAATGCGATTGTGGGCCATCATCGCGAACCATTTGGCCAATTTGCAATCTTATGCAACCAACGAATCATGAGAGGTCCACACAACAAACCCACCATGAGTGCCGTTAAAGAAGCTAAAATAGACCTAAAGGTTAAATATTGAAAAACTCGTAACGCATGATACTGTCCTTGAAATAACTGCGTTAGCCAATAGAGCATTATTGTTCCTTAATTAATCATAATGGTAAATTGGGCCTGGCTCAAGTTGAAGGCGAGTCATGCCCACCTGATTAAGGTCCAACTTACAACAAAAGCACGAAGAGTATCACAGACCCCTTTATCAATTCATCAATTGATAAGCAATTTTTTCCATGGCGCTTGAGCGAGAGCCTTTCACCAAGACAGTACTATTCAACTCCAATTCTCCAAGCACAATTTGTACTAAATCGGCCTGGGAAGGAAAATGCCTACCCCCATCTCCAAATGCTTCTGATGCCAATGCACTGTGCTGGCCACAAGTAAACAACCTATCTATACCTAATTTGCGTGCAGCCAATCCTACTTCTTGATGATGTTGCTGGGTCCATGCGCCCAACTCACCCATATCACCAAAAACAAATATTTTTTTCCCTGGTCGTTTGGATAACAAATCCAAGGCAGTTAACACCGAACGTAAATTGGCATTGTAAGTATCATCAATCACCACCGATTGATTTTTTCCTGCTAAAAAAGTCATTCGACCTTTGACCCCAGTAAACTGAGACAAACCCACTTGAATGTCTTGTATGGAAATACCCACCGCATAAGCACATGCGGCCGCAGCCAATGCATTTTGTACATTATGCAAGCCTGGAACTTGCAACTCAATTTCCACTGTGCCCTTAGGCGTAATCAAAGCAAAATGCCCACGACCCTGAGCATCTAGACTTACGTTCTGAGCATAAATGTCTGCAGCATGGGTGGCTGAAAAACGAATAACCTGTTTATCCACGAGCATTTCATCCCAAAAATGAGCATAGGAATCGTCGTCATTGATTATTGCTGTTCCAGATGGCTTTAAGCCCCTGTGTATTTCTCCTTTGGCCACTGCAACGCCATCGATGGAGCCAAAACCTTCAATATGTGCCGGGGCAATATTATTCATCGAGCGTAACGTCCGGACGAACGACGGCAACCGTATGAGCAATTTCACCGGCATGACTCGCACCCAATTCAAAAACGGCGTAGCGATGTTGGTTAGTCCATTCTAGAACGCTTAATGGTGCTCCAATGTGATTGTTTAGATTGCCTTTTGTGGCATGGGATGGGGGTGGTAAAATGGCGGCTATCATCTCTTTTACGGTGGTTTTACCATTACTTCCAGTCAGAGCAATCACCGGACAATGCATGTTTTTTCTGTGGTGACTAGCGATTTGAGCCAATGCCTGCACCGAATCAGGCACAATAAATTGTGGGATTCGAGCTCCATCCACGATACGATTCACTACAAGGCCTGAAGCCCCCTTTTTTTGTGCTTCATGGACAAATTCATGACCATCAAACTGTTCCCCTTGGATTGCAACGAATAAATTCCCTGGCTGCAACACACGACTGTCAATGCATACCCCAGTAATGTCTGAAGACAGACCGCTTACTAAATCACAAGCATCCATTCTCTCCGCACCCTGCGTATTAAGGTCAGTGCATGAAGATGGCTTAGTGAACTCTTCCTTTTGCGAAAACAGAGAAGCGATTTGGTTTAAATTCATGCAGTACACTCCTCAGTCTGTAATGCTTCAATATACTGCTCAATGCGTTCTGCAGTTAGGGGTTTTTGTTGATCATCCAGTAAATGAGCATCCAAGCCTTCACTTAAATGTCTAGCCGTCTCCAGCATGATGGAGAAACGTTCTTTATCGATACCAGAATTGTCTGAGACATTCATAAATAGACACAAACCTCGCACACTGAAGGCCCCGATGTTCTGCAGGTCAAAAACGCCAGTGGATGAAGCTGCCGCCAAACTACATAAAACTGGCCCTTGGCCATTGGACTGATGATGTCTATGAAATAATTGATCTTCTCCAAAACGCAGCCCTGCAGCAAGGACCGTTTGTAGTAATTCATAACCTGCAAAAAGTCTGTTTTCTTTAGCCAACAAAAACAACATAAGTGCTGACGCTTTGTTTTTACTAGACGACACCCGGCCCAATTCGGATTTAACAACAGGTTCCGTTTGCAGCTTGGGGGGGTGAGTTTTTTTGGAAAGTGGGGGGGTAACCGGGTGATCCTCTTTTAAAAAACCGGCTTGATTGATCTTACGAACAGCAATGATGTCGTCGTTGTAAGCAGGATCATAAGATGGTTTCTCCATGGAGCCAACCGAAGGCTTACCTTGGTTGGGCAGGATCAAATTCTGTTGCCTCCTAGCGTTCATTAAGAGTCCAATGGTTACCAGTACGCCTAGCAACAATACAATATTAAGAATTAAACTCCAATTTGCCTGCATAATTTACCTCATAGTCACCGCTTGTTTCACATCCACTGTAACCAAACGCGACACCCCAGGTTCGCGCATGGTTACTCCAATCAAATCATCTGCCAATTCCATAGTCACTTTATTGTGAGTAATGAATAAGAATTGTACGAATTGAGACATCTCTTTTACTAAGTCACAAAAGCGCCCTATGTTCACGTCATCCAAGGGCGCATCCACCTCATCCAGCATACAAAAAGGTGAAGGGTTCAACTGAAAAATCGCAAACACCAAAGCCACTGCAGTCATGGCTTTTTCGCCCCCGGACAACAAATGAATGGTGGAATTTCTTTTCCCAGGGGGCTGTGCCATTACTACAATACCAGCTTCTAACAGATTATCACAAGTTAATTCAAGCTGAGCCTTCCCACCACCAAAAAGACGTGGGAAAAGCGCCTTAAAAGCAGTATTCACTGCATCAAAAGTATTTTCAAGACGAAAACGCGTCTCTTTATCCATCTTTTCAATGGCAATTTGTAAAGTGCTTAAGGCTTGGCTCAAATCCTCGCTTTGTGCGTCTAAATACTGCTTACGCTGATTTTCCATAGCGTATTCGTCAATGGCGGCTAAATTAATCGCACCTAGATTTCTAATTTTATCAGAAATACGGAGTAATTCCTCTTCCCTCATGCTTTGGGTGACCTCCGCAGGAATAGTCCTTAGCAAAGCCTCTGCTTTCAATTCCAATTCGGTCAATAATTCCTCAATGGAATGAGCACGCACCAATAAAGCCTGTTCTTGCATTTTAATCTCTGCGATCAGTTCTTGGATGCGCTTTATCTCTTCCGCATGATTGAGGTTATCTTTTTCTAAGGCAGACATTCGAATTTTTAACTGACTGAGATTGTCTTGAAGTTCTCGAAGTGACAACTCCAGGTGTTGGTGCTTTTCGAATAAAACAGCCAGTTGTTCTTTGAGTTCTAAAGTGGGCTGGGTGGATTGCAACCGGCTTGATGCGTTTTGCTCCAATTTACCTTCCAATCCTTGCAACCGGTCAGATCCTTTAAGAATATTGTCCTTCAGTTTCTCGATGGCATGCATTTCTCTGTCGTATTCCATTTCTGCTTGATGCTTGGCATTTCGACACTCTTCCATTTGGCTGCGTTCACAGGCAAAAGCCGCTTCTCTAGTCTTTTTTTCATTGGAATGTCGTTCTTGCTGCTTTTCAATTTCTTGACATTGATGTTCGAATTGATCTTGTTTCATCTCAAGAGATTGCAATTGAATCAGGGTTTCTTCCAATTCGTTTTGCAAAAAGGCAAGGTCTGTGGCGTAATTTTCAATTTCTTTCTTGGCCTGATTCAATGCTTGCTGGGCTTCATGAACAGCCAACTTATTCGTGTTTAAAGCCTTGGTGCTGTTTTTTAAATTCAATTGAGACCGCTCAAGCTCTTTTTCCTGAGTTTGCAATTGGTTTTGTAATTGGTCTCGCTCCGTACGACTGAGTTCAATTTTTTTTTGGAATTCTTGTACACGCTTTGACAATTCCTCAATTTTTTGTTGACGGCCTAGAAGTCCCAATTCCTTTTGTTCCCTATGATCAGGGAATTTAACCCAACCTTTACCTAACCACAATCCCTGAGGCGTTACAATCGATTCATGATCCAATAGTGTGGGCCGCCAAAGCAGTGCTTCTGCTTCATCTTTGGCAATGTAAATGGATTCCAAGAATGGCATTGCCGCTGGAATGAATTGGTCCATTTTATCAACCAGCCTGGGATAGGTTTGGGCTGCTTGGCTCACTGGTCTTAAGGTCACTATGCTTTCAGCTTGATTTTGGCAAGCGTCCCACATGGACCAAAGAGAGTCCAAGTCATCCAATACATAAGCACCCAAGGCATCATGTAATACCAGTTCACAGGCTTTTTGCCATTGAGGTTCTATTTGAAAAACGTCCACCAGTCTTGGTTTATCGGCCCAAGCCTCTATGCCTGACTTTTTTGTCCGCAAACTTGCTGCACGTTGGGTGGCGATTAAGGCGAGGTATTCGCTGTTGATGGAGTGAAAATCATCCTGCAACTGATGCAATCCTTGGTTTACACCCTGCAAGGTTGTACGCAATTGATTGATGCAATCAATCTGCTGGTTTGTCTGCTTTTCATCCATTTCTTGGTCTGCAAGGCATTGCTGCTGTTTTTTTTCTAAATCTTGATGTTTTGTTTGCAAATCAGCAAGAAAAATAGAGGTTTGTGCCATAGTCAGCCTTTGCATTCGACTCATACAATCCTTTCGTTTAGTCTCCATGTGCTGCCAATTCACTTGAGTGACTTGAAATTCTCGTTGAATTGCATGCGCTTTATTTTGGAATTCCTGCCACAATCGTTCCCACTCTTTGTGTGAATTTTCCGCATGTTGCCAATGAAGTTGTTTCTGCTCCAATTCAAAAGTTAAATTTTGCACACGTTCTTCGCAAGTCTGAACCTTGAGCAAACGAGCTTCCAAATCAGTTTGATCTTCTTGGAATTGTCCTTGTACCCGATCCCATTCTTGTTGAAGCTGCAAGTTGTCTTCTTCTAGACGCTTTTTTTCCCTATCCTGTTGTTGGATGGCTTCCTCCAGACGTACGATGTCGGTGCCCATTTTATAAAAAGCATTCTGAGATTGCTGCCAGTGTTCATTGGTTGTTTGAATGGTTTCGCTTAAAACCGCGCCTTCCAGCTGAGCACGGGTGATGAAGGATTGTTGTTCTTCGAGTTGCACTTGCAGTTTGACTAGCTCTTGTTGTTTTAGGATCTGCTGTTTCATGAGATCTTGATGTTTAAGAGCTAAAATTTCAGCCTTACATAATTTCTCTTGTGTTTTCAGTTCATAATAACGAGCCGCAGACTTGGCTTGACGCCCCAAGCGATTTAATTGTTTGTCCAATTCTTCACGAATGTCCGCAAGTCGGGTTAAATTGTCTCTTGTCAATTCAATGCGTTGCAGGGTTTCACGCCGACGTTCTTTGTATTTGGACACACCGGCTGCCTCTTCAAGAAAGCCGCGCAGTTCTTCAGGCGTGCCTTCAATCAATTGAGTAATAGTGCCCTGTCCAATAATGGAATAACCCCGTTTCCCGGCCCCAGTACCCAGAAAAATATCCGTGATGTCACGGCGACGACAACGGGTACCGTTCAAATAATAGGAAGACTCCCCAACCCGCGTGACGATTCGTTTAACCGAAATTTCAGCATAACTCCCGTAGGGACCTACCAGGCGGCCTAAACTGTTGTCAAATATCAGTTCAACAGAAGCCTGACCCAAACCCTTCCGCTGTGAAGACCCATTGAAGATGACATCCGCCATGGACTCCCCGCGCAAATTTTTTGCTGAGCTCTCTCCCATGACCCAACGAACGGCATCAATGAGGTTGGATTTCCCACAGCCATTTGGGCCCACCACCGCAACAAGCTGACTGGAAAATTGCAAATGGGTGGGTTCGACGAAAGATTTAAAGCCGGCTATTTTTAATTGCTTCAGATGCATGGAAGGGTTAACTTTTAAAATAATTCCTGATTATAACACTTCAAACAAAGTGAGTGTGCCTTATGTCTGTTTTTTTTGGTATAATCTTCACTTAAAAATCGGTAACATGCTATTTTTCAGACTACTTTTTTGATTATTACTACCATGCCAAAACGAACCGACATCAAAACCATTTTAGTTCTAGGAGCCGGTCCTATAGTCATAGGACAAGCCTGTGAATTCGATTATTCTGGGACTCAAGCAATACGCGCCTTAAAAGAAGAAGGCTATCGGGTGGTCTTGGTGAATTCCAACCCGGCAACCATCATGACTGATCCAGAACTTGCGGACGCAACTTATATAGAGCCAGTCTTGTGGCCAGAAGTAGCGCGCATCATTGAAATTGAACGTCCAGATGCACTCTTGCCCACTATGGGCGGGCAAACCGCTTTGAATTGTGCTTTGGATTTGGTGCGCGAAGGCATTCTGACCAAATATGGCGTTGAAATGATTGGAGCAAACCGAGAAGCTATTGATAAAGCCGAAGACAGGGAAAAATTTCGCCAGTTGATGATAAAAATTGGCTTGAACATGCCTCGTTCCGCCAGTGCACATAGCCTGGAAGAGGCTTTTCAGGTTCAAGCACAATTAGGCTATCCTGCCATCATCCGCCCGTCCTTTACCATGGGCGGAAGTGGCGGCGGGATTGCTTACAATAAAGAAGAATTTGAAGAAATTTGTACTCGTGGTTTGGACTTGTCACCCACCCATGAGCTGCTTATAGACGAAAGCGTCTTGGGCTGGAAAGAATATGAAATGGAAGTGGTTCGTGATAAGAATGACAATTGCATCATTGTGTGCACCATCGAAAATCTCGACCCCATGGGAGTACATACCGGAGACTCCATTACCGTAGCCCCAGCCCAAACCTTAACCGATAAAGAATATCAACGCATGCGCGATGCAGCGATTAAAGTATTGAGGGCAGTCGGCGTAGAGACTGGGGGTTCTAATGTTCAATTTGCCATCAATCCTGAAGATGGGCGCATGCTCGTTGTGGAAATGAACCCTCGGGTATCACGCAGTTCGGCTTTGGCTTCCAAAGCCACTGGCTTTCCAATAGCCAAGATTGCTGCAAAATTAGCTGTCGGTTATACCTTGGATGAATTAAAAAATGAAATCACCGGCGGTATCATTCCCGCCTCTTTTGAGCCCACCATCGATTATGTGGTCACCAAAATACCACGATTTAATTTTGATAAATTCCCTCAAACCTCCACCACTTTGACCACGCAGATGAAGTCTGTGGGTGAGGTGATGGCGATTGGAACAACCTTTCAAGCCTCCCTACAAAAAGCGATCCGTGGGTTGGAAATAGGTCGTTTTGGTTTACAGACCATTTTAAATGCCAAAAAGAAAAACGACACCCGTTTTTCAGATGAAGACTTAGCCCGCCTGAGAACTCATCTGCGTGAACCCAATCCAGATAGAATTTGGTATGTAGCCGATGCCTTCAGACAGAATTTGAGCTTGGATGAAATTCACCTCGAAAGCCGTATTGACCCTTGGTTTCTGGCTCAGATTGAAGAATTGGTGCAACTTGAACAATGGGTTTTAAACAAATCCCTTGATGAATTAGACCAGCATACCTTGCGCCTGTTGAAACAAAAAGGATTTGCTGACGCCTACTTGGCCGATTTAATGCACTGTTCTGAGGCTGACTTTCGAGCAAAAAGACTTAAATTAGGGGTAGTACCTGTTTATAAACGCATTGACTCGTGTGCAGGAGAATTTCCCAGCGACACGGCCTATTTGTATTCTTCATACGACACCCATTGCGAAGCACGTCCCGATAAAAATAAGAAAAAAATCATGATTTTGGGCGGGGGACCCAATCGGATTGGTCAAGGCATTGAATTTGATTATTGTTGTGTACATGCTGCCATGGCCTTGAGGCAAGCAGGATATCAAACCATCATGATCAATTGCAATCCTGAAACCGTATCCACAGATTTTGATACCTCTGATCGGCTGTATTTTGAGTCGCTTACCCTGGAAGATGTTTTATCCATTGTGGCAATCGAAAAACCTTTGGGGGTCATCGTGCACTACGGCGGACAAACTCCTTTGAAATTAGCCAAAGATCTGGAAGCCAATGGCGTCAAAATCATAGGCACTTCCCCTGATGCCATAGACATGGCAGAAAACAGGGAACGATTCCAACAATTAGTAACCTCTCTTCAATTAACCCAACCTGACAACGGCACAGTACGGTCTGAAGCAGAAGCCGTTGCGCTTGCCAATCAAATCGGATACCCATTGGTTGTTAGACCCTCGTATGTGTTAGGGGGCCGAGCCATGGAAATTGTGTATCATGAGGATGACTTACGTTTCTATTTATCCAATGCTGTGGCTGTATCCCATGATTCACCCGTTCTACTGGATAAATTTTTAAACGATGCCATTGAAGTAGACATCGATGCCATTTGCGATGGCAAAGACGTGTTCATTGGCGCCATCATGGAGCACATTGAGCAAGCAGGAATACACTCGGGTGACTCTGCATGCACGCTCCCACCCTTTAGTTTGAGTGTAGTGGTCCAGCAGGATTTGATGGATCAACTCAGACAAATGGCTTTGAAATTAGGCGTAGTAGGTCTCATCAATGCTCAGTTTGCCATCCAAGCCGATGATATTTTTGTATTGGAGGTGAACCCACGTGCTTCAAGGACTGTACCCTTTGTTTCTAAAGCCACTGGCCTGCCCTTAGCTAAAATTGCCGCTTTGTGCAAGGTTGGTATTTCTTTGGCGCAGCAAGGCATCAGTCCACATCATGCCATGCCTTCGTTTTATTCCATTAAATTACCTGTATTTCCTTTCATTAAATTCGCAGGCGTAGACTCCATTCTTGGGCCAGAAATGAAGTCCACTGGTGAAGTGATGGGTATTGCCAAGCGATTTGGACAAGCTTATGCTAAGTCGCTATTGGGCGCAGGGGTTCATATCGCCAAAAGACGTCGTGCCTTTATTTCTGTACGCGATGCTGATAAAACCCGCATCGGAGAAATCGCTAAACGATTGATAGAATTAGGTTTTGAAATCGTTTCCACACGAGGCACCGCACTGGCTTTGCAAGCGGCCGGGGTGGAATGCAGGCGAGTTTTTAAAGTCAATGAAGGCAGACCACACGTATTGGATTTGATAAAAAATAACGAAATCGATTTCATCGTAAACACCACCGAAGGCAAGCAAGCGATTGCAGATTCCTTTGCTATTCGGCGCAATGCTTTACAAGCCAAGGTAAGCTATACGACCACACTATCCGGAGCCCAAGCAGCTTGCCTGGCCATGAAATATGAAGACAGAAAAACGGTTACCCGGTTACAAGATTTACACAGAGGTGAATATGAGTAAACATCCCATGACAAAACAAGGCTTTGAAGCTTTGAATTTAGAATTGCATCGTTTAAAAACAATAGAACGTCCACGCATCGTAGATGCAGTGGCCACTGCTCGTGCCCATGGTGATTTGAAAGAAAATGCAGAGTACCACGCCGCTCGTGAACAACATGGTTTTAATGAAGGACGCATCCAAGAAATTGAATCCAAATTATCCGATGCGCAAGTCATAGATATCAGCAAGCTACCCAACACTGGAAAGGTGGTTTTTGGATCTTTTGTGACCGTTTGTCATGTAGATACCGATGCCGAAATAACCTATCAAATCGTAGGTGAAGATGAGGCCAATATCAAAGAAAACAAAATTTCCTACAGTTCTCCAATTGCTCGTGCTTTAATCGGCAAACAGTTGGATGACGCAGTCACGGTTCACACACCCGGAGGATTGGTGGATTATGAAATTATCGCAGTGAGTTATTCATCACCGGCTTGATATGAGACTTTCTTAAAGATTGCTGTTGCTATGAATGCAGCGCAGTAAAATCCGGGAAAATCAATGCCCCTAATCCTCGGATCACGCTTACGCTCCATAGCAACTACAGGTTTACAAAGCCAGGTTAAATCGGCTGAATCACCTCTTGCTGAATGCCAGCTACAACCCATTCCTGCGTATTGGAGTATTGGCGGAAATGCCAAATTTCATCCATTTTTACGATTGGCTCTTCGTTTTCTTTTACCGATCCAGTGAAACGAACCGAGGCCATAATGGATAAACTTTGTTTGGATACATCCAATAATTGGGCTTCTAAATCATAGACTTCCGTCTTGTTGGGCTCATCCCCACGCTCATCCAGCTGCATTTTGATTTCAGCAAACACTTCAGGCGCGGTGAATTCTTGTAGGTCGGCAAGATTTTTTTCATCATAAGCCGCTTGCATACGAATAAAGGTTACTTTAGCTTGGCGTAAGAATGCGTCTGGATCAAAATCGGCTGGGTATTCTGTAAAATTACCATTGCTGCTGGGTTCACTAATGGGCTTTGTGAAATTACTAAAAGCATCTTGCCTTTGGGGATTGGCTTGATAGCTCTGATAGCTGGGTTGCATTCTTCTACGGATAAACCCAATCACAAACAACACAACCGCACCTATAATCAACCACATGATCAACCCTTTAGCAAATCCATTCCCCATCAATAGAGTTGCTAATAAACCACCAATCAATAAGCCCCCTAAAAGACTACCCCAGCGGCTAGGATTTGACTTTTGAGCAATGGAAGAGGACCTTTGAGAGGTATAGGGTTTGGATAAGCTGCTTTGGGAACGTTGCACACCAAAACTTCGCCCTCCACCAAAGCGTTTTGCGTAAGCTTCATTTACAATTAAACCAAAACTCAAAACGGTCATGAATAGAACTAAAAATAAATTACGCATTGGCATCCACCTTTCTTTGGAGAGAAATCGAAGTATAGCTGAATTAAGAAAAAAAATTAAGTCTGAAGATAAAGGCAACTCCGTAGGGGGTAAAAGCAAACAACCAGTTTTTCACAAATAAAGTAGCATTGTCCGCAGACCCTTGTATAATCATACAAAAATAATTGAGCCCGACTGTTGAGGTGAATATGAGCACACACAACAAAGATAAACTTGCCGCGGATTCATTAGGTATACGAGAATCAATCATCATGGGCACTGCAGGTGCTGCTCCTGCCTTTAGCCTATCTGCAGCCATTGCTCCTCTTATTGCAACGGTTGGAACTTTGACGCCGGCAAGCATTATGTATTGTGGCATCATCATGTTTGGTATTTCCTTAGCCTTCATTCATCTCAATAAAGTCATTGTGAATGCAGGTGCTTCCTATGCTTGGGTATCTAAGATTTTTGGGCGACGGCTGGGTTTTTTCGTTGGTTGGGCTCTTTTAGTTTCTTCTGCAGTATTTATGGTTTCTGGCTCCATTCCCGCTGCAAACGCAACCCTGCTTTTGCTTGCTCCAGACCGAGTGAACGAGCCGGGCATGGTGACTTTTATTGCTTCCATATGGCTGAGTCTAATCTCTATGGTTGCTCTAAAGGGCATCAAACCCACCACTTATTTGCAAGTGTTCATGACAGGTTTTGAAGTCCTCTTATTGATCACACTCATTGTGGCTGCTGTCTTTAGTTTTGCGAAATTTCCAGCCCATGAACTCTCTTGGTCTTGGATTTCATTGACTTCATTCACGCCCACTTTGTTTGCAAACGGAGCCCTTACCGCAGTATTTCTTTATTGGGGCTGGGATGTCACTTTGAATTTAAATGAAGAAACTAAAAACATGAGTCATGCTCCAGGTTGGGGGGCTTTTTGGTCGGTTCTCATCATCATCCTGCTCTTTGTATGTTTTGCAATTGCGGTTCTTATTGTTTTAACCGATAGTGAAATTCAAAAATCTGGAACCAACGTCATCTTCGCCATTGCTAATAAGTTATTTCCCAAACCTTGGAGTTATTTGGCTGTTTTAGCAGTGATTTTAAGTTCAATAGGCACTTTGCAAACAACCATCGTACAATTTACGCGAACTTTGTTTGCTCAAGGAAGAGACGGGGTATTGCATCCACGTTATGGCAAATTGCATCAAAAGTGGAGAACTCCATGGGTGGCCATATTGATTATATGGTCTTTTGGCATCGGTTTATTGTATTTATCCTCTCATTTTTCAACCATACACCTGATAATTAAAGACTCCCTAAACGCCATAGGTTTTCAAGTGGCTTTTTATTATAGTCTCACAGGATTTGCTTGTGCTTGGTACTATCGGTTTATGTGGAAGAGCATCACTTCCTTGGTTGTTTATGTGATATGGCCCATTCTAAGTTCATTGTTTTTAATTTTTATAGCCTGCTTTAGCATCCCTACATTTGATGTGGTAACAAACTTAGTCGGTTTAGGGGGGATTTTGATCGGATTTATCCCCTTTTTGCTGAATCATCGTAATAAAAAAAGAGATCCCAAGTAGCAAAAATAATTGGTAATGCCCTTGGGACCACTTACAGTTACGCGATGCTCAACTTTTCACGAAACCATACGGGCCCGGGCCCGTGAGCGAGCCCGAGCCCGCCCGAGTCCCGCCTAATCTGTTTTTTTTTGCCATTTTAGTCAACATCATAACAATGCGATTCAGTAATTCTCTTGTTAATTGATAATATTCATCATGTATAATGTTTAAACGTTTGGATACCTCCAATATCGCTGCGGTTTCTGTAGCAGAACGTTTTGCTGCGGTAGAATCTACTTTTTTCGTTAGGGGAGAACTCTCCTGAGCCCTCAGCAATATTCAATGAGATCGATGTCCCAGCTCGTTGAAGTTGGTCGGTTAAATAAGCTCTGCCGCGA
>CAWAUF010000030.1:0-26424 GCA_963785145.1 uncultured Gammaproteobacteria bacterium | reverse complement strand
CAATTAATGTGGTTTTTCGGGTAGGTGACGCTCTCCCGAATCCAAATAGCAACCCAACAGATTTTTTACAACATTGTGCAAGGAGTTCTATGCCGAAACCGTCGAAATTTTCGGACAGTTCTTAATCAAATTCCTTTACCTGTTTTGGTGCTAAAAAGCAGGATGACGTGTCTGATAGTCTTTTCAGTTTCATATTAAAAAAATGGATCATGCGCTTTTCATAATGACATTATAAATATATAATATGCACTACGCTATTTTTATATGAGATGCTGCAATGGTTAATCAAAGTGTAACTAATGCCAATACGTCTAATGGTAGTTCAGTTGGAGCAAAAAAAATATCTTTTTTTACATCTAACCCAGCAGCAAAGATATGCAAAGGGATTTCAATGGCTACCGACTTTATGGTTTGCTCAGGTGCTACTATGCCTACTATTGTTGGATGTTATATTTTATATTATGCAAATATTGCTGAATATAGTAGCGAAGGCGCGTTTTCTTCTGATTTCACAGGAGTGATCCTTACCGTTAGCGCTTACTTACTACTACAATCCACGTCCACGCAATTAAAAACATTAAGCGATATTCCTTTGGATGCCGCATGGAAATTATTTGAAATAGCAGAAAGCTATCGAAAATCAAGCTTGATAACTCAAACTTTGTGTTCTACTCTGTGGATGTCGGTTGCTGCTAAGCTTCTTGGTTATAATAGTTACGAATTAGCGACTTCTTCGATAGTTGGAGGGGGTAGTTTACTTGGAATTTCAAAGGCAGCCGAAGAAGCGGCACAATATTTTATAAAAAAGAGCTAACGTTTTGATATCAAACTCTTAATCGTTCAGACCATAATTTCTTTTATGGTTTCTAGTTCGGAGCTGTCGAAATTTCCGGACTATTTGTTTACAAATCCCTTCAAGGGCCTAATATACAGACGATTTATTAGCGAATCCAACATATTGGTAACGAGTTGTCGTTTATTATGATCTAGCTGCTTAGGACGCCCACCCAAAGGACCTCGGGCCCTTGCAGATTCAAGCCCTAAGGAACTTGTTGTATTGATTGATTCCTGAAGACTCTCAAATCCAGCTTTAAGAGATTCCAATTCATTAACCCACTCGATAAGATGTTTTAAAGACCGACCAAATCTGTCCAGTCGCCAAACAACCACGATATCACCCTCACGTAAGTCCTCTTTTAGTCGAGTAAGTCCAGGTTTATCGGCAACAGATCCGCTCACTTCATCAGTGATTATTTTTTTACAGCCTGCAATTTTCAGAGCATCAACTTGTAAATCCAAATTTTGAAACCCTCGCATATTGGATTTTCATGTCCATCCAATAAATAGTTAATATTGGCCAAGTGGATGGGAATGAAAAACAAATTTTAATCAAATACCCGTTTATGAATTAAATTTCGCTATCCGCAGTAAATATCTCATACCGAGCAAGGGTATGGCTGAAGTTGGTACAACAAAACCAAACAGCAATAATGCATTGAGAGCATTTAATTTCTATCTTGACAAAATTACTCGCTAAAAGTCAGCTAAGAGGATCAATATCGGCAGACAATCGTTTTAAGCCTTCACTTAATTCTTGCGGCTTTGCACTCAGGTGAAAAGTAGAATCCCCTCCCTTCTAAATATAGACCCTTAAATATGGTTTGGTTTTATGCTGTTCAACCATTGATAAGCTGCTTAGATGTGTCCTAAGATCAGTGGATAAGGCTGCTTTGAAAAAACTCGAACAGCACGTTTCATTGCAAAATTCTGTTTTACTTTTATTTTTCCAGCACATATAATACGGTTACATTTATCCATTAAAAGAATTGATATGGATGAAAATAATCCTGCTAAAAACAAACTTAATTTATTGAAAGATTTATTATCTCAAATGCGTTTTGCTTTTATGGGGATTGCAGTTGATCAATTAACAGAGGCAAACGCCCCAGCACAAAGGCCTGCTGTTGGAGTGTTTACTGGTGTTATGGGTGGGATTGCATTAACTCATTTTGGTAAAAAAATTTTAAACCCAGTACAAAATAGACAACAATTTTTGAATGACTTGTCGAATACTATAAAACCTTCACTCTTTATGATCATGTATTGTGCTTCTCAAATGGGCCGAATGAGCAAGCAAGAAGAAACTAATAACTCAGATTTGAACAATATGTTATTATTTATTTTCAGTGTCTTAGCATCAAGCCTTGCCACTATGGTGGTAGAAAAAAATATTAACCCTGCTCCTAAATAGCTGGAGGATTGGAATTCAAACCAAGACGTCGGGGGGTATAAGCCAAGACCATAATGAGAGCACTTTGTATCTCGTATATTTTCCTCAATTAGCATTCTCTGACTCAATATAATTTAATGTTTAGAAAAAATTCAAGGCCCGCGCAAAAAGCGCAAGAGCCCTGGAGATCGATGGGTCATTAAATTTTACAATCCAAGATTGAAACTGGTATTGGCCGTGGCTTGCTCTGTTGACCCCGGGCCTTCTTCTATGGTGTGAGGGCTTGAAGAATGTAAAGCAAAAGAGTTATCCGCAGCAAATGCTAAAAAAAGCAAGCGGTTGATGCCGGGATTTTGGTGGGGCTGCCAATCCAATAGTATAGACCTTAAATAATCGCTTGATGCGAAAATCGCTGCAGCTTTTTGCAATATTGTAAGAGGGTTTGAAGAGTCAGGAGCAAAAAAAATTCTGCATCAGCTTGGCTTTGACGTTTCTTTGTGATTGTTGTCTTATCATGTTCCGAAAGGCATACTGGATCTGTATTCAACTGCTGAATTGATGCTGGCATAAAAAACCGCAGTTGTCCAACATCTGGTCTTTTGGGGTTGCATGTTGGCGGGATTTTCTTTTTTTCGGGTTTTCTTGCATACCCATTGGCGCTTTTGGAAGAGCCCTCTCTTCATCGTCAAAATCTACTTCAGTTAGGCTTTTTTTCTTAACTCAATAAATGAACAGATTAAGGTGGACAGAACGGGGGGCTGTTATCATGATCGTCCTTCGTATATGTTGCTGGACTTAGGCTTCCAGATAATGACTACCTCATCATAGTCACACCAGATTATCCTGGCTTAGCTATCAAATACTCCTGGAGATGGCAATCAGAATGCCTTGATAGAATTAGCTTCGGTAAACCACCTCTTACCCCCTTTGAGACTGTTCTATGAAAAATGGTCGTGTACGAAGATCAAAATTAATTGCGGTTTGTTTGGTACCAGCAGGGTATGTGCGTTGCAGTTTTTCCTCCCCTGGCTGTTGCTCTGCTTGTATATTTCCCCATAATTGAACAAAATATAACATTTTAAAACTCCAATCCTCGTTAAAAAATCTCATCTTACTCCAATCGCCTTTATTTAATCCACTGTGCTTGTGAAATGCCACTCATCGTGCGATTAGATGATTCAAATAAGACCCTAGCCCTTAATATAAAAGAAATTTTTTACGCATCCTGGCAAATTGCTCTAAATCAGGTTTCCAGTTCAAAGGAAGCGATTGAACCGACGCCTTACGCTGTAAAGCCTCACGCACCTTGGCCGTGCCCATGACGTGATCAAAATAGCGCGAATGAAATTCCAATTTATCGCCATATCGTTCTTTGATTAAGGACAAGATGGTCAGAGTGGTTAAAATGGGTTTAAAGGTTTTGCGATCGGTGACGTAGAGTTGAGAACCGCGACAGGTTTCACCTTGAAATTTTGAAAAAGTGGGGGTAAACCAAATTTCTCGAAAGAGGACACCGGGTAATTTTTGCGCGTTTAATGTTTGGGTTAACTCATAGCCATTAATCCAAGGGGCGCCAAATACTTCAAAAGGCAAGGTGGTACCGCGGCCTTCGGATAGATTCGTGCCCTCCAGCATCACTTGACCTGGATACACCAAGACTGAGTTTAGGGTGGGCAAGTTGGGGGAAGGAAGAACCCAAGGTAGGCCGGTTTCATCCATCCACAGGCTTCTATGCCAATTTTCCATGGGGATGACTTTTAATTTGGCTTTAGGAGAGATGAATTGTTCGTTGAACAGCAAAGCCAGTTCGCCTATGGTCATGCCATGCTGGAGTGGAATGGGGTAAAAGCCAATGAAGGAGCTGTATTTGGGGTATTCTAAAATGGGTCCATCCATCTCCAGGCCGCCTAAGGGATTGGGTCTATCCAAAACGAGGATGGGAATGTTGGCTTTTGCGCAACCTTGCAAAGCATAGGCCATGGTCGCAATGTAGGTGTAAACGCGAGTCCCCACGTCTTGTAAATCCAAAACGATGAGTATTTACGTTGTTTAATATCTTGGGATTGAGGGTTTTTTCGGTGGCCTGGGTGTCGAAAGAACGCATGACTTCGTCAATGCCACTCAAATGGTTGTTGGATTTTTTTCGCTCGGAGCCATACAGACTATACACTGGCAATTTAAAATCTTGGTCGAAATAATAAGACACGTATTCTCCAGCCTGGGCATTGCTGCGTATGCCATGTTCTGGCCCCAAAAGAGCCACCAGTTTGATCTCTGGATTGGCCTTGAAAAGATCAATGATGCTTTCGAGTTTACTGTTTACTCCTGTGGGATTGGTAATCAATGCAATGCGTTTTCCACGCAACAAATCCAGGTGTTTCTCAAACAACACTTCCAACCCTGATTTGGTTTTAGTTGAAGGGGGTTGGGCATTTGCACTATTCCCAAGCATAGCGATGCAAAGGAGCCCGATAAAAAAACGATGCATACAATCCTCCGGCAAAATCAATCCAACTTGGGACCGTCTAAATGAAACCTTGTTAGGATTATAGCGCTATACAAGGACCCAAAGTAGGTTTATTCTAATTTGTAGCAAATTAAAAGGAAAAGGACATGTCTTTGTGGGAGAAACTATTAGGCCATCCACTGACTGAACAGGAAGAAAAAACGCAAGAACTGACGGTAACCACTGGAGTACCGGCCTTAGGTTTGGATGCCCTGTCCTCAACGGCTTATGGGCCTGAAGCGGCCTTGTTGATTTTATTACCTCTGGGCTTGCCTGGGCTGCATTCTTTTCTAACGGTTCAACTGCTGATTGTCTTCACTCTATTCACACTGTATCTATCCTACCAACAAACGGCCGCAGCCTATCCCGCTGGAGGTGGGGCTTACATCGTCGCTTCGGATAATTTGGGAAAAAAGATTGGTGTTTGGGCCGCTGTTTGTTTGTTATTGGATTATATTTTAAACGTGGCCGTGGGCATTTCCGTAGGCATTGCCGTCATCGTATCGGCCATTCCAGACTTGTATTCTTATAAACTTGGCTTATGTCTCTTGGTATTAATCATGTTGACCTTGTTTAATCTGCGTGGAATTCGTGAAACCGGTTTAATTTTTGTCATTCCAACGATCTTATACATACTTTGTCTCCTTATCATCATGGGCCTAGGGCTATTGAACGTTCTGATGTCCCAGGGACATCCACAGCCCATAATAGCCCCATCCCCGGCCCCCCCTGCAATGGAGACGATGAGCCTTTGGTTGTTGTTCAGTGCCTTTGCCAATGGTTTAACCGCCATGACCGGTGTGGAGGCAGTGTCGAATGCCGTACCCTTGTTTCGTAAGCCGCGGATTAAAAATGCCCGATGGACTTTGACCATCATCGTGGGTTTCATGAGTGGTTTTTTAATTTTACTTGGGGTTTTATGTCCAGCCTATCACATCGTCGCAATGGATGAAAATTCGCCAGGATATCAAACGATTTTATCCCAGCTGATTGCAGCGGTGAGTGGTCGGGGTTTTTTTTATTACTTGGCTCACTTCAGCATTTTCATTGTCTTGACTTATTCGGCGCAGACCAGCTTTGCGGACTTCCCAAGGGTATGTCGTTTTCTCGCGCAAGACCATTTTTTACCGCATTTTTTTACTGAACGCGGACGTCGGTTGGTGTTTTCACTGGGCATCTTGATCTTAGCTATTTTTTCCGCCCTACTGTTGCTGGTTTTTGGTGGCATCACCGCGCATTTAATCCCCCTATTTGCTGTGGGTGCCTTTAGTGCATTTTTATTTTCGCAAGTGGGCATGGTCTTGCATTGGATCCGTGAAAAAGGACCGAATTGGCAAGTCAAATTGTGTTTCAATGCCCTAGGCGCCTTCACCAGCGGCATCGCGTTGATGATTATTATTGCGACCAAATTCATCGAAGGAGCGTGGATTATTTTTTTGATTGCTCCAGCTGGTGTTTTCTTACTTAATGCAATCAAACATCATTATCGGGTGATACGAAAAGAGATTGAAAAGCCACTGGAATTGCAGGTTGAAACATTGCACTCCCCTTTTGTGATCATACCGATTCAAGGTTGGAATCGAGTGGCTGAAAGAGCATTGGGTTTTGGATTGCTCCTTTCAGATGAGGTATTGGCCCTCCACATCACCACAAAAAAAACCGCTCCTTTGCGCCTACAAACCTTGTGGAAAGAAAAAATTGAAAAACCTCTCATCGCATTAAACTACAAAAACATCCCCAAGCTTGAAATCATCTACTCCCCCTATAGACAAATTTATAAACCCATTCTCGATTATGTAAACAAAATCAAACAAGAAAAGCCGAATCAACTCATTGCCGTGGTGATTCCGAAATTGATTGAGGCGCATTGGTATGAGCATTTATTACACAATGTCCGCGCGGCTGGCTTGAGGGCTTTGTTGTTTTTTGAACGCGATAAGCGGGTCGTGGTGATTACAGTGCCTTGGTACTTGCGGGATGATTGAAATGTTCTCTCCATCACCCTGCCCTTTTTTGCATAATAAATTTACAATTAAGCCTTTTATATGATAAAATGAATCATATCATTGGCTGGAGAGACGCAAAATGACCGCTAAGAATAAAAAAGAACCTTTACTGCAAACACCTAGTACAGAGCTGCTTGAAATCGTTTCATTATATGTTCACGACCACCTTTGGTATGATCATGTTGGGGTTCGCTCTCCCATCGAAGACAGCCGAATCTATGACAAGTCCTTGACCAGTACCTGGAGTCAAGATAAACAAAGACAATTAAAGAATTCCTACGTCTATAAACAATTATCTGTAGAAGACGTAAATCATTTCGAGGATGATGGGATTCCCAGTTGGAGCTGTTTACCCGAATTACAAGGCCCAATGATTCTTCTAACCACTCCAATATGGCTTTCTGTTTCCATGTTATGCGATTTATTTGAGATGTCTCGTGAACTATTCAAAGGGCAACGAGCGGTTGCGAATGGTGTGTCTCTTGTTTTAAGTGCAGGTTATATCACCATGGCTGCCTTTGCAATGGCCGCTTTTGCAGCTTCCAATCCCGTGGGTTGGTGTGTGGTCTTGGGTATGGTTTCGGTTATTGGCGTAGCCTCTTTAATCAAATTAACCCGCGTCGCCTTGATGAAAGAGGATGCCAACCAATCCCATCGTTCCTGCCTGCCTTCGGATTCACGATTTACTCTGCTCACCAAGCCAGAAGAACAATTGATCCGAGAAAAAGGTTATGATGTTACAGAAATCAATGACCGGATCAAACTAATGACTGCACGAGCCTGGAATAAAAGGCAATTCGGTCTTTTTGGTACTAAAGATAATTATCAAACACTGATAGACTCTGTGGTTGAATTAAGAAGCGGCAATATCTCCCCGAAACTAAAAACTGCGCTTTCCTTAAGTTACAGCCCCACTTCGAATGTTATTCCGAACGAGGTAGGCAATGAACATAAAGCCTTGGGTAAGCCATGATTTAACCGAAATCATGGCACAATATTTGGCGGCGGCACCAACTTATTCTAATTCTCAATAAAGGACGAAGCCTATGGGTGGCCTGATTCGAAGCCACCCATAGGTCTAATCTTGTCCAGACCCAACTAATTGTAAGCCAGTGTTCTCTCTAAATCAATCTCTGCATGCCCCAAGGCTGCTCCTATTAACTGTTGAGTTTAGACCAATCATTCTTTATAAAAGGATTAATTGCCTCTCTTCTGATTTTTCCATGGGGTTGGATGCTGTGTTGGGTCCTAATTTCTCTAAATCCTGAGTGAGGTCCGTGTATTGTCCGGCATTAACCAATTCCAACAATTTAGGATTGACTTCATTGCCTTTGCTTGGATAAATGGAAGCAAAGTCATTTTGCATCACTTTGAGCACTTTCGGTTGCAATTCAGCCCATATAGCCGATACTCCTTCTTCTTTTAAGAGTTCTAAGGCTGAAGGATTTTCAGCCAGGTGCTGTTTTACAAATTGACGGACTACGCAAGGTAATTTTAAGCCTGCAGTGGCAGGGTTGATGAGTTGAACCTCACACAATTTATGAATTTTGGCCATGCCTTCGATTAATTTATTAAAAGAACCCCCCTCACAAGACTGTAAACTGCCTCTCTCCCCGTTATCCATGCCTGAATCCGACAAAGCGTATTCTCTATCGATTTCATACAAGGCGGAATAAAAACAGGCCTTTGCTGTTTCTTTTGTGACTCCTTCGCGCAATTGAGTTTCATCTTGGAGCGCATTCCAACAATATTGCAATAAATTGGCTGAAGTAATGTTTGATTGTGAATCCTGGTAACTTGAACTATTTAATTTATCCAATGCGGATTCTAGGCTGCGCTTAATTTCCGCATCACTGCGTTGTCCAACCAATTTCTTGTCGTAATTTCTCACCAATTGTACTGTGGATTGCTCGATTTTTTGTTCGAATGGGACCCTATTAAATCCGTATCTTTCTTGCAGTCGCAGTGCTGATTTAGACGTGCTGTTGTGCACGCTTGCGGTATGTGTGCTTTGACGTGCATTGATTTGAGGCAGTGTGAAAAACGGAAGAGCTACCTCGCGTTCTAATTGTGCTCGTTGAACGAAAGGCCGATTGATGACATTGAGGGCATCTAAATTTTCAATCACTCTCACATCCGTCCAATACAGCCTATTGGCTAAAAGAAAATCGAAAAGCCATTGCTGATCCTGCAACAGGTTTCTGTCATCGACCACATGGGTCAAACGCTCCATGACGTAGATTAGATTTAAATTGCGTGGATCTTGAAGCAAACGTCGAACATTATGTCTGGTTCGAATTCCCGCAGTATCAAGTCGCTCGAGTGTTAGGTATAAGGCATTAAACGCAAGGGACAAAGGCAAATTTGCGGGGAAATAATCATCACCATCAGGCAGTAAATTGTTCCCAGCTCCTGCTGCTGCTGGAGGTGGAGGAGGTGGGGTATTACCAGAACAACAACACAACCATCGCATCAAGCCAACCACCACTAATACAGGAATCATTGCAAGCGTACAAGTTAAAGCCACACTAAAGCGAAGGGTTTCTATAGGTAATGCAATCAGCCAACTTAAAAAGTTTGAAAAATAGGCGGTTTTACGTTCCTCAAGATAGGTGTCCGCTATCAATTTACGGGATAACAAAGGCAGTATGGTAAAATCAAGTACTCCTTTTTGGCCAAAACCTCGACCTTTTTTGTCAAAATGATTGCCATAAAATACATTGAAGGTTTCAAAAACACCCTCAATTAAGGATAAGTTACGACTCCATAAAAAAGGAATCACCACACTCAAGTTTAAGTCGGGTAAATCTTGTTCCATCAAAGTACTGGAATAAGGATAACCGGTGGCACGAAAAGTCACCCCAGATTTTGACGACATCGGGTTCAAAGCAGAAAAAAAGGAAGGCATGTTGACTCTCTCATATTATTTTTTGCCAGAGTATACTTTAAATTTACGGACATGTCTTTTATTCTATTTGCCAAGATACTCCAAAACACCAGGGAACCTCATGGATTAAACCCCAAACGAAATTTTCGAATGTATACCACAAAAGCGCCTAAAGCGATGAGGCTGCTCAATGCCAGAGGCAAAATCACGGAAGAAATAATCAAAAATCCCCCGGTTAAACAAATGATCGTATCGCCCAAAGTACGTAAGCCCAATTGGGCGCCCAAGGCTTCGCCTTGAACCCTTTGGTCGGCGGCATCTGAAACTTGAATGGTCATGTTGGTACTGACAGTAGCTATGCTTAAACCGACGAAACCAAACAATAAGAATACAAACCCTTGGAAAGTAAAAACCGACATCAATCCAAACACCAAAGACGTGAACAAAATGGCCATGGCAATGACTTTTTTCAGAGAAAAATAAGCGGATAAATATTGCGGCAACCAACCTGCGCCTATGGCTAGGGTGATGCATAGAATTGCATTATACACTGCAATGCCTGAGGGACTCATGGACCAGAGGGTCGTCAGATAGACTGGACCAAATTCATAAAAAATATCCACAGAGAAGGTAAAAATTGTGCTGATCAATAACAAATGCTTCATGGTATTGTTGTTTTGGCACAACAGCTTTAAATTGTTTACAAAATTAAAACGCTGACCGAGAGTGATTTCACTGTGCGCTTGAATTTCTTTTTTCACGGTTAAGTTCAAAAAAGCCAGCATCACTGCAAGGATGGACAACAAAAAAGCCAAATCAAAAGGCAAGGAAAAAGAAAACCAGGAAACCATGGTTTTGTCGGACAGAAAGCCCCCCAACAAAGGGCCTATTACATAACCCAGCGAGCCAACCGCATTGATTCGGCCTATGCTTTTGAATTTGCTGATGCTGGTTAAATCAGCTGCCATTGCTTTCACAATGGCAATGTTACCTTCCATAAATCCCGTTAAAAAACGACTCAAGATTAAGATCCAAAGCCAGTTGAATTGCAAAGCCAAAGCGGAAAGCAAGTACCCTACTACGGTCCCAATCAAACTGCTGACCAACATCAATTGGCGTCCATAGCGATCCGAACTACTGCCTAAAATAGGCGAGCCTAAGAATTGTCCTAATGGATACACAGCCAGTGAGATGCCCAACAGAATGCTTCTCATGTTGTCAGGCCAGTGTGCGGGAATAATGTTCCCTTGGCTTTTATCTAAAAACAGCGGTGGGAAAATCGGATAGGCGATGGTCGTACCCACAAATCCTATGAATACAATCAATAAAATAATCCACAATTGCTGTTGTTCGTCTTGGTGTGACATGAGCCCAATTCCCTATAACGAATTTTAGACTATATTATAGACTTTTTTGCTTCATCTCGAAACTTTGAAGAATTTCTAAAAGGCTTCGTTTGCATCACTTCAAAATTTAAGCCCTAATCATATCATCAGAGTCAAAAAAAGGATGCTTTTTATAAAGAAAATGGATAGGATAATAAAGTTGTCCCTTAAAATCATCCTTTTAATATGGAGTAACTTAACGACAGGAGTCAATATGAAAATGAAAACAATGGAGTTCAACCTCAAGCCAATAATCGCTTCCATTGCTTTAGGAATGGTTAGTTTGCAGTCTTTTGCTATTCCCTACGCACCGGGTCAAATCGTCCACCCCATCCATTATGGACCCAATACAAACTTTTCCGCCCCATCGGCGTTAACCCCCCAAGAAGTGAGAATTGCTTATGGTTTTCGAACCATTTTTCAACAAGGCTATTTTGGACAAGGACAAACCATAGCCATTGTGGATGCTTATGATCATCCAAACATTGAATCCGATCTGGCTGTTTTCAATAGCAGATTTGGCTTGAGATCTTGTACCACACAAAACGGTTGTTTTAAGAAAATTTTTGCAAACAACATCAGGCCAAGAACAGATGCCAGCTGGGCAGGTGAGATAGCCTTGGATGTGGAATGGGCTCATGCAATGGCTCCTATGGCCAAAATCCTATTGGTTGAAGCGGCTTCGTCCAACCCCCAAGATCTATACAATGCAATCGAAGTGGGTATACAAAATGGCGCCAATGTGGTTTCAATGAGCTGGGGTGCTCCTGAATACCAAGCTCAAAAAGACAACGACCAAATCTTTCAAAAATACCCCAACGTGACTTTCGTGGCTTCATCCGGTGACAGCGGGGCTGGCGCGATGCACCCAGCCTCCTCTCCCTATGTGCTTTCAGTTGGAGGGACCACTCTGAGCGTAGACTCCTATGGAAATTATCAAGGTGAAACCGCTTGGTCTGGAAGCAGTGGGGGGGTAAGTACTGTGGAATCATGGCCTAGCTATCAAAGCAGCCTTCCTATTCCTATGTCGAACTCCATGCGTGGGGTTCCAGACGTTTCTTACAACGCGGATCCAAACTCAGGATTTTCTGTGTACAACTCCATACCCGGTGAAGGCGGAACCGGTTGGCAAGTGGTGGGTGGAACCAGTGCTGGTGCGCCACAATGGGCTGCCTTGGTTGCAGTCATCAACTCAGCCACCAGCAAAATCATGGGAAGTACCATCAATACGCTTTTATACGCGGCTGCAAATCCAAGCACTGGTAAATACCATTATTTATTCAGTGATGTGACTTCAGGTACGAATGGAACCTGCGATTATTATTGTCAAGCACAACCTGGTTATGATTACGTGACAGGTCTAGGAAGTCCTGAAGTCGGCAACTTAGTCGCTGAATTGATGGTCCCTAAGGCTTAAACCTTGATATGGCTCAGCTTTTGGGAGCCATTCCTCCAGTCCATTTTTATCCAAAAGCGAACACATTTTTGGCGTGGTGATTTGAAATTATCACAATTCAATCAGCATCATGCAAAAGAATTGACTGGCGTAAAAGATCTGGGAATTCATTGCCAACCCTCCCATTACCTTTAAAAATGACAACACGGCTTAATTTTATGACATTTCTTTAAAAGAAATTGTTCATTTGCAAGGCGGGGAGATGGAGTGTTTGTAAATGACAACATTCAAGGTTTATGATGAATCTTAAGCGATTGTGCAATTTCTTCTGGCCCTTCTTGCATGCCTTCAACCGTTTTCGCGGTTTGCTTTTCCTGCTCGGGCCTATCGATGTTACCCTCTTCTTTATCGAATATTTTTTTGGGGTATCCGGATTTAAAAATGGGAGCGGTTGTATTAAGAAAACGGCCTTCTTCCAGATCAACTTGCACTATGTTGCGAAATGCTTGAAGAACGACCTCCTGTTTAATTTCTGTACAATTTTTTATCGCTTCCATCAAATAAGTCAACAGGGAAGGTCCTAATTTATTCATCTCGGTTTCATCTGAGGATTCAATGACGACGCTTTGTAAATGGGGGAATTTGCTTTTGGTCTCTTTGTATTTGGGATGACCTCGCTTAAAGCTTATCAATTCTAAAGTAGTCAGTAAAAAGAGCTTGTCACTGACTGTTAGCTGATTTTCTATGCCTTTTATCTGTTGATAACTGGCCTGTTTTGGGATCTTAAAGTCTTTGTTTCCCAAAAAATGTTTTTTCATGGCCTCGAATTGTTCCTCACTGAGTTCCATGGTTTTTGGAGGACTGTTTTGTTGCAGCAACATGCAAATTTTTTTATTATTTTGTTCAATTAAAACATAACATCCTTCTTGTTTTTTTAACAATTGCTCTGTATTTTTTTGACTGGGCTCATGGGTCATGTATGCTAAGCCATAGGAAGCAGAAAAAAATGCCCCTTCTTCTCTTTTGAATTTAGCAATCGCTTTTTCCTCAGCGCTAAGCGCCGAGGCCCTTGCAGATTCGCAACTCAACAAAGTGACTTTATTGATGTTCGAATGCGCCTTCAGTGTATTTTTTATCGCTTCTACGTCCATGCCAGCTGAAATCGGCACCGGGGCACTGTGATCCAATAAAGTCAGATGAATGCTTTTATTGGATTGAAGTTTGTTTAAAAGCTCAGGTAGGTCCTTTTCATAAACCAAAAGGGTTTTGCCTACACGCGTTTTCTCTGGATGGCTGATGCTGGTTTTATTGGCGTATACCTGATAACTGTCTTTAATTTCCTGATCAGCGAGCTCTTGCTCAGTGAAGACAACCACCACGTGTTCTATGTTGGCTAAACAGTGTTGGACTTGCTCTTGATATTCTGCTGGGAAATACTGATGCACACTGTAGTTATCGGTCAACAATTTGGCTACTGAGATTTGATCTATGCAATATTTTTTGAATTCGGCAGGCACAAATTGCAATAACCGTGCATCTTGTTTCACGGCTTCAAAGCACATGTCTTTGGTTTTAACATCACCTGGTAGAAATTCAAGCAGCACAGGGTTGTATTGCATGGCCTTGGTATAAAAATCTTTCGTTTTTAAACGACTGGGTAAGAATTCAAGGTCTTTGGGATTTTTTTTGACTGCTTCCAAAGCAACGCCGGCGGTTAGGAAGTCTTCAGGAACGAATTCAAGACTAAGCCCCGCCCGGATGAATCGAAGCCCCACTTCTTCCAACTCGGACTTTTCTTCCATATTACCTCCGCCAGTTCACAGTGGTATGAATCAGGTATACAATTCCATTAAATGCCTTATTGATTAAATTATAGTACAATTGAGTAATTAATTGTTATGTATTTGCGAGTTTTGATTTGAGGAATTTCAAAGGAATTTGCTACAAATACGGATAAAATAATGTATACTATACGACTATTTTTAATCCATTAAACTTAAGAGTGCCACAATGACTGATCTAAACCTTTACAGAAACATTGGTATCTTCGCCCACGTTGACGCCGGAAAAACCACCACCACGGAACGTATTTTGAAGCTCACTGGTAAAATCCACAAAATGGGTGAAGTGCACGAAGGGGAATCCACAACCGATTTCATGGAACAAGAAGCGGAACGGGGTATCACCATCCAGTCAGCAGCGGTCAGTTGTTTCTGGAAAGGCACGCGTTTCAACATCATCGATACCCCAGGACACGTAGACTTCACTGTGGAAGTGTATCGTTCTTTGAAGGTACTCGATGGCGGCATCGGTGTATTTTGTGGTTCCGGCGGTGTGGAGCCTCAGTCAGAAACCAACTGGCGTTATGCGAACAATTCAAAAGTATCTCGTTTGATTTTCGTCAACAAACTCGATCGCATAGGCGCAAACTTCTTAAAAGTGACTGAACAAATTAAACAAGTGTTGGGTGCAACGCCTTTGATCATGACCTTGCCAATCGGCATTGAAGATGACTTTGTCGGGGTGATTGATTTATTAACGCGTAAAGCCTACGTTTGGGACGAAACCGGTCAGCCAGAAAATTACAACATCACCGACGTACCGACCAATATGCTAGAAGAAGTAGAAACTTACCGCAAGCAACTCATTGAAATGGCACTTGAAATGGACGACGATTTGCTCATGGCTTACTTAGAAGGGAAAGAACCCTCTATAGAAGACGTGAAACGTTGCATCCGTAAAGGGACCCTTGAATTAGCCTTCTTCCCAACTTATTGCGGTTCAGCCTTTAAAAACAAAGGCATGCAATTATTACTGGATGCAGTAATCGATTATTTGCCTGCTCCTCATGAAGTGAATCCACAGCCATTAACCGATGTGAACGGTGAACCAAACGGCCAATTCGCCCTCGTTTCCCCGGATGAGCCCTTCCGCGCCCTAGCCTTTAAAATCATGGACGACCGTTACGGTGCACTTACCTTCGTACGTATTTATTCAGGAAAACTGAATAAAGGGGACACCATCTTAAACTCCTTTACCGGCAAATCAGAACGTGTAGGCCGGATGGTGGAGATGCAGGCCAATGAGCGTAATGAATTGCAAAGTGCAGAAGCCGGGGACATCATAGCCATCGTCGGCATGAAAAACGTCCGAACTGGTCACACGCTGTGTGATCCAAAACACGAGTGCAACTTGGAAGCCATGGTTTTCCCTGAGCCAGTCATCTCCATCGCGGTCACGCCTAAAGACAAAAGCTCCACTGAAAAAATGAGCATTGCCATCGGTAAAATGGTCGCCGAAGATCCAACTTTTAGGGTTGAAACTGATGTGGATTCCGGTGAAACCATTCTTCGTGGGATGGGTGAATTGCATCTTGATATCAAGGTGGATATTCTAAAGCGTACATACGATGTGGAATTAATCGTAGGCCAGCCACAGGTTGCTTACCGAGAAACCATCACCCAATCGATTGAAGACAGTTATACTCACAAGAAACAATCAGGTGGTGCTGGTCAATACGGTAAAATTGACTATACCATAGAACCCGGTGAGCCAAATACGGGATTTACTTTCGTTACCTCCGTTGTGGGTGGAAATGTTCCTAAAGAATTCTTCCCTGCCATTGAAAAAGGGTTTCAATCCATGATGGGCACCGGTACTTTGGCGGGCTTCCCCGTATTGGACGTTTCAGTTAACATCATCGATGGTGGTTTCCATGCCGTGGACTCCTCAGCCATTGCCTTTGAAATTGCAGCTAAAGGCGCTTTTCGTCAATCCATGCCCAAAGCCGGTCCTCAATTGCTGGAACCCATCATGAAAGTGGACGTTTACAGTACAGAAGACAAGGTAGGCGATGTGATTGGTGACTTAAACCGTCGTCGCGGGATGATTTCTGGTCAAGAACCCAATGCCACCGGTGTACGCATCAAGGCCGATGTACCGCTTGCAGAAATGTTCGGTTACATCAGCACCTTGCGCACCCTAACCTCTGGTCGTGGGCAATTCTCCATGGAATTTTCCCACTATGCTCCTTGCCCAACCAATGTGGCAGAAGCGGTAATCGCCAAAGAAAAAGAAAAGCATGCCAACAAGTGATGCCAACGGAAGTAGATCAACTCAAATCTATAAAATTGCGCATTTTGCAATGCCAATCAGCATGAGCATGCTGATTGGCATGATTTCTGGTTTCGCTGCCATGGTGATGGTTGCCAAGGGAGGGATTGGCGTAATTACCTTATGGCTCATTTCTTTACCCATTTTTTATTTAGTGGCTTTTAATTTTCAAGGCGGTCCCATTCGTTTGCGAATTGGCTTTTTAACAGGATTTGTGGTTGCTGTGGTTGTGGATTTGAATTAAAAACAAATTCAATTCACCTCTCACTCAATCCTAGTATATTTATATGACTTATTTTAGACTTGAAATTGGTGAAGACCGCATCGAAAAAAGCATGGCGATTTTGTCTCACTGTCCCAAAGACAAGCACACCTTGGCCTTGTATCACACCCTGAGGCTCAATACGCCCTTGTCCAAGGAAAAAGAATTGGCCCAGATCATCCACCTGATTCCACCTCATTTGAGTGCATTAAAGTTCATCAATTTTCAGTTCGTTCGCGAGGAGTATTTGGCACTGTTTTTTGTTGAGATTCCTCCTCATGTGAATCGCCTGTCCATCAATACTAACGGCAGGTATCAAATCAAACTAGCACAGGCTTTGAAAAAACTACCCGATACAATCATTGATTTGGACATATCCCATTGGCTGACCTATTATTCCTTTGGTGCGGTTGCCATGTTTTTTGGATCTTTTCCTAAGTATTTGAAAAAGCTGAAATTTGGTCAAGATACGCACAAAAACTTGAGTGCTCAACAACTCAGATACGTTTTTACTCTGCTCCCAATAACCCTGGAGGAGCTCCATTTTACCTTTGCCCACGTTCATAATCCACACGAAGTCATTGATTTTTTAACTGCCCTTCCACCCAATCTGCTGAAACTAAGTTTGGTTTGGTCCGGGATCTTCAATTCACCGCAGATCTTGTGCCACTTACCAATTCATATCAGTCGTTTGGATCTAAGCGACAATTTTGTATTCATGTCTACAACTGAAATAAACCGACTTAGAGAATCATTGAACATTCATCTTGCGGACATAATCAGTCAGCCTAATCTTTTTCCTCATATAAACCAGTTAATCCAGTTATTCACCAACATTCCTTCCCATGTGAAGGAACTTACTCTAGACGCAAAGTCATTAGAACATTTACCGGATGAGGTACTGATCCATTTAGGTCAATCATTGCCCCATGCTGTGAAACTAAACTTAATTCATGAAGATCATTTGTCTGCAAGATGTGTTCATTTGCTCAAAAGCAACATGGGCAATTGGGTGAAGCAAAGCTTTGATGTGCTCCAAGAATGGTTGCCTTCTCCGCTGATAGGGCTAGTTCAATCCCATCAAAACCAAGTGACTACTCAGGAATTTTCTGAATTCATACCCTTTAAAAACAAGGCAGAATCTGAACAAAAAGCCAAAACCGATTTTCTAAAGTGTTATGATGCACTGTACGCAAAGGACAAAAAAGGCTGTTTTGGTTTTTTTAGAACAAGTCAATTAAATCGTGCCTGGTCATTGAAAGAAATTTTGGATCATGGGGTGAATCACAACAACAGGACCAGAAAAATATGCCTGGCTTTGGGTTGGCTCGATCCCAAAGGCCAATTGCTACAACCGCTGCCCGAGTGTCTTTTAGTGGATCATAAAACCCAATCGCCATCAACCTGACTGTTTTTCAACCTGTGAATTACAGATTCTATTTGTTAAAAAAATAAAAAAATGATATAAGCTCAGTGTGATTCGATGTAATTTGAACCAATTCAATTTGGGGTTTTAATTTGTACTTTTTTAGAGGTAAACAATAGGAAAAACAATCCGTTTAAGATTTTGCAAAATGCACAACTCGATCAAATCCCAAGCTGTTTCAACTTTGATTTTTTTGCTATGCAAAAACATGAACTCTTCCAGTGGTTTCGCTCAATTGACTGCCAAATCAGCCTGTTTACGAACCCACGTGAAGGACTCCTCTGGTCTTAAGGATGTCTAAGCCGTGCGCGACGACAGTCCCAAGCACGGCATTCGGAGAAAGTGGTAAGGATGCCACTTGTTTTTCGAAGTGCACATATGGATGCGGCATCGTATAAAGCATTAGAAGGAGAAAGCCATGTTGGACAAGAAAGATGTGGTGCTTGTAGCTGGAGCAGGACTCTCTGGGGTTTTTGCGGCTCTGGAATTGTCAAAAAAACACAAAGTTATTTTAATTGAAAGCGCTAAGCAAATCATTCCCGAAACGAGTTCAAGCTATAATGAATGCTACAAATTACACTTAGGCATGCATTATGCTGGCGATCTGCCGACAGCCGAGGGGGCCTTAGGTGCGGCTATCCAGTTCATACGCTACATCGGCAGTGACTGTTTGGCGGGTGGAAATGACTTGAATGCTCCATCGAGACGAGGGCGATTCATGTTTATGTCGAACTCACAATTTGCTCCCGAAGAAGTGGAAGGCGTTGTGAGTGCACTGCAAGCCAAATACCGTAAGCTGGTTCAAGAAGATAAAGCCAATGAAGTATTGGGCAATCCGGACCATTTAATCAAACCCTTAGAATCCAAAGATTATAATCTGTTTTCAAATGAAATTCCTTACTGCAATAAAAACGGTCAAATGGAGCTTGCCAAAATTGTGTGCGGTTATGAAACGGCTGAATCGCAAATTGATATTGCCAAACTTCGTCATTTCTTGGAGGGAAAAATACGCTCCAACAAAAACATCGAGGTCTATTTAGAAACAAGTCTTCAATCCATTGCACATTCCCAGGACCGGCTGGATTATTGTGCCATCTTAAAATCCACAGGTGCCCCGCCTTTCACCTTGCGTTGTGACGCGGTGTGTAATTCCACCTGGAGTCAGGCGGAGTACATCGATAAAAGAGGTGGTTTTTACGTCCCCGAGGAAAATAGAGTCATTCGAGTGAAGGTTCTCATCAAAATAAAATTACCTGCTCAGCTACATAAAATGAATACGACCATATTTTCTGTGGGTCCCTATGCTTCATTTACCAACTTAGGAGATGGGAAAGCCGTTATCGCCAGTGAAATCACCACGAATGTTGGTTTTTATAAGGCCGGTGGATATCATCCACTTGATTTGCATGATGTGGCTCCAGGTAAACTGAATCTGAACTCAGGAGTAGGAAAAGCTTTGTCAGAAAAGATCAGAGCAGAGGCTGCAACCTATTTTAACTCACTCGAAATTATCGAAGCAGTGAAAACTGCACCCATTTTGGAAATTATGGTGGGTCATGTGAAAATGATGTCCATGGAAAAAGAGTACAAACAAGACTCGCTTCATGAAAAAGAAAGCCCCATTCACCAAAGACAGCATACAGGCGTTGAAGTACGGGACTTATGTTATGTGTCGAATTCGGGTAATAAAATGACCTACACCTATCAAAATGCGCTGAAGGTTGCTACAATTTTTGACAATCATTTCCTCAAGAGGAATCAACTGCGAAGTATTTTAAGGGAAGTTGAAACCAAGTTGGAATACGCTTTGATTACAAAAGGCTTGTGGCAAAAGTACAAGCCAATTTACAAGCAATTGGTATACGTTACCTGCAAAAAAGCGCTGATTAGACCAACACAGGATGAAATGAACACCCACGGATTTCCAGAGACGGATACGATTCTAAGTGACCTGATACGAATGTTGGAATGCAAACATCGCCTCTCATTGGATTTGACAAAGCTAGGACTCTACCGAGTTCCCAATGAAATGCAATCAGAGTCAACGACAATTCCTAGGGAGCTTAAAGGGAGTATTTTCTAGAATGACATATAATATTCAAAGTGAAGAAATACTAAATGGTTTGGTTGATAATATCCCGCATGCCATTTTCTGGAAAGATAAAAACCTGGTATTCCAAGGATGCAATAAAAAATTTGCACTGCAGTTTGGGTTGGATGATCCAAAAGACATCATAGGAAAAACGGACTTTGATTTTCCATTTTCAAGGAAGATGGTTGAAAAATACCATCTGGATGATAAAGAAGTCTTGTTAGGCATCTCCAAGGAAAACTACGAGGAAACCCAAAGACAAGCAGATGGAACGGTTAAAACCGTTCTCGTTAGTAAAATTCCCCTCTACTTGAATGAAACAATAACAGGTCTACTGGGCATATATTTCGACATCACCGATAGGAAAGCCCAAGAAGAAGAACTCAAGATCGCCAAAAAGAAAGCCGAATCGTCCAGTAAAGCCAAATCAGAGTTCATCGCGAACATGAGTCATGACATCCGCACCCCACTATCAGGAATTTTGGGCATGGCACAGGCCCTGTTTCATGTTTCAAATGAAACCTATGAAGGGCTGCAAAAAAAACCTTTAGATGAATTTGACCCCCTAGACTTATTAAAACAATTTCTAACCACAGTCGATGAGGACAGTCAGCTGCTCATGCGTGCGGCACATGAACTCTTATCCTTCTGCAATGAAATTTTGGAGACCATGCATTTGGAATCAGGAAATAGATTCAAAGAAGCAGAATCCTTCAACCTGCATGAAATCATTGAACACAATATAAACCTGTTACAACCTTCTGCTCACCATAAACAATTGGAATTGTCCTTCGAAGTGGACGAATGCCTTCCTACTTATTTCAATGGATTACGCAGCTACCTTGATCGCTCGCTTTTAAACCTCTTAAGCAATGCTCTGAAATTCACTGAGCAGGGATTTGTGAGAGTGAAGGTGACTTTAGACCATTCCAAATTGCAAGCCATTCCTCCGAGTTACGGCGATATCCTGCAATTACTGATAATCATAGAAGACAGTGGAATTGGTATTCCAAAGGATAAATTTGAAATCATATTCGAGCATTTTTCGCGCCTAACCCCCTCTTATCAAGGATTGTACAAAGGCTCTGGATTGGGACTGTATACGGTCAAACGCTATTTGGAAGCCATGAATGCAACCATTGAATTGGAAAGCGACTTAGGACAAGGTTCTACTTTTACCATCCGCTTGCCTTTAATCGTCTCCGATCATTCCGATTGCAAAAAACCCTCCACTCAATGGATTAAAAAACCACGATCGGCCACTTTAGAAATCATATCCGAGATTGAACCAAAACATCCTGTGACGGCGTCGATTCTGATTGTTGAAGACAACATCATTGCGACCAAAGCGCTTCAGATTGGGTTAAAGGGTTTTCGCTGCAGCTGTGATCATGCCGAAAATGGGATGCAAGCAATATCAATGGTTCAAAAAAACAATTACGACCTCATCTTTATGGACATCGGACTTCCCGACATGGACGGCATTGAAGTCACCAAAAGAATCCGTGCTTTCGATGTGCACACGCCCATCATCGCCTTGACAGGTCATGCCAATGATCCGGAAAAAAGGCTTGAGTCCTTTGAGGTTGGCATTCAAGAGGTATTGAGCAAACCTTTGCCCACAACACAAATTGCGCCTATTCTTCAAGAATACGTATTTAAAAAAATTCACAAGCCGAAATCTCTTCAAGACATAGCCTGGATGATGCACCCTGGGTAGGATTACACAGTAGTGGACCCCAAAAATGAGACAGTGGTGTAGAATATAGACACTTGTCAAAAAATTTACAAAATGACCAAGAAAACGTTCACGGCTGAGTTCAAAGCTGAGGCGCTCAAGGGTAATAAATTATCCATAAATTAACTTCTGAATTTGGGGTTCATGCATACAAAGAAGTGAGGATTGTGAAAAAGTAAGACAGCGTATAATAGATATTACCTCCATCTCTAACCTTGAGGGGTTAAACCAGAAACCTTTTCTATTTCTCAGTTATCCCCATAAAAAGCGGGTTTTAATAAGCCAATTTCATCATAAAAGCGCAAAGTACGTGTGCTTACGGAAGATAACTTCGCTAATTGTTTAATCGTGTACTTCATTTTGTACTCCTCTTAATCACAAAACAGAGGATAAGGGTTAACGTTGCGGCAAGGTCAAGCATTTATGTTCTATTCTAGCAATCTTGTGCCGAGGGGATGTATTATTCATTACCATATTGATGACTGGCAGCTTCTAGCGCATTGATATCTTGCGTGCACAAATAGGGTTTCATAGCATGAAACTTTTCTTCTTTCCATTCATAAACTTGCAAATTGAGTAAGCGTTGAATAATTTCTTCAGAAAAACGTTTGCGTATAAGTTTGGCGGGATTACCTCCTACTATAGCATAAGGTACAACGTCTTTGGTAATAACCGCATTGGCAGCAATCACAGCCCCTTCGCCAATCGTAATCCCAGGCATAACCATTGAACGCATGCCAAGCCAAACCCCATCACCAATATGAGTATCCCCTTTACCTACATAGGATTCTGTATAATTGTGCTCAAAGGGATATAAACTAAACCAGTCCACACGGTGGTTATGATTCCCACCCATAAGGATTACTGCCTCGGAGGCAATGGCAACATAATCCCCAATGTAAAGTTGGTCGATTTCCCATTGAGGCTGCCAATGATTCAGGCTAAATTCATCACCATAAAGGTAGCGCACAACTGCATCTTCAAAGCTCCCGCTCCAGGCATCACTATAATAGCTGTGTTTGCCTTTGATATGGATGTTAGGATTTTTCACCGTTTGGTGTAAGAGCTCGACTTTAGACCAGTGTTTCATATTACTTTCAATACAACATGATAAGTCATTTAATCACCATTTTGTTTGTTTGCATCAATTCGTTTCTGAATAAACCAAGAAAAATAACCATCATATTTTACTTGCAGTTCAGGCTTTTTCCAATCAAAACCAGTAATGATTCTACGACAACTCTCAGTACCACTATTGACGGCTTTGTTGCAAAATATCGGTTAGAGGGGCTAGTGGCTCGTTTTCTAAATACGCAACCACATAAATCTGTAAGTTTTCTGAACTGCCATCCAACACCAGAACTGTCATTCCCGCGTAGGCGGGAAACCATCCCTCATGTACCACGATCTCTATTTAATGAGAGATTTTGAATTATTGACTACAACCTATGATCATAAAGATAAAATTACGGTAAAATCGACTATTTTTCATGGTGAAAGGTTGGTTACATACACCAATCGAGGATGAAGTACTTTTTAATGAGCAAGTGGCAGGTCTTTGTCAATTGTCCCATGATGCCCCCATGCTACACGCCAACGGAATTCACCTCATAAGCTGTGATGAAAAAACGGGCATACAAGCATTGGAGCGACAGGTTACTCCAATGAAAGAAATGCAAGTGGAGCGCCAAGATCCAAGCTACATAAGGCATGATACACAGTGTTTGATTGCCAATTTCGAGGTGGCTACTGGAAAAATTATTGCGCCGACTATTGGCGATACGCGCAAAGAAGAAGACTTTGTTAATCATATTAAAACTACGCTTGATACTGATCCGAATGCAAAATGGATTTTTATTGCTGATAACCTAAATACTCACCAATCTGAAGGTCTTGTTAAATTAGTGATTGAACGTCTGGGGCTTATGCTTAGCAATGATGATATTGGAATAAAAGGGAAGTCGGGTATACTACAAAGCATGGAAACAAGAGCTCAATTTTTGTCGGATACATCCCATAACATTCAGTTTGTTTATACTCCTAAACATGCCTCATGGCTTAATCAAGTTGAAATTTGGTTTGGCATTTTAGTAAATAGGCTCTTAAAACGCTTATCAGTAAAATCAACGGATGAGCTTAAAATTAAAATTTTGTCATTTATCTCATATTTTAATCAAACAATGGCAAAGGCATTTAAGTGGACATATATATGAAGTTCACTTAAATATAAGAGAGGCGATATTACGAGAAAAAAGAATAAAGAAATGGAATAGGCAATGGAAGATTAATCTCATTGAGCAAAACAACCCTCATTGGATTAATCTTAGCATTGGATTATGTTGATGGATGGTTTCCCGCCTACGCGGGAATGACAGTTCTGGTGTTGGAGGGCAGTTCAGAAAACTTACAGATTTATGTGGTTGCGTATTTAGAAAACGAGCCACTAGTCTCATCATCCATGAAACCCTCTAACATACGGCGCATGTGTGTGTCTTTTGCCCAATAAGCATATTCATAGGCAGTGCATTTAAAGGTGCGGCCGGAATAATCGGTAAAGGTTCCTGCTGTCGTTAAGAATTGCTGTGCCAGTTCCGGGTTATTTGCAGCATACTGCGGGCTTGGTCTTGTTCACCAAAGGCCACATGCTGCAAAAAATCAGGAAATTGCAACTTTAAGGCAACTGTAGGCATAGTGCTTAAAATGCGTTTTTGAACAGCGGGGGGGGAATTTTTTTAATGTCTCTTTAAGCTGCGGTGCGCTCATTTGCTCTAGGTTAATATCTATTTTTGCATCAATATGCTCGTTTTTATGGGAAACAACCCCTTTTCGATTAATATTTTGGAAGTCTTTGCGAATTTGTTCAAAATAGGGCGTATCTATTTTAAGTGTAGGTGACCCAGCAAATTGGGCAAAATCCACCGCAATAGACCCTTGATGCTCAACAAATAATCCGGGATGAGAGCTATCCAATAGCAAAAATTCATCAAAATGGAGGGAATCTTTTATTTCGGCATAGTCTTTTGTAAATCGCTCTTTGATTCTTTGCTTATCCTCATGGTTTAAAGGTCGTTTCAGAAATACGTTTTGATGCGAGTTAATAAAATCAAGCAGGGATTCTTCAATGCTTTTGTCCTCCCGAAGGGCAAAGGCAATGCATGCTGCCAGTTCTAGACTCAAGTCTTTTGATTGGTCAAGAATCTCACTAAAATTGAGGGAAGTTAAACCGAAAGACGCACAGTAGGCATTGATGTCCCCCATAAAAAATTGGCTAAGAATGGATAACTTCTCAATGGCATTGTCTTTATCCGCTTCACGTATGGCATAAAAGGGGGGATTCCATTACCGTATCAAATACATTGGGCGCACACAATCCAAGCAGGGCGTTAACATAGTCTTCTACGTCTGCATCCTGGTCAAAGCCCATTTGTGCGCTTACAAAATCTTGGCTGACTTCTGGATTTGGGTTCGCTGCAATAGCGCTTAGGTACTGTTGATAGCGATCTTTCGGCTGTTTATTGTTCAAAATATCCTGGATTTCAGAAAGTGCCGGTTCATGACCCTGTTCTTTTTCATAGGCATAAGCCGCTGCTAATTCTTTATTGGATGCGGCGTGTTTGCTTTTTTTGGTATCTTCAAATCGATTAAAATCAACCTCCACACCCAATACCGCTCTTGCAGCTTCCGTTAATACCCGCTGGATTCCCTTAAAATCCTTAGCATTAGCTTCTTTTGACCTAAGGACCGCTTTGATAAAACGAGCACGTGTATCTTGTGCTTGAATGTCCATGTTTCTAAAGGTACCCCAAAGTGCATTATAGAAATGGGATGCAGGAGTACCCTGGGCGTCATTTTTCCGGTTAAGACTAAATATAGGATTTACCGTACGAAGATTAACATCCTGAGTTCTAGGTCTTAGATGCTGCTGTATACATTAGCCTCTTTAGACTCCATTAAAGTCTCTAAAGATTTCGGATAGGCAGGATAACTACCAGCCAAAGCATTTAGCTCTGCATTGGATTTAAGTGCTTCCAATGCCTTAATATAATGATTGATTTGCTCTAAGCGTTCTTGTTTGGCTTGTTTTATCGATTCTATTTCTTTTTGTTCCAAAGGTTTTTTTTCTGCCTCTTCGATCAATGATAAATCAAAGAGCAAGGCTTCTTTTAGCGATTTAATTCTTTCAAGGCAGTGATTTGCTCTGCATGGCTTCCTCTCCCAAAAAATTCTTGGACAGACATAACCGCTTTACAGGTATTGTCTAAACCAATAGAGGTCCCGCTCACTATCGGCATCATGAGATGCATAAGATTGTTGTCAGGATTAAGTAGCGGCAAGAAATGGGTTCAGTAAAGGGAATTAACATATAGAATTTCCTTTCTTATT
>CAWAUF010000029.1:0-83143 GCA_963785145.1 uncultured Gammaproteobacteria bacterium | reverse complement strand
CGTTATGTTATTAATCGCGAAATCCCTTAAGCCATCCATGGCGTCCAAAGGTTTGAGAAAGGGCTTTGGTTTGCATCCCTTGCTTGCTTGATAGAGGAGGCGGGAATTGCAGAAGGGATTATTATTGGGGATGCCAAGCAGCGGGAGGTCTTGGAACCAATGAAACTAAAAAGGTTTTAGTTCCAATCCTGTATGTGCCGGCTTTCGGATCAGATTGAATTTCCGATGTGTTGATTATTCCATTCAATAACTGACCTGCAACTTTAGGTTGATTAGCAGTTGCTAGCTGTCCATCAATCTCTTTTTCAACGCATTTAAAAGTATTCAGTGTTATATTATTTAAGAACTCAAGAACATCTTTTTTTTCCTGCGTATCTTGTGTAGTTCCATCCGAATATAGGACATGCACCGTAAACAGGTTCTCGATTGGGCCATCATTTCCAGCACTAATGCTGATAATCTCCTCTATCCATTGCTCATGACGCCCGGTATAAACCTCACTGTCGCTGCCGCCTGCAAACGTCTTCGAACGTCGTGTGTAACTTACCTGATTCAAAGAGATTGTCGTGGTTTCAAAATTGTATTCTGAAGGATAAACCGTTCCAAATTTTTTAAATGCTACAACTAAATTATCTCCCTCTTTACAAAGGGTACCTTCAGTGGTAGTTATGAAGAATCCCATTTTTTCTGTTTTTCTTAAAATACGTTCACGAATTGCATTGCATTCTTTTAATATGTCTTCAAAACCCATTTTTAATCTCCATGTAATTTTGGAAAATTTATAACAACGAATAGTCCTATTTGTCTAATGTGTTTTCCTTTTTTAATAAACGACTCGAGCGTAAGCTTAAGTGTTACTTTACAGCGCACAAATCGACCTATCGCTGCGTGTCAACGCAACCAGCAAGTTTTAGCAAATCAAACAAAATCTTACGCTGGTAGATCATGATTTTATCATTGTGGTTCTCATTGGTCAATAGTACTTAAGCCCGTGATGGAGTGATTGTTTTTTAAACCAAAGTTAGGCGGTCGATGTGTAGGGTGGGCAAAGCCTTGCCTGCCCACCAATCCAAATCATGCACGCAAGGCTTTGCCCACCCTAGGTTTTCTTCACCCAGTTGCCGTTTTTTTAGGGATTTAATTTTACCTTAAGCTTTTTTTGTTATATTAGCCCCCTCTTTATACATTATTAGCTTGAGTCATGGTATGGCTTCATGGGGTCAGTTTGCAAATCAGGGTTTAGGGGCCTTGACCGGCTTGGTCACGGGTTTAATCAGTGCGCCTTTTCTGGGGGCTTGGTATACCTATCAAACCACCTCACCCAAAGGATGGAATTTTTCTTTTGTCTTTAGTGTTACCTCCTTTTTGCCCCGTCTTCTTTTCAACAGCCTTGTCAGTATTCCTTTGAGCACAGCGGCTGGGGTGTTTCATGGTGCTCGTTTTGGTATTTATGCTGGATGGTCATGGCCAACTAAGGGAGTTGAACTCATCCATCGCTCATCCTCAGCTTTACATTTAATAAACAATGCATTTGCAATAGAGACGCCTTACCCTCCAATTTCACTCTCACCTCTGGGATTAGAGCCCATTTTAGTCAAAATGCCGAAACTGTCTATGTCTGCTTTGTTCAATGCCTCCCTTATGGGAAAACTTCAGCAAATCGAGGAAAGCAAAGAAGTGGAATACGACGGCAATCAATTATTTCTCAATTTACAAGGTGCAACACTGAACACCTGGTCTGGAAAAAGCTTTGTAGCCCTGTCTCATCAGCTGAATTCAAGGCAATACACTTGTCTTAATATTTGCCATAACAATCTTTCCAATTTGAGTCCTGTGTGCATTGCTCGCTTAATGCAAACGCTTAGATTGAGTTCAGTCCAGGAATTGTATTTAAGTTACACCCAAATGGGACTTTGGAATGCGGAACAAGTGCGGGCTTTCGCGAAGGGACTGGTAACCAGTAAAATCACCACTCTGCATTTATGCGCGAATGGATTGGATTAATTGCCCCTGGAATCATGGAATGTTTTGATGGATGCCATTGTCAGCAGTTCTGTGCACACCTTGAACTTAGGTTATAATCATCTGTCTGCCCTACCCTATAACCGCTTATTTCCTAGTTTGTCTAAGCTTAAAAACAGCAAAGTGAATCGGCTGTCTTTAGACAACAATGGCCTTGGAGAATGGTCCATTGGCAGTAAGGAATGGATTGAATTCATTCGTCTGCTGAATCTTAAATCAGTGGATCTATACAATAATAATTTACAAAAGACTTACGCCACCTGGACAAAGGAAGAGGTTGCGCAATTCGTAAATCTGGATTCATTCCAAGCGAAAACGTCTAGGGTTATTGTTAGGCAGTCGGATGTCCTAAAAGATTATAATAGCCAACTATTGGCTGTCCACTCGACTGGATTTTTTAATCGTTCTTTCAAACAGATGGAGCCCGCCTTGTTTACCAAACAAATTTCTGATGAGACGCTGTACCCATTCCTGAATGAATTACACTGATCTTGTCCTAAGCAGAACTCAGTCAACATCTATCTTATTTGTTTTTTTTTGTTAAAGTTGAACAAATGGTCTATATTTTAAGAAGTGAACATAACCTGAAATAAGGAGATGAAAATGGGATACATTCTTGGTTGGTTGCTTGGAATACCTGTCAGTATTTTGGTTATCATCTGGCTGTTGTCGCACATATAATGGAGTGAAATACAGCGGTCTGTCCCCATTATCCAAACCTCGTGCAATTAGGGAGGCTGACCATGAGAATGGGTAAAACGATGCAGAAAGTGGCCAGTTCTTGGAGCTCTTGTCAGGTTTCCACTTTGTCTGCAGCCCTTGCTTACTATACACTTTTCTCTCTCACGCCCATTTTACTGATAAGCATCCATTTGCTTGTGTTGTTTTTAAATGAAGATTGGTGCGTAATCAAGTGCTGCATCCCATTGAAAATGCATTTGGCTCAGAGACTGCTATTCAAATTCAACAAATGATGGACAAAGCCAATAAACCCAGGGTTGGCCTTTGGGCCCAAGGGCTAGGAGGAATTTTGTTGATTATTGGTTCTTCTGCCTTGTTTTCAGAAATCCAAAGTGGATTGAATCGCATCTGGGGGGTGTGCGCCAACCCAAAAAGCCATTGGTGGACTTTCATCAAAAACCGGTTATTGTCCTTTCTTATGGTTTTAGTGGTGGCCTTGCTCTTGTTGCTTACTTTTTTGTTAAGCGTTGGTTTGACGACAATGACGGCCTACATCAGCCGTTATCTGAATATTGGCGCCCTTGAAATTCTATTGATACATTCCAGTTCTTTTTTCATTGGGGTTTTATTGTTTGCTATGACATTCAAAATTTTACCCGATGCGACCATTCAATGGAGGAATGTATGGGTGGGAGCACTCATCACCACGGTTTTATTCACTGCTGGAAAATACGTTCTGGGCATTTATTTCAATCGTTTTCAAATTGCCTCCATGTATGGAGCTGCCGGCTCTTTAATCCTTTTATTGATTTGGGTTTATTATTCGACTCAAATTTTTTTCATTGGTGCCATTCTTACCAAAGTGATTTCCTTGCAAAAAATGGCAATCATAGAGCCTAAGCGCCATGCAGTATTGGTCTCTTTATTGGAGAAGACTTGATGCCAGTGGCTGCGGAAAAAAAATCCTCTTACAAATACATCTTGTTGAATTGTATTATTATCATTTTCTGTCTGTACATTGCAAAAGAAGTGTTCATTCCTTTGGCCTTAGCCATACTGCTGAGTTTCATTTTACTGTCTTTGATTGATCTGCTCGAACGCTACCACCTTCCTAAAGTGCTTGCTACTTGGACAAGCATTGTGTTTGCTTTTCTTTTAATGGCCCTGGTGAGCTGGATAATTTACTTCCAAGCCATTCAATTGGCCCAAAACCTACCAAAATACGAAGCGAACGTGCGGTCGAAACTGCATGAATTCAGTAAAATGAATAAGGCCTTGTTTTCTCATATCACTCAGGCTACCTCGGTATTGAAAAACTTAGAAACCTATCCTTTACCCAATGAGCCTAAACAAAAACCTATTTCAGTAGAACTTAGCCCTGCCAAACCCTCCATGTTGACGCAAATCATGCAACTGAGTCCACTTCTGAATCCTTTGGGAACTGGACTGATAGTGCTTGTGTTGTTGCCTTATATTGTATTCAATCGTCAAGATTTGCGCGAAAGGATTATTCTTTTAATTGGTCATGATGATTTAAATATGGCTACTCAAGCCATGGACGATACCGCCTTTCGAATCACGCGCTATCTTTTGCTGAATTTAAGTGTGAATGGTGTTTTAGGACTTAGCATAGGCATAGGACTTTATTTCATAGGCCTACCCAATGCCTTTCTTTGGGGCTTTTTGACTACTTTTTTAAGATTTATTCCTTATTTAGGTATTTGGATAGCTGCATCTTTTCCTTTGGTCGTCGTTTTTGCAATCGATCCAGGATGGTCCTTGTTGTTTATGGTCCTTTGTTTGTATGTTTTGGTGGAAATGGCAACCGTTTATTTTTTTGAACCTAGATTGTTTGGTTCAGGCATAGGGATCTCCTCCTTTGCTCTCATCATTGCTTCCATATTTTGGACTTGGCTTTGGGGTATTGCGGGTTTGTTTTTATCGATACCGCTTACAGTATGCCTCTTCATGTCGGGAACATACGTACCCGGATTGGAATTTTTGGAAATGATTTTAGGCAACAACCCGTCTATCAATCCACCCACGCATTTGTATCAGTGCCTACTGGCCAGGGATAAACCTGGAAGTTTAAAAATCTCTAAAAACTTCCTTAAAAACAATTCGCTCCTGGACTATTATGATCAACTGCTTATTCCCACCCTAAGCCTTGCAAAAACAGATCGATTCCAGGGTATCTTGGCCGAACATCGCCAACAATTCATCCTAGAAAACACACACACTTTAATCGATGTGCTTGAAGAGAAGAGCAAACGACCTGGGGCTCAAAGAAGTTTGAAGATCGCATGTCTTGCAGCTCGCGATGAATTTGACGAACTGGTTGGTCTCATGCTTCACAACGTACTGGATCAGGAAGGAATTGACGTCATTCAAGTGGAATGCGTGGCCACCCTGGATGAGATAAAGCGATTTTTGAGCACGCATTTTGTACCTTTGATTTGCATCTCTTCTTTGCCGCCCTATGCTTTGAGCCCGGCGCGTCATTTGTATAGCAAAATTAAAAACACGAGCTCTGCAAAAATTGTAATTGGTATTTGGGGGGCCATGCCCAGTGTGGCCCAATTAGAATCAGCCTGGGAAGGTTGTTCCGCCACAGGGGTCACTTTAAAAGAGATTACTACACAAATCAAAACATGCTTGGGATTGGATAAAGAAACCATTTCTCGTAAAAACAGGTTGAAACAATTACAATCCAAATGGTGCGCTGATTTGGTGAAAACCCCTTTAAACGAATTGTCCTTGAAGGTATTTAAAAAAATCGCCAAAGCCTTTGACGTACCCATTTCTTTGATTTCAATAATAGAAATTGACAAGCATTTTTGGAAAGAATCTCCCGACATCTTGCCCCTACCCAATGAAGCTCAAGACAATTTAAGTCAAACCTCGGTCTGTAATTACGTGATTACTAGTAATGAAACCCTAATAGTGCCAAATATTAAAAAAGATCCACGATTTTGCAATGATGCTTGGTTGGCCGACAGGGGTATTCTTTTTTTTGCCGGCATGCCTTTGCGCTCAGACTCTGAGCTTGTAACGGGTCTGTTGTGCGTGATAGACACCAAACCGCGAAAAGTCAGCCCACAGAAACGATTGATGTTGGAAACATTGGGGCAATTCATCATGCAAAAGATCAACCATCCAAAATGAAACTTATTTCTAAAAAAGAGAAATAATGCTGCAGTCATTTGAAATAGTCGCTAATATTGTCTAGTATTTAAACAGGTTTGCGTGATTTTAAAACCTATTTGCATAGCCTATGTGATTATTGAATAAGGAGAGTTCATCATGATACCTAATAATAATGTTGTTTGTGAAGACGTAACCCATATAAGGCATTTCAGACATCTTCGTTGGAGCGCCATCATAGCCGGTGCCTTTGTGGCTTTAGGCTTAGGCTTTTTGTTGCAATTATTTGGACTTGCGATCGGATTGAGTGCTTATCATTCAGACGCAGGTTCTAATACGCTTGCAATTGGAGGCGTTTTAGGATTAATAGTAGGTATTATCGTTGCCATGGGTGTTGCAGGATTTGTATCCGGATATTACGCCAAGTTTTGTGATTATTTTCCGGGTGAAAGTTTTTTATATGGCTTTTTGACCTGGAGCATAGCCTTATTGTTGAGTGCTTTGTTGATTATGCCTTTAACTCATTACGTATCTTCTTACAACGACGGTTTAGCACCTCAATTGAAGGTATCCAGCAACATGCCTGCGCAGGTTATGGTTACGCACAAACCCACTAGTGACAATCCAGCACCTGCTGAACAAACGGAGGTAAAAATGACTCCCAGCATGCTTAAAGGCAGTTCTTGGCTTGTGTTCATTCTGTTTTTTATCGGTGCGGTATCCAGTTGTGTAGGAGCAAGTTGCGGCATGAATTGCAAGCTAAAACACCGAGATCCCGTCCTTGGACCCCGTGTATGAGACCTGTTTCAATTGAAGTAAATCTATGATATAGAACATACAAGAGAGCCTTCTCATGAGAAAATACATGAGAGGGTAGAGGCCTGCACAGGTTATAGCAGGCCTTTTTGTAAAGGTTATCCTCGAAATAGAAGCAAAATCAGCAAAATAATTAAAATCAATCCAACGCCTCCACTGGGATAATATCCCCAAGCACTGCTGTAAGGCCATGTAGGTAGAACTGCTAATAAAATGATAATAAGCAAAATAAACAAAAGTGGATTCATCATTAACTCCTTTTAGTATGAATTTACATCACATAACCAATATACAGCCATCCAAAAAAGAAGTCACTGATAATCTTCAGTGTTTAAGTATAACTTATTTTGACATGGTATTTTTAAACTGAAATCCATAATGAATTCCATCTGGAAGTTCTATATCAACTACAAGACATCCGCGGCGATCTGCATTCCCACGCCAACGAAACCGGTCGTCAAGAGGATCTGAGTGGATAAAGTAAAGACAAATTTGTAAGGAGACCATTCTAATGTTTAAAATGCCGAATGCCTGTAAACAGCATGATGATGCCTTGTTTGGATGCGTAGTCGATGATGTCTTTATCGCGAATGGACCCACCGGGTTGAATGATTGCAACAACACCGGCACTGGCTGCAAGCTCTACAGTATCTGGAAAGGGGATGAAGGCATCGGATGCCATGACGGCTCCTTGGGTATCAAATCCCATGTGTTGGGCCTGCCATAAACCAATGCGTGCGCTCATCACTCGGCTGGTTTGGCCGCCACCGATCCCAATGGTGGCTTTGTCTTTGGCAAAGACAATGGCATTGGATTTGACGTGTTTTGCTGCAAGCCAGGCGAACATCAAATCCTGTTTTTGTTGTTCTGAAGGCTGTTTTGAGGTAACACACTGCAGTTTGGATTCGAACATGGACAGCGAATCCTGCTCTTGCAACAAAACCCCACCATCGACTTGCTTTAAATTCAAACGCTTGTGTTCTTGCCAGGGAGCAGTGATGAGCAGTCGAATGTTTTCTTTTGTTGCAAGAACTTTTTCGGCGGCTGGAGTCACATCGGGTGCAAGGATGACTTCAACAAATTGATTGTCCAAAATGGCTTGTGCGGTTGGTTCATCCAAAGTGCGGTTAAAGGCAATGATGCCGCCGTAAGCGGATTGAGGATCGGCTTGAAATGCTCGCAAATAGGCCTTCAATGGGGTGCTGCTTAAAGCAATTCCACAGGGATTGGCATGTTTTACGATCACGCAAAGGGCTTCATCCACAGGAAAGGATTTCACACACTCTAAGGCCGCATCCGCATCCAAGAGATTGTTGTAAGACAATTGTTTGCCTTGGATTAAGCTGGCATAACCCAAAGAACCTTTAGCAGGGATAAGATCTGCGTAAAAAGTTGCCTTTTGATGGGGGTTTTCGCCATAACGCAGCGGCGTTTTTTGATGAAATTGGCAGGAGAAAACTTCCGGAAAACCGGATTCATTACCCAAGGAGGACAAGTAGTTGCTAATCGCTCCATCATAAGCCGCGGTGTGAGCAAAGGCTTTTTTAGCCAACTGAAAGCCCCACTCCGCTGGTGCTGTTTTCGTTTGCAGACAATGCATCAACACTGGATAATCCTCTGGACTGACCACCACAAAACAATGAGCATGATTTTTAGCTGCAGCTCTAACCATGGTGGGCCCACCGATGTCTATGTTTTCGATTGCTTCCTGAAATTCACAATCGGGTTTGGTCACCACTTGTTGAAAGGGGTATAAATTCACAATCACCAGATCAATGGCTTTGATCCCATGTTCGCTTAAGACTGACTCATCTTGCTTGCCTCGTGCCAGAATGCCGGCATGAATGGCTGGATGCAAAGTCTTGACTCGACCATCCATCATTTCAGGAAAACCCGTGCATTCACTGATCTCCTGGACCGGTATGCCTTGTTTTATAAGGACAGCGCGGGTATTGCCTGTGGCAATCAACTCCACCTCTTGTTGAACCAAAGCCTGGGCCAGTTCAATGAGTCCAGTTTTATCGGATACACTCAGTAAGGCTCTTTTAGGATTAAACTCTTGGCTCATGCTTGTCCTTTGGTAAAAACCAATAAAGACCAGTCATCCTGAGTTTCTTGGTGTATGCATTGAAACACTGGAGCATAGGTGGATATCAGCACAGGGGCTTGAGCGGCTAAAAGCCCAGAAACCACCAAGGTTCCTTTAACTTTCAGCAGATCATTGAAGCGATTTTTCAATGAAATCAGGGGATCCAATAGAATATTGGCCAGGATTACATCCGCTGGATCTTGCAGTGCTTCAGGCAACAGGACGATTAATTCCTCTTCGGTGATGCGATTGGCTAGAGCATTGCTTTGGGTGGCTTGTAGGGCCTGTTGATCAATGTCGGCAGCAAACACCCGCTTGGCTCCTAATTTTAAGGCAGCCAATGCAAGAATGCCGGATCCGCAGCCATAATCGATGAGGGATTTGTCTTTAAGATCAGCCTGTTCAAGCCAAGTCAAACACAAGGAGGTGGTGGGATGGGTGCCGGTTCCAAAAGCCAAACCCGGGTCCAAAATCACATGAACGGCTTTGGGATCAGGGATTTCTGACCAGGATGGGCATACCCACAAGCCCTTGCCAAAACGTTGCGGTTTGAAATCGTCCATGCACACCCGCTCCCAATCCTTGTCTGGTAAAACATCCAAACTCAATTGAAGGTCGGGATGACTTTGACGCAAGTCCACTCGGGCTTCTTCGGCTTCCACCGCGCTTGCATACAAGGCTTGAATGATCACTTGAGGCCACAAAGGCGTGCTGCCAGGTTCTGGTTCAAGGACGGGATTGTCCTGATTGTCCGTCATCATAATGGACAAGGCACCCCTTGCTTCTAAATATTCACCGATTTCTTCGGCTTTTTCACCCAGACAATGCTCTATTTTTAATTGATACCACATCTAAGTAATCCTTCAGCATTTTTTCAAGATAATGAATATTGGTGCCCCCGTGTATGAAGTCTTTGTCGCGCAGGATGCGTTGATGTAATTCAATGTTGGTTTTGATTCCATCGATGATGATTTCATCCAGCGCATTGCGCATTCTGGCTATGGCCTCGGCACGGGTTTCACCGTAACTTATCAACTTGCCTATCATGGAGTCATAATGGGGAGGGACGGTGTAGGTGCTGTAAATATGCGAATCAAAACGAATGCCAGGACCTCCAGGTTGGTGGAGTAACTTGATGGTGCCGGGTGAAGGCATGAAACGTTTTAGCGATCCTCGGCATTGATTCGGCATTCAATGGCATGGCCGTGCAATTTGATCTCATCTTGGGTGAAAGTAAAGGGGAGATCGCTGGCAATTTTAATTTGCTCTTTAATCAGATCAATGCCGGTGATCATTTCAGTGACTGGATGCTCCACTTGGATGCGGGTGTTCATTTCTATGAAATAAAAACAGCCGTCTTGGTATAAAAATTCAAAGGTTCCAGCGCCGCGGTATTGTAATTTTTTACAGGCCTTCACCACCGACTCACCGATTTTTTTTCTCAATTTTGGGGTAATGCCAATGGCGGGTGCCTCTTCAAGCACTTTTTGATGCCGTCTTTGCATGGAACAATCGCGTTCCCCCAAATGAATGGCCTGACCCTTGCCATCCCCAAGCACTTGAATTTCGATGTGACGGGGGTTTTCCAAAAATTTTTCCATGTAGACGATGGGATTGTTGAAAGCGGCTTTGGCCTCGGAGCGCGTGAGCGCTATGGCATTGAGTAAGTGGGATTCGCTATACACCACGCGCATGCCACGTCCACCGCCGCCGCCTGCGGCTTTAATGATGATAGGGTAGCCGATTTGCAGGCCTAATTGCAGATTGCGGGCATCGTCATTGGTCAAAGGACCGTCGGAGCCTGGAACGCAGGGTACTCCTGCTGCCTTCATGGCCGCAATGGCAGATACTTTATCGCCCATCAACCGAATGCTATCGCCCCTTGGTCCGATAAAACAAAACCCGCTTTGCTCCACGATATCCGCAAAATCAGCATTCTCGGATAAAAACCCATAACCAGGATGAATGCCTATGGCATCGGTGATTTCGGCCGCAGAGATGATGGCTGGAATGTTCAGGTAACTCTTTTGCGCAGGTGCAGGCCCTATGCACACGGTTTCGTCGGCAAGACGAACGTGCAATAGGTCTTTATCGACGTCTGAATGCGCTGCAACGGTAAGGATGCCCATTTCTTTGCAGGCTCGCAAGATGCGCAGTGCGATTTCACCTCGATTAGCAATGACAATTTTATTCAGCATGGACAAATTTCCTAAACTCATTCTTCCATAATAAATAAGGGCTGGTCATATTCAATGGGTTCTCCATTGGTTACCAATATTTCCACTATCTTACCAGCACGGTCGGCTTCGATTTCATTGAACATTTTCATCGCTTCAATGATGCATAAGCACATCCCCGGCTTTAACCACTTGGCCTATAGTCACAAAGGGAGGCGATTCCGGAGAGGGCGAAGTATACATGGTACCAACCATGGGAGAGCGGATTTTGAAACCCGAGACCACAGGAGGAGCCAAGGCTTTCTTTTCTTCAGCAGCAATGCTTGGTTGAGGCATTGCAGAGCTGGTGTGATGGATGAATTGTTGAGGGGAAGACGTGTGGCGTATAGACGACTCCAAGAGGCCACTGTGATGGCGACTCAATTTAAGGGATTCTTCCCCTTCTTTGATTTCAATTTCTGAAATGTCGGTTTCTTCCATTAATTCGATTAGTTTTCTAATTTTACGAATGTCCATTATTTGTTCTCTCTGCTTAATTCGTCGATGATTGCTTGTAGGGCCAAAGCATAACCCCGCGCACCCAATCCACTGATTGTACCTTTAGCCATATCAGAAAAATAAGAATGATGTCTAAACGGCTCCCGACAATAAATGTTGCTGATGTGCACTTCAATGAAAGGAATGTTCACCCCGCACAAAGCATCCCGCAAAGCAATGCTGGTGTGAGTAAAGGCTGCTGGGTTGAAAATGATGTAACGGATGTTGCTGTGGCGGCTTGCTGAATGGTGTGAATTAAATCCGCTTCCGAATTGCTCTGAAAACAAGTCAGTTCCATGCCTGCGTTCTTTGCCTCTTTGATCAATTGCGAATTGATGTGATTCAAAGTAGTGGAACCATATACGGCCGGCTCTCGGGTACCTAGGAGATTTAAATTGGGTCCATGCAATACTAGAATTTTTTTCATAGACGCTTTGTTTAATCCAAATGATGCAGATTTTGCCAAAATTTTAGGTTTATGTCCAGTAACACAAAAACCTTGAAAAAAAGAAATAGATGTTTTATCTTGAACTTGGAACTAAAAAGGAATCGGATCAGCGTGATCCAATAAAACAACAACAAAAACCTCCAGGATCAAGTCCACAAGGAGTCCAACGATAAGGAGTATATCCATGAATCCTCGTATTCATCTTTCCCCATTGGCTATCGCTTTAGCCATGGCATCATCCCCTACAAAAGCCGCTGTTCCCCTGCCTTTGTATCAATTGCCTTTTGAACAAATCAGGCAAAGCTTTCAATTGGTGTTACCTGGTGCTGCAAAATCCCACCATATCCCAGTAGACAGCTTGCAATTTGTGAACGAAGCCGCAGACAACAAACATCTGACCCACGTGCGTATGCAACAATTTTTTGCAGGCCTTCCCGTGTGGGGCGGTTATGCCATCATGCACAGCGAAAATTCAGCTAAAGAACTGGCCACTTCGCAGTCCCAAGTGCAAATGACCGGTACTTTATATCTGAATTTGGCCAATGAGCTCGGTCAACCAAAGCCCCAATTTTTAAACAACGCCCAAGAGGCCCTGTTGCAATTCAAAAAGCAATTTTCGGGGCAAAAAATCACTCAAGAAGAGACCAGTCCCATGGTGTACATCGACAACCAATCCCATGCTCATTGGGCCTATGAGGTCAGCTTTTGGATTCATTCCAACCAGGGCAGACCAGAAAAGCCCACGGCCATTCTAGACGCAGAAACCTATAAACCCTTGATTCAATGGGATGATGTGAAAACAAAAATGGCAGAGGTTCGGGGAAGAGGTTACGGCGGAAATGGGAAGACAGGAGTTTATCAATACGGAGAGGCTCTGCCTTATTTACGGATGACTCGCCAGGATGACGTCTGCTACATGCAAAACAAAGGGGTGATGATCATAGACATGAATCATGGTTATTCAGCACTCAAACAAGCCATGAAATTTTCCTGTCCCATAAAGCCCAATTACCCTGAAGACGTGTTTGACACCGGGAAATCGTCCGATGGCTATGATGAATTCAATGGGGGTTTTTCACCCAGCAACGACGCTTTGTTCTCTGGGAATGTCGTGCAAAGCATGTATGCGGATTGGTATCACATTCCAGTGTTAACCAAGCAGGATGGCAAAACCCCCATGCAACTTGTGATGCGAGTCCATTATGGGGTGGATTATGAAAATGCCTACTGGGATGGCAAGCAAATGACCTTTGGTGATGGTGGCAAACAGTTTTATCCTCTGGTTTCCATCGGGGTTGCAGCTCATGAAGTCAGTCATGGTTTTACCCAACAGCATTCGAATTTAACCTATTATGGTGAGTCCGGTGGAATCAACGAATCGTTTTCGGACATGGCATCCCAAGCTGCAGAGTATTATGCTCTGGGTACAAACACCTGGAAAATTGGTCCTGAAATCATGAAAAAGGAAAACCGAGCCCTTCGTTATATGGATCTGCCCAGTAAAGACGGAAAGTCCTTTGACGATGCCAGTCAATATTATGCTGCGGCGAAAAAAGATCCCCATCGTATTGAAGTGCATTCCACCAGCGGGGTGTTCAATCACTTATTTTACATCTTAGCCAATCAAGCGGATTGGACCCTTCGCAAGGCCTTTGATGTCATGGTCCGAGCCAATATGTACTATTGGGGACCCTTTGATGACTTTAAAACCGCAGGTTGTGGCATGATTTATGCCGCCAAAGACTTAGACTATTCTTTAGAAGATGTTAAAAAATCCTTAAAAGACGTGATGATTGATTACGACAAGTGCGGATGAATCCTTTATTAACGATGATCTCTAAAAAGTCAAACATCAGGTTTTATCAATGATTTTAAAAGACTGGGCTCCGTGGTGAGCCCCTTTAGTCTATTGAAATTTCATTTTTCTATGGCAAAAGGAGTCTTTATAAAATCCAGGCTTATTCTTTGTGGTGTATTTGATCAACATACCTTCTAAACGAAGCACTTCTAAGCTGTTTTTGGAAACAAACCCACGGTCATTTGCATAAACATATCCTTTTTTCCCAACGCATTGATAATGACTCATAACCGGCTTGCATTTAGAGTGTGAAGGACAGGATGCCTGAAGGATGCCATTCAATAATAGGAGGCTTATGCATGCAGTTGTTTTCTGAATCCCGTTCATACTATTTCCCGTCGTTTCTTGAATCACTTTACAGGCACTTCAATTCATTATAGTTGTTTTATTAAAATATGGGACATCAGCTCATTCAAGAAAATGCATCAAATGGTTTCCCAATTCCTCGGGTGTTTCCATGTGGATGTGATGGCCGCCTTCTAAGTGAAAGCGCTTTAAGTTTGGCACGCTGTTGATTCGGTCTTGCATGAGTTTGGAATCGAAAGGGAATCCGTCGCTGGCCCAAAACAAACAGGTTTTTACTTGGATGTTGCGTAAACAAGACAGAATTTGCTCTTCGGTTAAATACAAGGGCGAGGGGCTCAACAGACGTTGGTCATGCCGCCAATAATAGGTCCCTGCCTCTTCATACAGGCCGCGTTCACACAATTGTTTGGCAATGTCTAATGACACATAGCCTTTGGAAGAGCGAGCCCGCGCGGCATCCAGTTGGCTGTATCCTTTGGATTTTCGAGTTTGCTTTTGTAAGGATTGAGCATAAGCGGCCAGCTGTGAGCAGGCCATGTCTTGCGGAGAAGAAAAGGGCCCTAGGCCTTCGATTAAGGACAAAGACAGCAAACGCTCAGGGGCAACGCCGGCTATCAGACTGGCTAAACAAGCTCCCATGGAATGTCCCAATAAATGCACTTTATCTAGGTTTAAGGCATTCATCACTTGAAGGATGGTGAAGATTCCATCGGTAAAATGATAATAACACCCCGCAGGCAAATGAGAGGAATGACCATGACCTGGTAAATCGATGGCAAACACTTGATAATGGCTTTGCAAATAGTCTGCCAATGGATCAAAGCTGTTGGCATTGTCCAACCAACCGTGTAAGGCCAATAAGGGTGGATTGCTGGCATCCCCCCACATTTTGCATGCGATTGTGAAACCAGGTATGGTTAATTCGAGTAATTTCATTTCAGCGCTCGTCAAAGCGGTTTATAATCCTGACTATGGATTATAATACAATTAAACGATAGAAAGGTAATCTTCCTTATGCAAGCAGTGAATAACGTATCACTGATCACTTACAACATTCACAAAGGCTTCGGTGTGGGTGCTGTGCGTTTTTTGCTTCCAAAAATGCGTGAGGCCATCACTGGGCTGAATCCGGATTTTGTTTTTCTGCAAGAAGTACAGGGCAAACACAGAAGACGTGAAAAACGCATCGATGCCTGGCCTGATTTGCCTCAATTTGAATACATTGCTGAAAACATATGGCCGCATTACATTTATGCAAAAAATGCAGTCTATCAATCGGGTCATCACGGCAATGCGATTTTAAGTAAATATCCCTTTGAACGGTTTGAAAACATCAATCTGTCAAACTCCAACAGAGCCTCCAGAGGCATCTTGCACACGCAATTGGACATCGATAATCGCAGGTTTCATCTGTTGTGCGTGCACTTAGGGCTTTTCAAGGCAGAACGCGCAGACCAAAGCCTGGCGGTGATGCAACGCATTCAAGATTTGGTTCCTCCAGATGAACCACTGCTGATGTGCGGTGATTTCAATGATTGGCGTACGGTCATCACCCAACCCTTATTCGACAATTTAGGCATAGAAGAAGCCTTTGTTTCCATTGAGGGCAAACACGCACGTTCCTATCCAGCAATCAGACCTGCCTTGTGCGTAGATCGCGTTTATTTTCGTGGAATGAAGGTGCAAGAAGTGGCCTGTCTTGGGGGGAAACCATGGCGCATGTTATCCGATCATTTGCCCTTGTATGCTCGGTTTGATTTGATTTAATGAGTCTGAATTTATCCTTATACGCAATTTTGTTGACAGCAAAATGGATTTATGCGATATTCTTTTTGCGAGGTTGGACTTGCTATGTGTCATTCCACTGGGTCAATTGGCGACACACTGATTGCCCCTTTCTAATTTCAAATCCCTTCATATAACTGGATTAGCCATGACTAATCAAGAACAAAAAACTCATTTTGGCTTTGAATCCGTGGCTTGGAATGAGAAAGAAGAAAAAGTAGCTCAGGTTTTTCATTCGGTTGCCAAAAATTACGATTTGATGAACGATCTCATGTCCCTTGGCATCCATCGTTTGTGGAAACGTTTTGCTGTGAGCTTAAGCCATGTGCGTCCTGGTCATTGCGTTCTCGACTTAGCGGGTGGAAGCGGAGATTTAACGCGCTTGCTGTCTGAAAAAGTAGGGGAAAAAGGCCAAGTGATTCTTGCCGACATCAATTGGGCGATGATGCACGTGGGGCGTGATCGTTTGTTGGATGCAGGTTTGTATCAAAACATTCAATTCGTGCAAGGGAATGCTCAGCGTTTGCCCTTTGCAGACGACAGTTTTCATTGCCTGACCATGGGGTTTGGTCTTAGAAACGTCACCGACAAAGAAGAGGCCCTGCGCGAAATGCATCGAGTGTGTAAGCCTGGCGGACAGTTGATGGTGCTGGAGTTTTCAACGCCCAACCTGTTGGGCTTAAAACCCATTTACGATTGGTATTCCTTTAACATACTTCCCAAAATTGGAGCACTGTTCGCCAAGGACGAGGCCAGTTATCAATACCTTGCCGAATCCATTCGCATGCATCCCAATCAAACCACCTTAAAAGCGATGATCGAAGATGCAGGCTTTGAAGATTGTCATTATCACAATTTCAATGGAGGCATTGTCGCTTTGCACATTGCTTATAAGTATTGAGTTCATTATGCTAAAAAAATATTCTTTAAAGGCTTTAGAAAAAGCAATCAACCATGCCTTGAGGCTTGATGAACAGGCTTCAAGTAAACTAAAAGCCTTGAATGGCAAGGTGCTTGAGATAGTCCTTGCTCCCTTAGACGTCCGTTTTTTTATTCAATTCAATGAGCACATTGCATTGCTGGATGGTTTCGAAGGGCCTGTAGACACAACCATTCATTCCAGCCCCATTGGTTTGATTCGCTTGAGTGTGTTGCCAGCATCTCAAGCGCGTTCAGTCTTCAATGAAAACATCCGCATTTCTGGAGATGTCGAGTTGGGGCGACAAATCAAACGACTTTTCGATGAATTGGACATCGATTGGGAAGGCCATCTGGCGCATTTCACCGGCGATGTGGTGGCTTATCAAATTGGTTCCATGGTGCGCAAAGGTTTGGCTTTTAAAAATCAATTCAAAGAATCCTTGCGTCAGAACATGACCGAATACCTTCAAGAAGAATTGCAGGTTCTACCCTCAGCCGATGAGCTTCATGATTTCTTCAACGACATTGATGAATTGGTAATGGACGTGGATCGTTTAGAAGCCCATCTGCAGCGATTGGTGAACTGTCATGAAACCCATTAAACAATTTTTTCGCTTGATTTACATCAATCACGTGTTAGCCAAAAACGGTTTGGACAATGTGATTGTATCTTTGCGATTGTTCGCACCCTTGCGATTCATCGTCTACTTTAATCCCTGGAATTGGTTTCGAAGACAGGCCTTAACTCCAGGAGAAGCTTTAAGAAAATCATTGGAAGAATTGGGCCCTATTTTTATTAAATTCGGTCAAGCTTTATCCACTCGGCCGGATATTCTTCCTTTGGATTTGGCCTTGGAATTAAGTAAATTGCAAGACAAAGTGCCACCTTTTTCAGGTGAAAAGGCCATGGCCATCCTGGAACAAACCTACGGTCAAACTTTGTGTGAAATTTTTGACCAAATCGATTCAACTCCCTTGGCCTCGGCGTCCATGGCTCAAGTGCATGCGGCAAGGTTGACGACGGGGGAAGAAGTGGTTGTAAAAATATTAAGACCCAACATGCGACGTATCATCGAACAGGATTTGAGTATTTTATACAGCATTGCTCGATTGGCTGATCGGTATTGGCCTGAGAGTAAACGGTTTAAGCCCAAAGAAATAGTTCAAGAATTTGAATATTCCTTGCTCAGTGAGTTGGATTTAATGCGAGAAGCCGCCAATGCGGCTCAATTGAAACGTAACTTCGAACACTCCCCCTTGCTTTACATCCCCACCGTGTATTGGGACTACGTGCGTGAAAACAGCATGGTCATGGAAAGAATTCATGGGATCCCTGTATCCGATGTGGTTCGTTTAAAGGCTCAGGGCATAGACATTAAAAAATTAGCCGAACGCGGGGTGGAGATCTTTTTTACTCAAGTGTTTCGCGATTGTTTTTTCCATGCCGACATGCACCCGGGGAATATTTTCGTATCCAATAAAAACCCAGAAAATCCGCAATACATCTGCATTGATTTTGGCATCGTGGGAACTTTAAACGATCAGGATAAACGCTATTTGGCGGAAAATTTATTTGCTTTTTTTAACCGAGATTACAGACGAGTGGCCGAGTTGCACCTGGAATCCGGTTGGGTAGGACCTCACACCCGCATTGCAGAATTTGAAAGCGACATTCGCACCGTCTGTGAACCCATTTTTGAACGCCCTTTAAAAGACATCTCCTTTGCTTTAATCGTGCTGCGTCTTTTTCAAGTGGCTAGACGCTATCAAATGGAAGTGCAACCCCAATTGGTTTTATTGCAAAAAACACTGTTTGCCGTGGAAGGATTGGGTCGTCAACTGTATCCAGAGCTGGATCTATGGACTACGGCTAAACCTTTTCTTGATAAATGGATGAAAGAGCAAATTGGCCCTAAGGCCTTTGTGAAGCAATTAAAGCAAAACATGCCTTTTTTCATGGAACAACTTCCCAACATGCCCAAGCTCATTTTTGACGTTTTGTCCTTAAAAAAAGAACAATTGGAGCTGAAAAAACACGAACTATTGCAAGCCAATCGCCCATTCAGCCCATGGAAATACATCGCATTGGGTGTTTTTGCATCTTCTGCCACTCTGGGGATCATTCATTACTTGCAGCTGATTGATTTTAGAGAGTTCACACTCATCGCCTTCACCGGAACTGTGTTATCAGGCTTGGGATTATTGAGCAATAAGCTGTAATAAGCCAATTAGGGGCTGTTGACATTGTGGACATCGAGTAAGACTGTTTTTTTAAGCCTAAACCATAATGAGAGCATTTAGTATCTCTTATATTTTCTTCAATTCTCATTCTTTGACGATAGATATTGGTTATAAGCACGGGCTTTTCTTTTGCCTGAAGTGAGGTTACGAGCAGCCAAGGCTCTTTATTAGCGTTAGCATGAGGATAAAAAAAATTTCATTGTCTCCGGAGATTTGACCCCCATCTCGTTTAAACGATTCTTAAGCTATTCAGAAACTTGAAGTGAATCCTCTCGTTTTTTTGCCATAGTCCTAAACTTTATACATGAATTATAGGAAAAGCCCAAAACGAAGCAAATGAGGGATGGATCAGGTGTATCTCAATATCAAAGCCAACAAGGCTATGAAAGCCATCAACACTAAGGCAAGAATTCCCATGGTAAAAAAACTTTTGTTTAGACTGTTCTTATTGAATTGCTCGGGTTTATTTTTTATGGCTTGATAGAGGATAAAAAGGATTAATCCTGCACCTAAAAGACCTAAAATTTGATATAAGGTATTCATGTATTCCTCGTTTTTATAAAAAAGTTACAATTCTTTATAAATTAAATGCATCCGAAAATAATCGGGATGATTCAAGTCCTTGTTGGACCAAGACGTCTCTTGCCTTGTAAACCATGACGAAAGGGCCGCTGATGACGATTTGCCAGTTTTTTAAATCCTTCAGGTGCTTTTTAAGTACTGCTTCGGTCACTGTCTCTTTGCTTTCATCGGATATGGAAGAAAAATAATTAAAACAAGGGGCATGAAGTTGCCAATTTTTTACTTTTTCGTCTAAGTATAAATCACTTTGAGAACGAGCTCCCCAGAAGAGTTCGAAGGGCCTGGGATCATCAATGGTTAATAATTGCTCGATCATGGCGTTGACGGGTGCGAAACCGGTGCCTTGGGCTATGAAGAGAATGGGACATTTCTCCTCCAAATGATTTAAGCTGCATTGTCCAAAAGGAAGTCTCAAATTCAACCACCCATGGGTTTTGATGTGAGCAAACAAGCGTTGATGGTAAGGATTATTGCGGCTGTGCCTGATGTGCAATTCATAATGATGTGCGCCTAAGGGGGCGTTGGCTATGGAGTAGGACAGTTCCTCTTCATCCAGCAGAATTTTTAAATATTGCCCGGCTTGATAATCGACGTAAACGTCTGGTTTTAAAATAAGTTGTACAATGCTTCCGGTCAATGGTGTGATGGTTTCAACCTGAGCCCTGATGATTTGTGTGTTCATTCGTCCAACCCCAAAGAAGACCAGTATCCGTCTACTTTTTTCAATGTTTCTGCGTCCATTTGAATGGGTATACCCCATTCTCTTTGGGTTTCACCAGGCCATTTGGATGTGGCATCCATTCCCATTTTTGATCCTAGTCCTGAAATCGGCGATGCAAAATCGAGGTAATCGATGGGGGTGTTGTCCATCATCACGGTATCCCGCAAGGGATCCATGCGCGTGGTCATTGCCCAAACCACGTCCTGCCAATTGCGTGCATCTATATCATCGTCGCAGACGATGACGAATTTGGTATACATAAATTGTCTCAAAAAAGACCAAACGGCCATCATAATGCGTTTCGCATGACCTGGATATTGTTTTTTAATGGTAACGACTGCCAAGCCGATAGGAACAGCCTTCAGGTGGCAAATAAAAATCAACAATTTCGGGAAATTGTTTTTGCAATAAAGGAATAAAGACTTCGTTTAAGGCGAGGCCTAAAATCGCGGGCTCATCCGGTGGTCTGCCGGTATAAGTGCTGTGATAAATAGGCTGATCTCTGTGAGTCATTCGCTCCACGGTAAACACTGGAAAGGATTGCACTTCATTGTAATAACCGGTGTGATCGCCAAAGGGGCCTTCCGGTGCTTCCAGCACCTGGGTTCAAGATAGCCTTCTAAAATGATTTCTGCGCTGGCTGGCACGTGCAAATCATTGCCAATGCAGCGAGTCAAATTGGGTTCGTTGTCCGCGCAATAAACCTGCAAAGGCATATTCAGATAAAGGTATCGGGAATGGGAGTAACCGCTGCCAGTATGGTGGCAGGATCAGCTCCCAATGTGACCGCAATTGGAAAACGCTCTCCAGGATAGGCTTGTTGCCAGGCTTGATAATCTAAGGCTCCGCCTCGATGCGACAACCAGCGCATAATCAATTTATTTTTATTTAACAATTGTTGACGATAAATGCCCATATTTTCACGTGCTTGATTCGGTCCTTTGGTGGTGACCATGCCCCAAGTAATTAACGGAGCCGCGTCTTTGGGCCAACAAGTTTGTATGGGCAACTGGGTTAAATCCACCTCTTCTTTTTCCCAAACATGGGTTTGACACAGCAGCTTTGCTGACGTATTTTGGAGCCATATTCATGGCTTGTTTCAACAAGGGCAATTTATGAAAGGCATCTTTAAGTCCTTTAGGAGGTTCAGGTTCTTTTAAGGCGGCTAATAATTTACCGACCTCCCTTAAAGCCAGGATGCTTTCTTCACCCATGCCCATGGCTACGCGTTCGACGGTGCCAAATAAATTGGTTAATACCGGCATTGATGCTTGGTTGGATTGGTAAACAAAAGGGCCGGGCCATTTGCGCGTAAAACGCGATCACTTATCTCAGTCATTTCAAGATAGGGGGATACGGGATAATGTATTCGTTTTAATAGTTGACGTGATTCGAGTTGAGCTAATAAAATCTCTTAAATCAGAATATTTCATGATATCTCAGCTGCTAAAAATCGAAAAGAAATGCGAATAGCCTGGATGAAGCTGCTGCGCAATCCGGGTGTTTGAAGCAGCCTACAGCACCCGGATTGGCCCAGCACTTCATCCAGGCTATCGACAAACTATTCTTGACGTTTCATTGCATCAAAAAATTCGGCATTGGTCTTATGATTTTTCATGCGTTCCAATAAAAATTCAATGGCATCACATTCATCCATAGATTGCAGAATTTTGCGTAATATCCAAGTGCGTTGTAAATCTTCAGGTGACTTAAAATCAGATCTTCACGCCTTGTACCAGAGCGATTGATATTGATGGCAGGGAATACGCGACGCTCTGCAATGATTACGGCTTAAGTGAATTTCCATATTACCCGTTCCTTTAAATTCTTCGTAAATCACTTCATCCATTTTTGAACCGGTATCCACGAGCGCTGTGGCGATGATGGTTAAGCTACCGCCTTCTTCAATATTACGTGCAGCACCATATAAACGTTTGGGACGTTGCAAGGCATTGGCATCCACACCACCTGTAAAGCACTTTACCAGAAGAAGGAACGACGGTGTTGTAAGCTCGAGCCAAACGAGTAATAGAATCTAGTAAAATAACCACATCGCGTTTGTGTTCAACCAATCGTTTTGCTTTTTCAATGACCATTTCAGCCACTTGAACGTGACGATTTGCAGGCTCATCAAAGGTACTTGCAACGACTTCGCCTTTTACAGAGCGTTGCATTTCCGTCACTTCTTCTGGACGTTCATCAATCAATAAGACGATGAGGTAACATTCGGGATAATTTTTCTCTATAGAATGGGCAATATTTTGCAACATCAATGGTTTTACCCGCTTTTGGCGGAGAAACGATTAATCCACGCTGGCCACGTCCAAATGGGCGCACAAGATCCACCACACGAGCAGTTAAATCTTCGGTACTGCCATTGCCTTGTTCCATGACCAAACGTTCTGACGCAAATAAAGGCGTTAAATTTTCAAATAGAATTTTACGTTTGGCACTTTCTGGTGAATCGTAATTGATTTCATCAACTTTTAATAAGGCAAAATAACGTTCGCTGTCTTTGGGGGACGAATTTTACCGGAAATGGTATCGCCAGAACGCAAACCAAAGCGTCTGATTTGGCTTGGGGAACATAAATATCATCAGGACCTGCCAAATAAGAACCATCTGCAGAACGCAAAAATCCAAAGCCATCTGTTAAGACCTCTAAAACACCGTCACCATGAATATCTTCTCCCTTTAAGGCATGGGCTTTCAGGATGGCAAAAATAATTTCTTGTCTTACGCATGCGGGAGGGATTTTCGACACCCATCTCTTGTGCAATATTGAAGAGTTCGGCAATAGGTAATTGCTTAAGTTCACTAAGATTCATACTTCTCACTTGATTTATTGTTTAAACGAATTGAATTTCCGAGATAATTGGTTAGGGAATGGTAGCAAGAGATTCTGCTACTTGAGTAGGCCCCCACTGGGTTACTTTAAAGTGAGGCCCATACTATCTCACTAGGCTAACATAACTGAAAGAAAAAATCCATCTTTAATAAAAGAAAAATGAAATGGATGCCCTCTTCATCAAAAAACCAAGTCAAGCTCGGTTTTTGATGAATAAGAATTGCAAACCAAGCTAGATATGGCTTTCCACAAAGGCAATCAATTGGGATTTAGTCAACAGCCCCATTTTTACAGCTTCCACCTGTCCATTTTTAAATAAAATCAAAGTGGGAATACTCATCACCCCATATTTTGAAGGGGTTTGTGGATTATCATCGATGTTGATTTTTGCAAACAGAAGATCTTTACTATGTGAAATGGCCACTTCTTCCAAAATGGGAGTTAAGGCTCGGCAGGGGCCACACCACTGTGCCCAAAAATCAACGAGTACTGGCTTGGAACTGTTGATTACGTCTTGCTCGAAATTTGCATCCGTTACGTCTTGAATGTGGTCGCTCATGAGTAAACCCCTTATTAAAATTGTATAGTCTAGGGTTATTATAACCCTAAAAAGCAGTTAAATCATTTTTATTTAAGAGCTGTCTAAAGTCCAATAAAATGAAAATTTGATTTATTACATATGCAAGTGTTACCAGGTCAGCAGCAACATCATTCACAAATCCCCACCCACTGCTTGCAACAGGCTTAGAATACTGATTGCGGCTGTTTCCGTGCGCAAAATTCTTGGTCCTAAAGAGAGGGATTGAAATCCATGACTTAGGGCAAAAGCAATTTCCTCAGGACTAAAACCGCCTTCAGGTCCAATCAACACCTGGATGGATTGACCTATGTGGAAATCACGCCAAGATTTAGTGGCCTTTGGATCCAATATCCATTTTAAGGGAGCTGTGGAATGCTGAACATAATGTTCAAAACTGATTGGGGAGTGCACCACAGGCACTGTATTGCGACCTGATTGCTCACAGGCGGAAATGGCTATAGACTGCCAAAGATGGGTTTTTTTCTCCATTCTTTCTTTATCCAAGCGAACCACGCATCGTTGTGAAACGATGGGAGCAATGCTGGACACACCCAGTTCAACCGCTTTTTGCATGACTAAGTCCATCCTATCTCCTTTGGATATGGCCTGGGCTAAATGAATGCTTAAGGGAGACTCTCGATTGACTTCGCAGATCGAATCAATGCGTACAATCACTTCCTTTTTTTTCACCTCCCGTATGCAAGCAGTGTATTCGCGGTTATTTCCATCAAATAATGTCAAGGACTCCCCCACTTGCATGCGCAACACCACGGCTACGTGTTGGGTAGCCTCAGGGCTTAAACGAAGTTCTTGGCCGCACTGATGGTTTCCTGCTTGATGAATTCGTACTCTATTCATGGTCTCAGTGAACAGGTAAATAGGAGTTCATTTTAAGGAATTGAAACAACCTGAGCAATACATAGATAATGGAGTTTTTTTGACCTGTCTTTATTTTTGTTGCATAAAATTTATTGACTTGTGTTATTTATTTTTCTTACAATACTTTTTTTTATCACTGAGATGAATACAAATGTTTGATTCTAAATCCCTAAACCTTGCAATACTGTCAGTCCACGAACAATCAGAGTACGTTAAAAACTTAAAGGCGGCTCAAGACAAAGGATTTTCTCAAGTAGATACCTTTTGGGCGTGGGATCCTAAAGAAGAAGATTTTGTTCCACTTCTTTCCAGATGCTTCAATGTCGAATCGACAGAGGCCAAAGTTCGATTACTGCCCATCGCAGAATATTTGAGCCAATACTCCTTTCTACATCCAGCTTTTCGTGCCTTGTCCCCCGAAAGGAGTATTGAACTTGCTCGATACAGACGTAATGAGCATTCAACCCCGATTGAAGATCTTAAGTGGATGAACCATCTTCGAGCAGGCACATTGACCAAACAAACGCAAGAAGATTTAGAATGGCAAGATATTCTTGAGAAAAGTAAGCAACCGAAGGTGGATTTTGCACAGCAACCGAGTTCTTCCATAAAAGCAAAGCCTGCAACCCCAGTTGAACCCAAGAGGTTGGCCATTGAATATACTCCGACCATCACCTTTACCTATGGCAGCTCGCGCACGGCTACAATAACGCCAATGAATGACCCACAGCTGGGTTTTTTCGTCAGCAAAGCAGAGGATCCGCTTAGGTCCAAAATTACAAAATTAATCCTTGCAAATGCAAGAAAACCTTTGATCAGTATGGCTGACCGATTGTATAGGTCTCGTTTAACTACTTACAACACGCTTGATGAAGAGCAGTTGAAAGTGAAGGCCAATGAAGCAGAACAAGCCATCCGAATTTTTTTCTATCTGGATACAGGCATCGACCTTGAGAACATTCAACACGCTTGCACACAGGCCAACAAACCCATTACCTTCAACTATTGCGATAAATTCATGAACCTTTTGAACGATGCCTATCTTCACAACGACGTCGTCAAAGAAACCATTCGTGAGGTGGATGATCCTTTTTCCATTTTCCAACATAAAAACCTATTCACCCTCATGGCCAGTGTGTATTCAACTGATCCAGAATTGTTGAAAAAAAGACTGGCTATCAGCAAAGTGGATTTAAGTGGCTTGGAACGTAGAAATCGCCAAAGAATAGAAAACAACATGCATTCGTATAAACTGAGAACGGGTTATGACGAATACACCGATACCTATAAAAAACAAGATCCAGCCAATCAGGTCATGCAGAACTATTTGGGTGAACTTTCAAAAGCGATTGATGAACGTTACAAAAAGGTGGGTGATCTTGAACGAGAAGAAGTGGTCTTGACCTTCAATTTGCTGGCCGAAGAAAAAAATACAGCTCCCCAACCAAGCGATGAGCCTGTTGAGCCAGGTTGTGGCATTTGCAAGGTAGCCACCAAACCACAGCTGGATCAATTCGATGGAATCAATTGCGATCTTTATGTGTTTACTGCCTCGGAACTCTTTTATTTCGACTCTAAAAGACATGAATTGACGCAATTGAACTTTGGGAAAGGAAACGAATGTCTCGATGCTTTTGGAAACGAACTCACCCAATGGAATCAGCGTCAGAATGAAAAACAATTCGAAGCGCTTAAAATGACTCTGGAATGCAATTTCGCAGAATACGAAATGCAGTCCGCTTCCAGTAATGATCTAAAACAAATCAGCTATTTTACCGGTCACAGCCACGACGAGGCAGTCCAAACCTTCAGCCATGGAATGAGTGCTTCGCCGCTTTAAAGCGAAGCCCCTTTCAATGCAAGGTAATCCACCCTAATAATCCATGTTTGTATTCTGTTTAACATAAGATCTAATCCTTTGGTGGTTGATTCTTTTTACCAAAAAACTCTACATGGTTATCACTGCATTAGGGGCTGTTGACATTATAAAAAGAAACTCGTTCTGATTGAAGATGGCCCTTACCTAATAATCTATCCACCTTTTGGATATTGCTACTTTCTTTGTTTGTATTAGAAATCGACCTACCTAATCCTGGTAGATAGAGTTTATTATCACTTTGATGTGGAATTTTTCTGCATTTAGGCTTTAAATTCAGTGCCTTTTGAAACCTCATTGGGGGATTTTGGTCCTTCGGTAACGCCTTCAGCACTAAACAGCGTTGACTCTACCTCGGTGACGGATGAATGTTCTTTCTTATTTATTAAATCAGAAAGGGCCTCACTGTTAAGCCATTTTGGGTAGTCATTCTTATATTGCACACGAACCGAAGCGATTTTGTCCACAGGATCGTATGCACATCCCAAAATTTTGTAATCTTTGTCTAAGCCCAATGCGTTTTTTATTGTGGCGGCATTTTTTGTTTTGTTCTGAGAAAAATTTTTTAAAACCTCGCTGTTGTGTTCAAGAAATTGATTAAGTGTGGGGAAGATCTCGCCCTTCGGAGGAAGATTTCATGGATGCAGCAGTTGATGCGGTCAGATTTTTTAAGGCGGAGACCGTGTTTTCAGAATCTCGTCTATCGGCTTTTAATTGTTTTGCACTTCTAGGTTCTTGGATGAAATGGACCTTCGTTCTTTCACCAAGTTCTAAATAATTGCCTACTGAGTCAGTGAATTCTTGAGCCGTCATGCATGTGGTACCGCCTTGTGCTGCATACCATGTATCAATGACAATGGCATCCTCTCGGACTTTATCGGATTTCAAATAGTCTGGATCATCTGCGGCATCAGGAGAGTCTAACACAACGAGCACATGAGCTTCATCCATAGTCTCACCAGGTATCCCTTCATGTTTACCGGAGATGATACGAATGGGACCTTTAAAAGGAAATGATCCATCTTCTTGGGCACGAAGAATCTTATCTACTGCTGCCAAGGCATGAAGAGTACAAGGCCCGTTTTTTACAACTTCCATTGCAGCCCCTGCTTTAGCTAGAATCGTTCTGTTGTAAGTCTCCTGTTTAGCTATCCCGGTTAATACCCCTTCTAGAAATCTTTTTTCAGAAGTATCCGATTGAGCCGCTCCTTTTTCTTTGATGCCTGCCAGCCACTCCCTAGATTTCTCTTCGCCGAGTGTAGTTGCTTTTTCTTTTGCCCAATAACTTGCAATGGAGTATTGCTCAATATTTTTTACACCGAATTCTTTGTTGTCCTTTAATAATGCTTCCACTTGTTTTGCTATTTGCGCTCTTCTTTTCATACCCATTCCTCAAGATCAAAATAATTTGACTTAAGTTAAGTATAGTAAGACTGATGACAAAATAACAAATCGTCTATGTTTTGTATTCTATTTTTATTTTTTGATCATTAGTTTTCAATGATTCCAAGGTAATGAACAATTCCTTTTTTCGCAGTGCATACAACTGTTCAAAGGCCAAGAAATCTTCTAGACCACGAGCCATACGACCAAGCCCCGCAGGCGATGCTGCTTCAAAAGATTTAGCACGTATTATAAAATAATGGCGTGTTTTAGTGTTATCCAAGGTCCATTGTTCTAATGCCTTGGTCTTATGATTTCTAAAGCTTAGACTGCGAGGGATTTTTTCCTCCTCGAATGAGGGCAGAGGTGAAAAGGTGCGATCTGGCCTACACAGTTCGTTTCTTGCTGCCACTGGTAACTTATCTTGTTCCATACGTAATCCCTGGATTGCGTCGAAATCTTGGAAATTATCTTTATAGGCTTGATAGGCATTAAATAGGGCCTGGAATGAAAAATGCGATTCTTTAAAGGGTTTGCCATTGAATTGATATTCTAAACCCTGTTCAATGGTATGGGCTATTAAAATCAAACTCTGGTAGAGTTCTTCTTGCCTTGGAAGCAGGGAAAGCATCATGCCCCACATATGTTTATCAAGGCCCCATAATGCATATTCTAATGCTGAGCAGTCAAAAATACGACCAGAAATATCAGTGAATGGAGCAGAAAGTAGGCATAAATTAGGATGAATACGCAATAGCATCTCTGCCTTGTCTTGGTCACCTACGCAGACAAAATTAACCAAAGCATGAGTCAACCGTTGGCGAGTAAGTGCAGACAGTGCGCTGATTGGCCTTATTCGCTCTATTTTGTCCCAGGCCTTTTTTTGAAGAAAATTCATGAGGTTGTTCTCTTCATAAATGGAATGAAAAAAAAGATGGGTGCGTTGGTTTATTAAATTGAATGCATTTTGTGTGTTTAGATCAAGGTAATTCCCTAGGGACACAAGGATTTCTTTGGGCAAGCGATTAAAAGTCATTAGTATTCATTGAATGAAAATGCATTTATTTTACATTAATATCAAATATCAATCCATTCATAATGACCTCCCACCTACCGAGCTGCCTTTAATCCATGCCTCTATATTTTCTACATATATGTATAGCTGCAGCAGTTAGCGTTGCCATTGCGGTTGCTGTTAGGAAAGCCTTAATTTTCTCTTCTGTCTGTCTAGGCTCAGAAAAAAAGCGATGTTGAGAGGAGTTGCTGCCGGCCTCATTGTGCTCTTGCGCTCTTTCTCTAGCCCGGTTGGAATTAGCCGAAAGAGTTCGAACATCGTTACTTTCGGAATCTGAGGTGCCTTTTTCTTGTTTCATAAAATTATCCTTGATATATCGATATGCTAACTTCGTAGGGTTATTTTAACCTTGCCCATTACTTGCTCTTATACGTTATGCACTTGAATTCTCAACGGCGTGGCCGCTGCTATATAGTATTAACTCATTGACGTTTTTTTCAAGTACTTTTTTGATTTTAAAGCGGAGTCAATGACTTGACTCGCCATCCCTTAATCATTTTGACGCGCACAAATGGTTATTTTCCTCTGAGACAAAATAGGATCTTGAAAATGTTCTTGGCAATTGAGCAGGGGAGGTGATGATGCTTTGAATAAATTGGGGCAACTATAAGGCATTATTATCAGAGTCTGAACAAAGCCGCATGAAAAAAGCCTCATACGGCTTTGTTCAAAGTTGGTACCGTGTGGAATGGCGACAAAGCGTGATCAAAAGCCATCAATTGACCGAATCGAACCTGCGACACTAGGATTTTCAGTCCGACATGTAAATTATAAATAGTTGCTACCGCGTAATGTGATTAAAAAATATCAGTTTATGGAGATGTTGCGATTGGTTGAAAATGTAAAAGCTCTCGCCAATAAAAACGTGAAGCAGATCGGCATTGAAGTGCCAGGCAACACAAAAAATAAAAGCATTACTTTATCTGAAGCTGAATCGACACATTAGTTAATAGAAGGGCTGGTATTAAGCCACTGCTTTATTTTCCAATACTCGTGCCAGGGATCTTTTTTCAAAGAATTTAAACGCTTAGGCAAGGTCTTGATTGTAAAGGTGGTATCCCTGCGGTCATGTGTTAACTCATCCCATTCTATGGGAACCGAAACTGGAGCATGTATTCGAGAGCGAGTAGAGTAGGCGCTTACCGCTGTTGCACCGCGTTGATTGCGCAAATAATCAAGGAAAATCTTACCGCTTCGTTTGGATTTAGCCATCTGACAAATATAAGTAGAGGGACTTTTCTTCCCCATATAATTCACAAAAACACGAGTAAAATTTTTGACATGTTTCCAATCCAAATCGGGTTGAATCGGAATAACTATATGAAGCCCCTTTCCTCCTGTGGTTTTAACAAAGGATTTTAGTTGTAGTTGTTCCAGTTCCAATCTAATGTCAAAGGCAGCAGCCACAACTTGTTTCCAACGTACATCTTCGGCCGGATCTAAATCTATAGTAATATAATCCGGTGTTTCTATGGTAGTAATCTTACTAGCCCAGGGATGAATCTCCAAAACTCCCATCTGCACTAAGCTTAACAGACCCTCTTTATTATCTAAATAAATATAAGGCTCCCCAAGGTTCTGATTCTGATTTACAATATCGACAGACTTTAAGGTTTTAGGTGTTGTCTTATTGTAATGTTTTTGGAAAAAACAAGTCTGATAATTTTCAGGGCAACGAACCAAAGAAAGGGGTCTATTTTGTATGAAAGGTGCTATATAGTCACTCACTTGGTCGTAATAGACTAATACATCCTGTTTAGAGATGTTATCTTCCGGATATAGTATTTTATCAGCATGAGTAATTTCGAATGGGGTTTTTTTTGATGGTTGAGATAACTCAGGCTGAAGCTCCTGATTTTTGCTCCCTTCTTTTAATCCTTTAAAACTTGGATGCCGCAAATGATGACCAACGGTCCATTCAGTGAATTCTACTTCAGCAATTAATAGTGGGTTTACCCAATGGGCCTCTCCACTGTTAAGCGTTTTAGAATGAAAGGGATTTTTAACTTGCCTATGTTGTTGCAGTTTTTCATAAATTTCTTTAAGTGATTTGTCAGTAAAACCCGTTCCCACCTTGCCTACGTAGTCTAACTCGCCCTTTTCATTAAGCAGACCCAAGTATAGGGATCCAAAGTGAAAACGCCCTGCTTTAGGAGTCGTATATCCGCCAATTACAAATTCCTGACGCCTAGTACACTTAATTTTTAGCCAACTCTTACTTCGTCCAGCTTCATAAGGACTGTTTATTTTCTTGGAAATAATACCTTCTAAAGCCAGCTCACAGGCCTTATGAAACACAGTTTCTCCCTCGTTTATAATATAGTCGCTGTAAAGAATACTAGGATGATTTTTTGGTAGTAGCTGGCGTAGGATCTGTTTGCGTTGAATTAGGGGTAACTGCCTTAAATCCATGTTATCATAATAAAGTAGGTCAAAAATATAGTAAACAAAGTCTGCAGCCTGCCTTGCTTTAATAGTATTTTGTAACAGTTGAAAATTAGATTTCCCTTCTTTGTCTAAAACCACTACTTCCCCATCAAATATGACATTTTTAAATCGGCATTTTTTCAAAGCCTTAGTCAAGGAAAACAGCTTGGCACTCCAATCTTGCTGCGAACGTGATTTCAAAACAACCTGCTCCCCTTTGATAAACGAGATAATTCGATAGCCATCAAATTTGATTTCATGGAGCCAATTGTCACCTGCTGGTGCTTTGTATACCAGAGTGGCTAATTGAGGAGAAACCGCGTCAGGAAAAGGTACCGAATTTAAATTCAAAAGTATGGAGAGTTTCGATTTTTTTAGTCTGGTTTTTTGTTTTTCAGTTGTTCTTTCTTTGGGCAACAATGGTTCGTATTTTTTTGCTATCTCAGTGATGGTTTGGTTTGTTAGCACGCTGCGTGGCTTAGCCTCTATAACATCGTACTTTGCAAAGGGTTTTGCATATTCGTCTTGATGTTTTACTAAAAACCATTCCTTTTCTGTATTAAATCGGAATAAATCCCAGCGTCCTTTCAATTTTTGCCCATCTAATTCAAACCGCAAATGACCCTGCTTATAGGCTTTGGCAGGGTGCTCATCTAAAGGTTTCCAAAAACCAGTATCCCATACCATGACTGCCCCAGCACCGTATTCGCCCTTAGGAATAATGCCTTCGAAAGCCCCATAGCTTACTGGATGGTCTTCTACATGAATGGCTAAACGTTTCACTTTCGGATCTAAACAAGGGCCTTTTGGTACAGCCCAGCTCAATAATACTCCATCCAGTTCTATGCGAAAATCATAATGTAGGTGGCTGGCTGCATGCTTTTGAATCGTAAAAAGCCCCTTTTTTTTATGCGAGATTTTTCCTTTTGGCTCGTGAGTCTTTTTAAAATTTCGTTTTGTGTTGTATGTTTTTAAGCCCATGAACTATCCTTATGTCACGAGACTGTTTATTAAAGACGTTTCGCTCCATGTTTCATACTGTCTTTGAGTAAAGAAATAAAATCTATTACGGAATCATCCGCTTTAGTTAGATTTTTTGGGCCTTTTTTGGAGGATTTTTTTAGTTTGTTGCTTTGTTTATCCAACCATTTTTGCATGGTCTCTTTGTATTCATTGTGGTATTTTTCAGGCTTCCATTGGTTAGACATCTCTTCAATAAGAGTTTGGGCCATTTTTAGTTCATTAGTAGTAATTTTATAGGCTTTAATATCGTCTGTAGGCAATCGCATCTCTTCCTCTTCTCGTATTTCATCAGAAAAATGAATAAGATACAGTACTAAAGCATGCTCATGTGGTATGATGAGGCTCAACGATTCCTTAGTACGAATGATTACCTTTGCCACCCCAACCTTATTCGCTTTTTTCAAAGCCTCTCGCAAGAGCACATAGGCCTTTTTATTCTTGCTTTCGGGTTGTAAATAATAGGGTTTTGAGTAGTATAGGGTGTCAATCTGATGTATATCCACAAATTCTTCTATGTCTATGGTCTTGAATAAATCTGGGCTGGCTTTCTCGAAGGCTTTTTCATCTACAATGACATAACTCCCTTTTTCGTATTCCCATCCTTTTACAATATCTTCCCAGTTAACTTTTTTACCAGTATCTTCATTTATTCGTTCATAACGGACTCTGGATTTTGTCTTGGAGTCAAGAAGATGAAATTTAAGCTCTTTACTTTCTTCTGCTGAAATTAGTGAAATAGGGATAGAAACCAGCCCAAAAGAGAGTTCACCATTCCATATAGATTTAGCCATAGGGTGTATTGCCTTAAAGAGTATGTAATCTAAGTTTAGACTATAAGCAGGTTTTTTAAATCGCACAATTGAATCATCTCTCCCTACAATATTTAAAATACTTTGATAGTCTGGTCAGCTGGTGCTTGTTTTCCAAAAAAATTAGGTCTTGTTCCTAGGTATAGTCATGTGTATCTCCAATCAGATTATAAACTCAAAACCAAATGACATGACAGCAATAGGAGTTATCGTGCATGAAACCGGTCATGCTTATAATATTGCTGCAGGTTTGGTAAATACAGAAGCCAATGCCCAGGCCTTTGAAATAAAAACGCTTTTAAAATGAAGCACAGAAGGCACACAAACTATAGAGGGAGACCATGCCTTTGATCAGACAGCTCTTGATGATTATTTTACAAATCGTATGAAAGATGGATTTTTTTGAATTGAGGATTAAAAGGGGGTCCTGTGTACAACAATGGCATTCGGTTAAGGAAATAAAGTTCGTTTTGCAGCCTTCAAGTTTATCAATTATCGTTGAAATGCAATGCTTATCACAATGATTTTCGCATTATAAAGCTTAACCGAATGCCATTGACGTACACACTAGGCCCTCTAGTGAACTTCGCTCACTGTAAGCTTTATTCCTTCTGCTTCTTGCAAAACATGAATTACTGAAAATAATGATTGTGCTGTTGGATTTCCACTTGCACTAAACATTCGCTGCAAACTTTTACTGTTTTTATCGACTCGTTTTGCTAAAGGTTCAAATAAAATTGAAGCATTTATATAATCTTTTAATAAAGACTTAGCCACATCAATTTCATCTGCTAATAAGGAATTTACAGCTTCTATCAACAATGCCCTTCTAAAATTTGAATCTTTTTGAGCTCTATCTCGAATTGTATTTTTAAAATTTCTTGTTAAGGCCATAATGTTACCCTCGCTTTTTTGCTAATTTATATTCTTGCCAATAATACTTGGCCATTTTGATGTCTTTATCCTGTTGTTTTTTTAGATCCTCCACCAACTAAAATTATTAATTCTTCACCGTCCTGACCAAAGTAAACCCGATACCCAGGACCAAAATCAATCTTATATTCATAAACTCCCTCACTAAGAGATTTTACGTTTGAATAATTTCCGAGTTCCATTCTATATAAAGCGGTAGATACCTTTGCAGCAGCAATGGCATTCAATTTATTAAACCATTTAGTAAATGGCTCAATACCTTCTTATTTTCATATCTTATATAGTAACATATATGTTACTATATTTCAAGTTAGTTTTTCTAGCTTTCAAATAACTCTTCAATCGTTGACTGCATTTCATCCTGGCTCGGCTTGGCATAACGGAAAATTTCTTTAATTGACACGTTACCTCTTAATTCCTGTGCAAAATGCACCCCATGTTTGTCAGTCACCTTCTTTAAAAAAGTATGCCGAAGCTTATGTGGTGTAAATTCAAACTTTTCCTGCTCAGGCAAAAAAGCCAAAGCCTGCTTTAAGACCCGCTGGCTTATACGATAAACATCCAAGGTCTGCAAGCGTGTGCCATAACGCGTATTGAATAAGGGTTCATTTTCATCTTGGCCTCTGGTTTCTAAATACTGATCTAGATACGCCCTGCTCTCTTGTGGCAAAGGAATTTTTTGGCTGATGCGTTTGGATTTATGCCGCATAACCTCACATAAGCCTTTTTTCTGGTATTGACTGACATTTAAAGACACCACTTCCGATTCCCTAAGGCCCGTCCCTAACAGCAGGTAAAATAATTTGAAAAAATTTATGCGACAAAGCCCACAAAACTGCCTGCTAAGGATGTGCCGCAGTGCGCAACGGTATCTGCTTCTAAGAACCCAGGAATCTCTTCATTCCACTGATCTGTTTTTATTAGGATATGTTTTTTTAAAATTTTGCCTGGTTTAGTGCCACCTAATCCACGCTTACATTTGACCCGCGAATTAGCTATCATGCGATCAATTGTAGCTGCGATTATCTTGACATATTTAGTGATACATATTGACTTATTTTAAAGCATGTAGTATAATATGCCTCTTCCAAAGAGATGGTTGGTGAAGAAATGTTTGAACATAAAGAAACTTTAGTACAAGACAAAGATAATCTGGAAATTCTGTCTAACGAGCTTTCGCAATTACCTCAAGTTGTCAATGAGCTGATTGCCAGTTACGCTGTCGATGCCTCTTGGGTGCTTAATAAATCGATATTCTTTGCTGGGATGGATTGCACAATCAGGCAAATTTTATTTTTGGTAGAACATGCCGGGCCACTCGATCAGTTTCGATTCCTTGTAAAGAAAGTAATAGAAAGCGAAAAATCAGCAAACGAGGCTCGAAAAAAAACAAATCCAAATGCAAAAGAAAAATACAGTCTAATTGATGATGTTTTTGTTATAGGCTCTCAGAGCGGTACACTCATGCAATGTTTAGTCATTTTAATGGATCAAACCATGAGGGTACGGTGTGACCAAAGATACGTTGAGACTGATAAAGGGTTGGTGGATTGCTTTATCGAAATTATTGAAGAAACATTAGGGCACAAGCTTCCTGTTGTTTTGGAGCAAGCACGTCTGGCTACAATATTGTCCCCAGATAGATATTTAGAAGTTTTAAAAGATGTTGTTTTATTTCAAAAAAATCAGCAACCAAACCAAGTTGCCAAGATAAAATCAGAAATGGAATCTGGAAACTTAGATGTATTTAAGATGTTTGCTGAGGCATTTGTAGAAGATGACGCGAAGAAGAACGAGGAAACAATAGATGCATTTAAAAAAACTATTGAAGATCAACAAGCCCCTCTGATAAACAACCTCAGTTTATATTATGCTAATCTGCTGCAATTAATAGATGGCATGTGTTCGTTAATGCAACAAAAAGACGGAACACTATCAGGAAATCAATGGTCTAACTTCTGCTTTAAAGCCATCAGCATTTTACGAGAATCTATCAATTCCGCTGTGATTAAGCAGGTTTTTGATGTGTTTTTAAAAGACAATCAAGCCAGTCAAGCAATAGAAATACTGAATCAATTTGATGAAAAAACAAAACTGTTCTCAATAAATGAAAAAGGATATATCAAAAACAATATTTTGTATTTAAATCGTCTGTCTCTTCTATCCAAGGCTTTTGATGCACTATATCTATGGAACCAGGAACTATTACCACCCTACTGTGATGGTGATGGAGTAGAGATTAACAGATTCCGTGTTCAAATCATTGGCGGAATACAAAGCAGATTGCCTTTACGTATAGGGCAAATATTTAACTACAAAAGAATTGCAAGTTATGGCGGGCTTTTTAGTTTTTTTAGTGCAGGCGGGGGGCCTGCAGCACTCTCTCGTGATTTGACTTGGATCATGAAAGACTATAAAACGATTTATAGATCCAAGAAGGGATATAGGCAGTTTCTATATGATTTCACCCCATTAATCCCCAGTATGATTTGTGATAATACAATAAAGCTGTATAACGCACTCAATTCAACCGTAGAAGATTTATTTCTTTACGTAGACGAACAAGATAGAATATTTTATGAGTATGAAGGTTACCACTATTTACTCGAGGAAGAAGAGGGCTCGTTATCTAAAAGCATCAAAGAGTTAAGGTTGAAATCTGAATATGCGAATGAAGAGGTTGATCTGAGTACCACAGATTTGCTTGACCAAATTTTGGCTATTACAGCAGAACGTGGTCACACATGTCGAGAGCATGAGGTTTCCCTTGGCAAGAATTTATACTACGATGGCTTCGGAGAAGACAAGTATGGCCGTATACATTTGAGTACCCCTTATGCCGCAGAGGGTATCGCTGCGGACATGATTCGCTTCTTATTACAAGTAATCTCAACAGAGCATCAAGCTTATAGTAGGGGGGCTAGTAAAGCCATATACAATGAATGCGATTTTTCTTCTATTGGGCTTCGCAGAATGTAGTACCTCGTCTTATTAATACCCTCTCTTAATATGTCGTCCCCGCATAGGTGGGGACCATTTATCAACATAATCCGATACTAAAGTCACGCCAGATTGTTCAATATAGTAAAAAAAATCCTAACTATTCACTAAAAAATACGTGCCCAATAGGGCTATCTTCAGAAAAGTAGGGTGGGCAAAGGAGCGGTTAGCGACGTGCTCACCCTACTTTTGATAGATTGCAATCGAAAAAATGATTTTTGAGCAAAGTGCTATATAATGGTCATTCAATTGCAATCTTTATAATTATGAGGTACTTTAGCTATGTTAACACCCAAAGATTTTGAAAAAATCGGCCGTTTTTGTTTTTACGCCACCATTCTTCCTGTTTTATTATATTATTCATGGCTGGGGATAAAATCTTGTTTCAATTACTTTTCCCCCCTAAAAATCGTCCAGATCCACGAGCTGAAGCTCATCCTGTTGATAATGGTGAAGAAATCCACACATCTGAAACAGATACTGAGTATGATAGTTTTACTCCAAAGGAACGGACTCAATATTCCTATCAAATATTTATCAAACACCTTACAGGTAGCTTAGATCCAATAGAGGTGGAACCTGAAGATACTGTTGGAGTGGTTAAAAAGAAATTTTACTATAAAAGTGGCCTGAAGAATCCTAGATTTGTATATGCGGGTAAAAATCTAGAAGATAATTTTCCATTAAGTAAATATAATATCCAAAAAGAAGCAATAATTCATTGTATTTCAAGGGTTGATTGATATGCCATCGGATTTGTACTTTATAAATGAAACAAGTCACCTCTTGCAACCTAATTTAGGTTGCAAGATACAAAAAATCCATTCCACTCACCTTATACAACAGGCATTTAACTCAGCTAATGCATTTTTTTCGCGCGAGCAAGCATATAAAGCAGGTTATCAATCAAATGAAAGAGACTATGGTTATCATGCCCTTCCAGATAAAGAATTTTTTATTTTATGTGATAGTAATATCCCTGAACCACTGCTGCCCTGTCTAGCCTATTTTGAGTGGAATCCATGATTTTGCCAAAACCTATCTTATTAAATTAGCTCATTCAATTGATTTATTACCTGAACGTTTTTTATCGCTGATTTCTGATAATGCTGTCAATAAAGAATTTAGGTCTTCTGCAATACTTCGTTTTATTCATTATTATGCTGATACCGATAGGAGTTTAGAGTTTGTTTACTGCTGATCATCAAGACATTGGCTTACTTACAATCCTACCCAAAGCAACAGTACCGGCCTTAGAAATATACGATTTCACAGATGCTGGTGAATGGCTTGCTATTGAAGACTCATTATCAAGCGATGAATTACTTATTTTAGCAGGAGAAACACTTAGTAAAATTACTAACCATTATTTTCTGGCAAGTGCGCATAGGGTAAGAAATACATTCAGTTCACGCATTTCAATTGCTTATCAATTGCGTGCAAAACCGCAGGCTTTATTAAACTCATTCTCATTTGAAACATCAGTGACTGGTAAATTTCATAACTCTTTTTCAATGACAGCGGAAACCTTTGTCCTAAAAGAAAGAAGGCATAGGCCCTCAGTGAATTTTGACGAAGCAACTTAGGGGTCTGTGTCATTGTAATAACGAACAGCTCACAACCGAGGCAGTCATTCTTAAAATGCAGGTTAGTTTACACAAATTCATTAGCAATATAATTTTATCAATAAAAACAAAAAGTTGCTCATAAAATGTCAGAAGTTTCAGCCTTTTCTTAAAAAAGAAAGCGCATAAAAACATGAGTTTGGACGAGCATTTCAAATAGGTCGTCTTTCAAACAAGTGCCAGGCAACACAAAAAATAAAAACATTACTTTATCTGAAGCTGAATCGACACACTTAGTTAATAGAAGGGCTGGTGTTGAGCCACTGATTGGTCATGCTAATTAAGGTATACAGTTCATCCAAGGTTGGAACAAGAGTACCAGGTTCTTGTTTATTTTGTTTCAATTTCCATAAATATTCAAATAAACTGCCAAGGCAGCCCTCTCTTTTTATTGACAATAGCCATTGAAATTGCCTCTTTTACTGGCAAATGGTTTAATATGTCAAGAGTTGCCGTGCAGGGTAATAATAAAAGGTTGTTTGTCAGCTCCTTGAGTTGAGGATCTAATTGAGACAACTTCTTCATCTGAGGTTCTATGAGATGTGCAAAGTTATAATCACTGCGTGAAACTAAGATAAGATGCGTCCCCTCAACTTTCATGTTGATAGACTTCCCATTTTCAGCGAAAGACACATCGCTTTGAAGCTTTTTAGCGCGAAGAACTTCTTGTGCATCTTCTAACGTTATCTCCCGACCAAGAAATTTACGATATCCTTCAACCGTTTTTTCTGCTTCTTCTAAAGTTACCTCATGCCAATCAGCTGGGGTCAATAGTTTAGCAGCTTTCTTTATTCCACGAACCACAATCAATACTAAAGAAGTGGTCATCATAAGAAGTATGTGCGTAACCTCAATTAAATTCAGCAAATCTTGTATTGGAATGCAGTCCTGCAACATTTCTCAAAAATTTTCATGAGGTGGCCCTGATGACAGCAATCCTATCCTTCTCATGAATCCAGTGGCTATGTTAAGATAATCCCCTTTTGAGGAATTGAAACATCATGAGTAAAATGCGTATCGAATCAGACAGCATGGGAGAAATCGAGGTTCCTGCCGATAAATATTGGGGTGCACAGACTGAGCGTTCATTACACCATTTTCACATTGGACAAGACCGGATCCCCATCGAGGTGATTCATGCCTTTGGTCTGTTAAAAAAAGCCGCGGCTTTGACCAATTGCGAATTGGGTAAATTACCCAAGGACAAAGCAGACTTAATCGTGCAAGCCGCCGATGAAGTCCTAGACGGTAGTTTGGATGCTCATTTTCCTTTAAGAGTTTGGCAGACCGGAAGTGGCACTCAATCCAATATGAACGTCAATGAAGTCATATCCAATCGTGCCATCGAACTGGCTCATGGGACCATGGGGAGTAAAAAACCCATCCATCCCAACGACGACGTCAACATGTCTCAATCCTCCAACGATACTTTCCCAACGGCCATGCACCTGGCTGCAGCCCTTGCTTTGAATGAAAAATTACTTCCAGCAGTACGCCATTTACGCAAAGCCTTTGCCACTAAAATGCAAGACTTCAAAGACATCATCAAAATTGGCAGAACGCATTTGCAAGACGCGGTGCCCCTGAGTTTGGGCCAGGAATTTTCCGGTTACGTGGCCCAATTGGATGCTCATCCAACGCATTGAAGCCGTACTGCCTGAACTTTACGAACTGGCAGCCGGGGGCACTGCAGTGGGCACGGGGTTGAACACGCATCCTCAATTTGCCACCAAAATAGCCCAGCACCTGGCACAAATGACCAAACTTCCGTTCATCACTGCCCCGAATAAATTCGCAGCTCTGGCTTCGCATGAGCCTTTGGTTTTTGCTCATTCCGCCATGAAAACCCTTGCTTGTGCCCTGATGAAAATTGCCAACGACATTCGTTGGTTGGCATCAGGTCCCCGATGCGGCATTGGGGAATTGATCATCCCTGAAAATGAACCCGGTTCCTCCATCATGCCTGGAAAGGTCAATCCCACCCAATGCGAAGCCTTGACCATGGTTTGCTCCCAGGTGTTAGGCAACGATGTGGCGGTGAGCATTGGAGACAGTCAGGGCAATTTTGAGCTGAACGTGTTTAAACCCCTGATGATTTTTAATGTGATGCATTCTTTGAATTTATTAACAGACAGTTGTCGTTCCTTTCAAGAATTTTGCGTCGAAGGAATTCAGCCCAATGCCCAAATGATCGATTATTATTTGCATCATTCCTTGATGTTGGTGACTGCTTTGAATAGTCACATCGGTTACGATAAGGCTGCAAAAATTGCCAAAACAGCTTACCACGACAACAGTTCATTGAAAGAGGCTGCTCTTAAATTGGGTTTTTTAACGGCTGAACAATTTGCACACTGGGTAAGGCCTGAGGACATGATTGGTCCTAAGTGAGCCAACAAACCTCTTCAACTCACACCACCCTCTGGATACCGCGCCTAAAGCGCGGTACGTAGGGTTCATTTGGTTATTTACATCACTGGAATTTTAGCTGGCTTTATCGTTTGCGAACTAGTAGGTCCATCGGTGGGGCCTGCTTCATTGCTTTCACTGCTTTCACTGCGAACATGCCTGACGGCTCGTCTTTCCCTGGCCATTCTTGGAGCATAAACCTTGGAATATCCATTGCCAGTATACCCATTGGATCGGTAAATTCTGGAATTGTTGACGGGTTCATTTGAAATCACAGTGTTTTGATAAGCGGGTTCTTCCGTTGCAAAAGGACTGCTGAAGCCATTCATATGGCAAGCAGATAAGTTTAGGGCCAAAATTCCGATTAATCCATGATGCCATTTTAAAGACCTTAACATGTTCATTGAGCCTCCTAATTTATGAAGAATAGAAACTCGGTCCCAAGATGAATACAGCACAAATGAATCCCTTTTGATGGCGGCTGGAGAAAATGTCTCAAGCGGCAATCAAATCCGAATTCGGTCCATGGAGGGGCTGAGCACTGCGACAATAAGTACTGCTTTTTTTAGAATAGCAGGACTTTGCTAAAACACAAGGTCGCTTCCAATTACTTATTGTGATTTTTCAACTCCTTTGTTTATAATGATTTTTTAATCTAAAAAGGACTTTTATGATTTTCCCCAATGTCTTAAACACGATAGGGCATACCCCGGTCGTGAAAATCAACGCCCTCGCCCGCTCCTTAGATTGTGAGTTGTATGCCAAATGCGAATTTCTGAATCCCGGCGGTTCTGTGAAGGATAGAATTGGCTATGAAATGGTTAAAAAAGCGGAAGCCTCAGGGCGAATTAAGCCTGGAGACACTCTGATAGAGCCCAGTTCCGGCAATACGGGGATCGGGATTGCATTGGCAGGGGCGGTGATGGGCTATTCGGTGATCATCACCATGCCAGAAAAAATGAGCCAGGAAAAACAATCCGTCTTGCAATGCCTGGGCGCTAAAATATACCGAACGCCTACGGAAGCCGCCTGGGACGATCCAGACAGTCACATTTCCTTAGCCAAAGATCTCAATGCCCAAATCCCCAACTCGCACATCTTGGATCAATACTCCAACCCAGACAATCCCAAGGCCCATTACGATTACACAGCAGCAGAAATCGTAGAAGACTTTGGTAAAGACTTACACATGCTGGTGGCAGGGGTGGGGACTGGTGGCACCATCACCGGCATTGCAAAGCGGCTCAAAGAGTACAACCCTGATATAAAAATCATAGGCATCGATCCCATTGGTTCCATTCTGGGTGGTGGTACGGAAGTCAAACCCTATTTGGTGGAAGGCATAGGCTATGACTTTTTCCCAGAGGTATTGGATAATTCTTTGATTGATGCTTACATTAAAACCAACGATGCCGATTCCTTTCACTTGGCAAGACAATTGATTCGCGAAGAAGGTTTGATGGTTGGGGGATCTTCTGGAGCTGCCATGTGGGGAGCCTTGCAAGCAGCCAAATCACTGAAAAAAGGGCAAAAATGTTTGGTGATTCTTCCAGATTCCATACGCAATTACATGTCTAAATTCGTCAATGAGGAGTGGATGCAACAACAGGGATTTAGTGTTTGAGTTTGTCTATGTAATCAAACAAAACATCGCTTTCTATGTGTTTGGTGGACACCCAAACGGATAAGGTATGAATGAGCAAATGAATCTCTTGTTCAGTCCCTTCTACCCAATTCATTCCTAGAGGTTTTTTGTCCATTTGTTCCAATTTGGATAAATAACTCTCGCCAGGCTTGGCCTCCATGTGTTGAGGAAAAAACTTGATAAACAACTCAATCAATCCTTTTTTGGCTATTTCTTTGGCAGCTACCATGCTGCTTAAGGCTTTAAAGGTTTGATTGTATTCATTCAAAAGTCGTTTATTTTCTAATGCGATCTTCATGAAGACAGCTTTCAATCGTCCCCTCATCTGTGTCTATGCGTGCGTTGAGGGCATGGTTGTTTTTTTGGCTTACGTAAGAAAACGGAGCTTTGTTTTTTACTTCTGGGAAATATTGATCTCCCTGGACTTGCAACACGACTCTCATTTTTTCAGACTCTTTTTCATGGTGTCTTCAAATACTTCTTGCCTTGAGTCCACATTCATTATTTCACGGCTTCTTATTTCTTTACCAAATTCCATATGACATAAAGTAATGTTTAAGCCTAGGGCGGATCTCAAAGCACCCAAGGCACTTGGATGCATAGGAGCTTGGGATTGACGCAATTGGGCTTTGGTCGTCTTAGGATCCAGGCCTTGAAATATTTCAGGATATTGGCTTGCTTTTGAATACATTTCATCCCAGGCAATCTGTTTTAAAGTTTCAGCCATAGCAGAAACCAATTCAGACATACGTGAGGTGTTGATGAGCATAATCATGCGCTCAGATGCAGACAAATAGGCTTGGTTGGTTAGGGCATTTGGAAACAGCTTAAAATATTTGTGTATTATTTTTTTTAAGACCTGTTCCTCTCCAGCCTCTGAAGACTTAAATTGGTCAATGAGGGCTACAGCCACTGCATGAAATTTATCCCCACCCACAGCAACGAAATTGCAGGGCAAATCTTGCTTTTTTGTTCTTAATTTTTGTTTTGAATCAAAAAAAATCAAAGCCATTTGAATTCTCGATTGTTCACTATAATACAATTGTAAGCAATTCAGATTAAGGAAATATTAACGAATTCTTTACAATGGAATTATTTTTGATATTTAAAAAAATAAAGTGGGATTAATTTTGCCAGACAGTTCTTAAACTGTCAATCTCTGTGAGTTCATGCTGGGCAGAGTTTTAAAACATAGATCATCACTTCCAAAGGCTTTTGGTTTTGCAGGCGAGCAGGTGCTTTTTTTTGAGTCACCAATGTGAAATTATTTTGTTCAATTAGTGTTTTAATGTAATCTAAGTGGTGACTAAAACGTGCGCTGATTTCAAGCGTCCAGGCTTCAGCTTGGCTGATTTCGGTGGTGAAAATAAAATAGCCCTTGGTGGTTAAATGGGACCGAATTTCCTGAAAGAGTGGATCCAGTTCACCAAAGTAAGGCAAAACGTCTGCGGCTACGATCAAATCGTATTGTTTTTTATCTTTTTGCAGAAATTCAAGCAATTCGGATTGAATCAGATGATCGTATATGCCTTTTTCCCTGGCCTGATCCAACATTTTTTTAGCAATGTCCACACCAGTTAAATGCTTGCTTATTTCTCGCAAGACCACTCCGGTTAAACCCGTACCACAGCCTAAATCCAAACTTTGATTGCTTTGCAAGAGATTCAATTGATGCAGCATACGTCCTATTTGATGGGGGATGCTGTACTGCAAAACACTTTGCATGTGTTTGTCGTAATATAAAGCGTAATTATTAAACAAATTGCTTACGTATTCGGGTGTGGTTGCAGCCTCTGTATGCCCTATCAAGGCGTTGTACATATGCCTGCTGATGTTGTCTTGGGAATTGACGGCTAAGGCCCGTTCAAGGTATTCCTTTGCTTTGTCTCTTTGTTCTTGGCGAATGTAAATGGCTGCCAAATTATTCAAAGCATTGCCATGTTGGCTTTGGATTTTAAGGATTTTTTCAAAATAACCAATGGCCTCCTCCAAATGTCCCAAGGCCATTTGTGCCACGCCGGAATTGTACAAGCATTCCAAATTTTTCGGATCAACTTTCAGTAAAACGTCGTAATGCATGAGGGCATTTTCAAAGCGATCATAATGCATGAAGGCTGCGGCCAAATTATTACGGGCTTCCACGTGATCATTATCCAAGGCCAAAGCCTTTGAAAAATAATTCACGGCTTGTTGACTTTTTTCCTGTTTTAGGGCTATCACGCCTAAGTTGATCAGTGCTTCTACGTGTTCAGGGTTTTGGTTTAAAAGATCTGTGAATGCCGTTTCCGCTTGGTCTATTTGATTTTCTTTTAAATACAGAATTCCTAAATAAAATTGGGCTTCTTGATTATCAGGAGTTAGGGATAAGACGTTTCTGAATTGAATTTTAGCCGCATCCAATTGATTGTGATTGAAAAGCAATAAGCCTAAATTAAAATGAGCCCTACTGAAATCCGGCACGGCATGAATGGCTTTTGTGTAATGAACCAAAGCCTGTTGATACTTATCTTGCAAGGCATACACCGTGGCTAGATTATTATTGGCTTGGGCGTAATCGGGTTGCAATTCGAGTGCTTTTAAATAATAAAGGATGGCCTCATCCAGTTGGTGAGTTTTTTTATACACATTGGCAATGTTATTCAATACACTCGGATCATCAGGGTTTAATTCCAAGGCTTGTTTTAAATGAATTAAAGCACTCTCCATGTCGTTTAATTGGGCATAGGCCAGCCCTAAAAAATGCAGACTGTCTTTGTGTTTAGGATCTTGTGCTAAAACCTGCTCATACAAACGGATGGCTTGAGGCAATTGTCCCTCGTGCTGATGGCGGTAGGCTTTAGAAAAAAGCGTTTCAATTGAATCGTTCATTGGAATGGTTTAATAAATCGCGCATCTGTTGTAGTGCTTTGGCGCGGTGACTGATTTGATTTTTGATTGTAGCAGGTAATTGAGCTGCCGTGCAGTGATATTCTTCGCAATAAAACAAGGGATCGTAGCCAAAGCCCAAATCCCCTGAAAGCTCCTGGGCGATAAAGCCTTTAAAAATTCCGGTGGCAATGACCGGTGTGGGATCTTTAGCCTCTTGAACCAAGGCCATGGCGCAATAAAAATAGGCTTGACGTTGATGCGATTGCAGATGCTGCATTTTTTCTAGTAACAACCGATTGTTGTCCTCATCGCTTGCATGCAATCCTGCAAAGCGTGCAGAATAAATGCCGGGTGCCCCGTCTAAGGCAGGAACCACTAAGCCTGAATCATCACCAAGCGCAGGTTTATTGGCATGAAAACTGGCATGTCGTGCTTTGATGAGGGCGTTTTCAACAAAACTTAAGCCGGTTTCTTCAGCCGAGTGGATGTTCAAGAGTCCTTGGGGAATGCAGCGAATCGGTGATAAAATGGCCTGGATTTCTTTTAATTTTCCAGAATTGTTGGTAGCGACAATGATTTCGTCCATTGAGAATCGATTTCGGTTAGAATGGCCCATTATATCCATCTAAAAAGTAGCGTCAATGACACAATTAAAACCGATAGTGCTGTGTGCGGATGATTTTGGTTTAAATGCAGGTATCTCCGAGGGGATATTAAGCTTGGTGCGTAAACAGCGGTTGTCTGCAGTCAGTTGCATGGTCAACAGTCCAGGTTTTGATGAGTACGCACAAAAATTGATGTCTTTGAACAAACAAGTTCAAATCGGTTTGCATTTTAATCTGACTCAAGGAAAACTCTTGTCCGGGGGAAACTGTTTTGGTTTAAACGAATTGCTTTTAAGAACGCATTTGCGCTTTTTGGATGCTTCCGTCTTGATTCAAGAATTTCAAGCACAACTGGATGCCTTTATACACACCATGGGTTGTTTGCCCCATTTCATCGATGGTCATCAACACGTGCATCAATTTCCAGTCATAAGACAAGTGATTTTGGCTCATTATGAGCAGCATTTGAAGACCCAGGACATAGCCATTCGATCCACCTATCCTGCCCTGTCTTTGAAAAAATATGCTTTTAAAACCAAAGTGTTGGCCTGGACTGGTGGCCGTGCTTTACAAGCTAAACTCAATCAATTGGGGATCACTCATAATTCCTGTTTTGCTGGGGTGTATGATTTTGCACAAAACGTGGATTACAGGGCCTTGTTCAGGCAATGGTTGGCCAAATCCTTGCCCAATGCTTTGATTATGTGTCATCCGGGACAACACTCCGATGACTTGGATGTCATTGCGAAGACACGAGTCCTTGAATTAAACTATTTGATGAGTGATGAATTTCTTGAGGATTGCCAAGAGCATCGCATTTGTTTGCATACTGGATTGGACGTAAAAGTTTTAAAAAGGATTGTATCAGGGTCAAAGCTTGGGTAGAATGCCATCAATTTGAATACAGTGGAGATTTAAATGCCTTTGCTTTTTCCTGATTTAGTAGATGATAAAAACCCAACTGTCAAAGATTTCATCCGTGCGGAGGCCGCTGCAGTTCCCATTGGTGCCATCCATTGTGCTGTCTTTGGCATCATTGGCAAATGGACATATTCTTTTTTTAATCACGCCCCGGTCAACGCCATAGCTAATTTGGGAGCTTTTGCCTGCATGGGTGCCATCGCTTACCCGTTGATGATCATCCCCATGATCTTCACGCATTGGTTGCTCAACAAAAGTTCTTTTTTAAACCAACACCCTCGGGTTCTCGATTTTTTGAAAGACTGTTTTGAATTCGCCTACACGGCTGCAGCAGTGGCCGCATCCGCTGCCATCCTTGGAAGTCCAATTGGACCTGCCGTATTGGGCATTATGATCATCCCGGCCATGCTGTTGGCATTTAAAGGCATCGTCACTGTGGTGGAACATTTAATGGAAGACAAAACGAACAAAGAGTCACCTCAGCCAGTTGACTCATCGACAAGCCCAAAAGCGTGACAAAACAAAGCTGTAGACGGATACCAGACCCAACACCAGAATTAAACTGATGAGGTAATTGATTTTGGTGTAATACAACAATAAAAAATAAAGCCCTTCATTGATGAGGCCTGCAGATGCGGCTACCATGAAAAAATGGGGGAGGCGCAAGATTTTTTTATCTTCAAGCCAGGCGAAAGTGAGGTGTTTGTGTCCAAAAAAGCTGATTTGAAAGGCGATTGCAAAGGCAAACACATTGGTCAAAAGCGGAGGTAGAGAAAACAAAGTCACGCACAGGAAAACCAGCCCCACATGCACCAAAGCCGCAATGCCGCCTATGCCTAAAAAGTAAAATCCTCGTTTACTCGGCTTAATTGTTGCTGTCATCGAAACTTAAGTTTTCATCGATTATGTAATGCGGTCGGTGTTTGACTTCATCAAAGACTCGACCGATGTATTCACCCACCACGCCTAAAGCGAATAATTGCAGTCCACCAAAGAAGCTGATGGCGGTGACGATGGTGGCCCAGCCTGGGGTTTTAATGCCAAAAACAAGGGTGCTTAATATAATCCACAAGCCATACAAAATGGCTATGGTTGCAACGCCAATACCACCTAGGGCTATCATGCGTAAAGGAAAAGCCGTGAAAGAGGTGATTCCAGTGATGGCCAAATCCAAAAGCGAATAAAAATTCCACGAAGATTGACCCAACTTGCGTGGTTGCACTTCATAAGGAATGGCAATTTGTTTGAATCCAACCCAGCTGTAAAGACCTTTCATAAAGCGATTGCGCTCGGGTAATTTTTGCAGGGCATTGACTATTTTTCTGTCCAGCAACCTAAAATCGCCGGCATTGGGTGGGATGTTGATGCGATTTATTTTGGAAGCAAATTGGTAAAAGGTTTTAGCGCACACGCGTTTTAGCCAGGATTCATCGGAGCGGTTTTGTCTCACGGCATAAACCATGTCGTAGCCGTTTTTCCACTCATCCACGAATTTCTCAAGCAGTTCAAGCGGATGTTGGAAATCACCATCCAATAAGATGACCGCATCACCACGCGCAAAATCCAACCCACAACTGAGTGCTTTTTCCTTACCAAAATTGCGACTGAAGCGAAAATAACGAAAGTGAAGCTTTGTTCTCAGCGCTTGAATGAGCTCAATTGTTTTGTCTTCACTGCCGTCGTCGATGATCAATATCTCAAAAGGATGTTTTATTTTTTTAAGGGTTTTGGTCAAAGCCCTGAGGAATTCTTCCACCAAGGCCTCTTCATTGTAAATGGGCACTATGCAAGAAATCATTTTGTCGTATGGGTTAGGCGTCATTTTTTAAGGGATGAACGGGTATAATAAACGGGTATAGTAACCTGGATTGTAAGTATGCACAAACTATTGCTTGCAAGGGGGGGTAGGATTAAAACTGCGCTTCGCTGTGCTTCTAACTCACTTCAATTAAACCGGATCTAACTCCGGGTCGTAGCCAGGCTACGACCCGGAGAATGAATTAAGAAAGATCATTTTCGCATGCTTTTGCTGCTAAGCATTGTTCAATCTTCTGACAAAGGCCCCCACCAGCAAATGGCGCCGTTCTAGAGTATTTGAATGCAGACGTTTTATTTACACTGCTGTTCACTTGAAAAGTCGTATTGTATATGTAATGTTCAATGAGTCCAGAGTATTTTTCTTTATAAATCTCAATGAAGGCATTCTCATCTAATCCTTTCCTATCCAACTCTCTATTCAGATCTTTAAAAACCTCAGACCATTTAGATAAACAATAATCATCCAAATGGCATGCATTGATTCTGACTAAATCAAATAGTTCCTTTAACGACTGATACAGCGCGGAGCCATTGTTTTTGTTCCGGTTGAATGCATGCAGGCTTTTATTGAATATGAGTATGGGAAAGGTTAGATAATACTCTTTCAAATATTGGTAAGGCGTTCCAAGTTGAGCAAGTGGCGGGAGCTTGACCCTGGATTCGCCATACAGAGCGTATTGATATTGTGCAAATTTCTCTTGCATGGGGAATTTGCTCAATACGGTTCCAAATTGCGATTTAACCACATGGCCTGAGTCGATTTCAGCATTGATTTTTACTTGGGCTTTGATCAAATCCGCAAAAGATTCTGGCAGCTTACTATGAACACGATTTAGTTTTAACAAATGCTCGTCGTAATGGGTTTTATCTTCTCCAGGTTCATTAAAACGCGGGTACCACATTTGCAAAATATCAATCGCCACGCGTTCCACGAGCGTATCCATCATGTTGCGAGCATTGACTATGCGTTCTACTTTTCTGTGGAAATCGTTTATTTTTAAAAACATCAAGTCTTCTTCCTCCGGATCTATTTTGGCTTCCTGACCTGGAGCTTTCGCTTTTAATATGGTTTCCATTCTTTGATTAAGGGTTGGATCGACTATATAGTCCGAACGTAGACGACGTCCCACGTCTTTTAGATCGCCAAGTAAGGTGTAATATTCATTTCCTTGCTTCTCTTCCGACTCAATCTCACTCTTATTAACGGGTTTTTTCTCTTTTTTAGTCAGATTGTTTTTCAGAAACGCTTCTTCTATGTAAAAACTGTTCTGACTTAAAGCGTAATCGAGGGCTTTATTAAAGGATTCCGCATCCGAATCTTGCATAATCGCCTGTCGACCTTCAGCACTGGTTAACACATATTTCATGTCGTCGGCAAATTTTGGCACGTTTTCGCTGAGCCATTTAACTACTTTCATTGTAAACAGTTCAGATCCTGCTTTTCTAAAATCAGATCCATCCGATACAAGATTCAAAGGTGTGGAGATTAAAGCCTGGACAAGGACAAGGTGTTCTTCGCCTTCACGAAACAATTCATCCAGTAAAGTCCTAAAATATTCTGGTTTTGTATTCGAATTGACCTGTGCTAGCACTATCGCTTGCTCAATATCAAATAAAGGCTTGGAATTGATGTAGGATTTGAGATTGATCTTTCCAGATTGAATCTCCAATATTTTATCTCTAGGTTCTTTAAGCAAGATGGCCAATTCAAGCGCTATTTTGGCACAAACGGACTCTCTGGGCAGCATGTTTAGAGGTCTTTCAATGGTCTTTTTATGAACTGTTAATGCATCCAAATAAAAAGCAGTAACCTGGGCTGGGGTGTCGGTGGTTAAACGTTGTTTCAAATCCCTCAATGCCCTTGCTAAACCTGCCTGTTCCTCTAAGGTGGCCCCAAGAGTATGTCCTTCCTGAATATAGGCCTCAATGGCATCAACGCCTGTGTTTAAATAAATTTGCATCTCATTGCAATATTTTTTATAAAGTTCAGGCAATATCCATTCCATGATGGGTGAGGCGTTTTCAAAAGGAGGCATCTGTGGAATTGGCGGAATCCAAGAATACGAGCCCCCCAAATGACTAGCAGAAGGTGTTAAGCCAAGCGCGTTGATGTAACTGGTGCATCCATAACAAGAGGAGGTTTTCGTGGTGCAATTTCCAATGAGCACTTCTGTAATGCTCACATTTTGAGGGTCAAGCAGTGAAGGGAGGGCCATTTGGATGAGTTTCGCTCTTTCTTCGGAATTTAAACTGTTTAGAAAATCCAAGCCATGTTGGTTTGGAAGGTTTCGATCAGGAAACATCTGCTTGCCAATGTCTACCAATTTTTCCCATTGCATCTCAAGTGCTTTGGGAATGGCACTGACCATACCATGAACGTAGCCTACGAGGTGTTTGTTCGCGTGGGAAAGTCCGCTTTCGGAATGTCTACGGAAATGCAATGGGGCATGCTCGTTTCGTTTCAGTTCTGTAGGCGTTCTGACCCCTCTGGCCAGAAGATTGGTGGGCAAAATGGAATGGGCCTCTCCTTCCTGAAGTTTTCTTTCCAACTCGCTCATTCTGGTCGCCCCAGGAAAATTTACGAAAGCACCTTGGGTCGACATGTTTTCAACGATGTTTCCGTTGACTATGTTCACCGCACCTTCATAAGCGCCTTCGTCGGTATACTGGGATTGAGCTTGCTCTTGGGGTGGTAAATCACGAGGAGCATAGTCCCTGACCAATGAAGGCAGCTCTGGCACATCTGGATCATCGACTTCAGGAACTCCTAATTTTTCTTTGCCAACCGGTCGACTGACAATGTAGTTTGTTCTCCATAAGTCATAAGGTGTGGACGGGCGGGTATCAATATCCGGCGTTGGCTCTAAATCCTGTTTTTTTTCATAGGCAAGTTTCATCCCATTTAAAACAAACATGGCAGATTCTTGACCTAATCGCTCACGATTAATGTCTTTTACGGTTCTTCCTGGTCCTTCTCCCTCATAACTCAAGGCCAATGCATGACCATTTTTTCTTCTGGTGATGCAGGTTCCAATCAATTCCGCGAGGATGATGATGGCGGATTCGTCTTGCAAGCGAGCAGGATTTTTTGATAGGGGCGCAAATTTATTCTGGTCGACGTCCAAATGCTGCGTTTGAAGTTCCAAATCCCTAAAAACCTCTTTAGCAAACTGCTCTAGATTCTGCTGAGGTTGGTTGTCTTCATTGTTTTTTAAATCTTTGGCTGCCTCAAAAAGAGGATCTCCTTTGGGTGAGAAGCTGCCATCTTTTTCCGCTTGAACCAATAAAGAGGCAAGGGCATGATAGCCACCTGACCAATTATCCGTAAGTTGCCCTCCCTGCAGACCCTCTGCCCGAGGAAGAGTGGTGTCGTATTTGTGAGTTAACTTGCTGAGCTCTATCTCAATGTAACTTTGTTGTTGCTGGCTTAACAGTTTTGCATCATCAAGACGGATGCTTTTAATGACAGGGGGAAGATCGTTGCTGTGTTCAATGTGTAAATAAGCCCAATGCCCTTCCGTGATACCGTATTCAAAAAGACCGTTTAAATCTTTGGAAACATCCATATCAATTTTTCCAGCAATGGAATCATCTATCTTAGCAAAATGCGGAACCAACACCAGACAGCGAGTTGCCGTATTTTTTTTATTGGATTGTGCAATATTGGCGCGAATTGAGTCATTGATGTAAGAGCCAATCAAAGGAAGGGTCGTTACAGTACCCTTTGTGGTTCTACTATCCATCAAGAACATATGAATTAAATCCAAATCGGATATGGATTCAGCTGAATAGTTTACTGCGAGTTCAACTTTTTCTTCGCCCCTTTGAAGGTCCGTATGTTTCTTCTTGATTCGTTCAAACATATTCGAATTGTTCTGGGTTTTTTTAGAGGTGTAGATCTGGGCATTATTTTTCAGCTTATAGGTCATGCAATTTGAATCAAAGGCAATAGAGGCCTTATCGATTTGCTCTACCAGTATTTTGGTTTTTTCTCGCTCAGCAGAAGTACCATTTACAGTAAAACCTCTCTCAATGAGATGCCATTCAAGATCTTTGTCCATCAAAGGAATGAATTCACCGTGTAAATTGTGCACTTTTTTCATCTCGGGCCGATCCTCGTCTTTAAACTGGACGGGACTGGATTTTACATGGTGCAGCTGGCTTAAGGTTAAAAATTGCATGGTATTCAGCATGAAATGAATGTGTTCGCTCATTTGTTTGTATAAACCAGGATAAGAAGCCGTAAATGCATTGGCTTCCGTTACGATGCTTTTGAAAATTTCTGCAGATTGCTTGGACTCACTGAATTTTCTCAAATCGGCCGTGAATTTATGAAGATGTTTTGCCAATTCTTTTTGTTTACTGCCACCAAAATAACGGCCTTTAATGATTCTTCCCCTTCCAAGAGGCATATCCAATAGAACATCTAAAAAATGTTTTAGGGGCAATGCTCTGATTTGGGGGTCTTGGTGATTGGAAACATAGGCATAAAATATCTTTAAATCGGTGATCGTTTTTTCGATGTTTCCAAGGTTGTGCGGGGTGGCACCTGTTTTCTTAGGAATTTCAATCCTGAGCAGCTCAGCCAATCTAACCCAATTCTCATATTTTTGTTTCATCCGCAGTCTCAAAATTAAAAAATATGGAAATTGTACGCCCTAAATGCTTAAGGAAATATTAAGATGTCTATAATAAACTCACGCGATGCTCAACTTTTCACGGAACCATACGGGCCCGGGCCCGTGAGCGAGCCCGAGCCCGCCCGAGTTCCGCCTAATCTGTTTTTTTTGCCATTTTAGTCAACATCATAACAATGCGATTCAGTAATTCTCTTGTTAATTGATAATATTCATCATGTATAATGTTTAAACGTTTGGATACTTCCAATATCGCTGCGGTTTCTGTAGCAGAACGTTTTTGCCATGCGGTAGAATCTACTTTTTTCGTTAGGGGAGAACTCTCCTGAGCCCTCAACAATATTCAATGAGATCGATGTCCCAGCTCGTTTGCCTATTTGCCATTTTAAACGCGCGGGATTTAGTTCCATCTTTAAGGGTATTGCATCCTATGGTTACTGTGCCTCCAAGAGCGAGACCTACTACGGCTTTAAAGGCAATCTTGCCATTGGTTCCGATGGGATGATCACAGGAATCACTGTGACGCCGGCTAACATTGATGAACGTGAATCATTATGGGACATCATTGGAAACATTCGCGGTCTTTTAATCGCAGATAAGGGTTTAATTGGGGAGGATTATCAAGCACAAATCAGAGAACACACACAAGTTAACTTGCAGACACCATTACGTAGCAATATGAATGACCCGAGAGGGAGGCATTTTAGTCGCTGGCTAACATCAACAAGACGACTGGTTGAAACAGTTATTGGGCAACTATCGCAGCAGTTTCACATCGAAAAAGTCAGAGCAAGAGATCTGTGGCATTTAACAAACAGAATTGGGAGAAAAGTACTAGCGCATACTGTTGGTATGATGGTCAATAAAATATTAGGAAATCCTCCCTTACAATTTGAGTGCCTTGAAATTGTTTAAAAACCGGGCCCGGGCTCGTTCACGGGCCCGGGCCCGTATGGTTCCGTGAAAAGTTGAGCATCGCGTTAAACTCATATATTTCCATATCGGAAATATAAATGAGGATTAAATGAAAGATGTTATTGATTCCAGGAGTGATTTGTATGGCTTGGATTTTTCTATTGTCGACAGAGACCTACTATACTGTGCAAAGTATTGCGAGATTGAGTACAATATTACTCGATCCTTTCATAAGCAGGAAAATTTGACAATGCGCACCTTAATGATTAATCGTCCCGACGATTGGCATGTACATTTTAGAGATGACCCATTGCTAAAACACACAGTCCCAGCAACGGCCATGCATTTTGCTCGTGCCCTCGTTATGCCTAATTTAAAGCCCGCTCTGACCACGTTGTCAGCCATTGAAGCGTATAGACACCGCATCCTTTGTCAAATTCCTAAAGAGGCTGAATTTACTCCCTATATGACTTTTTATTTGAAGGAGTCCATTCCTCCAGAAGAATTGATTCAAGCCGCATCCAAGCCTTATCTGCTGGGAGCTAAATTGTATCCTGCTGGGGCAACCACGAATTCTGAAGAGGGCGTCACCTCGTTGAAAGCACTTTACCCTTTGCTTGAAATCATGCAACAACATGAACTGGTATTGCAGATCCATGGCGAGGTGACGCATGGGGATGTGTTTGAGCGCGAGGAGTTGTTCATTGAAGAGCAGTTAAAACCCTTGATGGATGATTTTCCCAAATTAAAAATTGTTTTAGAACACATCTCAACCGAGGCTGCGGTGAATTTCATCCTGCAAGCACCCTCAAACGTCGTTGCAACCATTACGCCTCACCATCTGTTGTATGATCGCAATGCTTTATTAGCCGCAGGACTTAGACCGCATTTTTATTGCCTGCCTATTTTAAAGCATCAACGCGATCAAAAAGCCCTGAAAAAAGCAGCCGTGAGTGGCAATCCAAAATTTTTTGCTGGAACCGACAGCGCTCCCCATGCCATTGAAGCCAAAGAAAATGCCTGCGGCTGTGCTGGAATTTATTCTGCTCCTTATGCATTGTCCTTCTATGCTCAGGTGTTTGATGAATTGAATCAACTGCAAAAACTAAACGACTTCACCAGCCGTTTTGGCGCAGAATTTTATCAATTACCCATTTTGCAAAAACAAATCGAATTGATCCAACAAGATCAAAAAATTCCCGATTCTTTGGCCTTTGGATCCAGTCGTGTGGTGCCAATGGCTGCAGGTGAAATGCTTTCTTGGAGGGTGCATGAGTCCGAAAGATAATGTTTTAAGCCATCACATCAAGGAGCGATTTCGTGGATTTTTACCAGTCATCGTCGACGTGGAAACGGCTGGTGTCGAACCCCATCACAATGCTCTTTTGGAAATGTGCATCGTTTTCGTGGACATGGATGAAAAGGGTCTTTTGCACCGAAGTGAATCTCACTTTGAGCACATTCTTCCCTTTCCAGGAGCCGTGTTGGATGAAAAATCCTTGGCCTTCATTCAAATTGATCCCTACCAGCCCTTAAGGTATGCGGTGGATGAAAAAATCGCTTTGGAACGATTGTTTAAACCCATTCAGGAGGCCTTAAAGAAAACTCGATGTCAACGAGCCGTTTTGGTAGGGCATAATGCTTGGTTTGATTTATTGTTTATCAAGTCGGCCATTATTAGGACAGGACTGAAATCGCCTTTTCATGCCTTCACCTGTTTTGACACGGCAACCCTTGGAGCCATGGTGTATGGTCAAACCGTCTTAGCCAAAGCAGCCCAGGCTGCAGGAATTCATTTTGACTCCGAGGAGGCACATTCTGCCATTTACGATGCCGAAAAAACCGCGGATTTATTTTGTACGATGATGAACAAATGGCACAAGCTGAGTATGTCTGATCTGTAGGTTGGGCCTTGGTCCAACAAGATGCATTAAAAATCCACTCCAAAGGTCATTTTGTTGTTTAAATTTTAAAAAGTTGGGCCAAGGCCCAACCTACGATTTATAAATCCTCAGAATGATGAGACAAATAATCCGCGACTCCTTTAGGGGAAGCAACCATGCCCTCATCCCCTTTTTGCCAGCCTGCAGGGCAAACTTCACCGCGTTCTTCAAAAAATTGGACGGCATCGACGGTGCGAATGATCTCATCCACATTACGCCCTATGGGCAAATCATTGACAATTTGTGAGCGAACTAGGCCATTGGTGTCAATGATGAAAGCGCCGCGGAAAGCAACGCCGGCTACTGGGTGTTCCACGCCATAAGATTGGCAAATGGAGTGATTCATGTCCGCCGCCATGGTATAGCGAACAGGCCCTATTCCGCCTTTGTCAATAGGGGTGTTTCTATAAGCATTGTGCGTGTAATGAGAATCGATGGAAACGGATATGACTTCCACATTACGGCTTTTGAATTCATTAAAACGTTTATCCAAGGCAATGAGCTCTGAAGGGCAAACGAAAGTAAAATCCAAAGGATAAAAAAACAAAACCGCGTATTTACCTTTGATGTTGTCGTGCAAGTTGTATTTCTCCACAATTTCTCCAGATCCAAGCACCGCGGCAACGGTGAAATCTGGGGCTTTACGACCTACTAATACACTCATGTTAATCTCCATTGAAAATACGCAAGTTGTCTTGCGCCTTTTATTATTTATTGTTATGCATCCACCGCATCACGTAACATAGGCTCCAATTCACCTTGTTGAAACATTTCAGCAATGATGTCGGATCCGCCAATCAATTCGCCTTTTACATACAATTGAGGAAAGGTGGGCCAATCGGCATATAGGGGTAAGGTTTGGCGAATGTCGGGATTGGACAGCACATCCACATAGGCAAAATCAACGCCACAGGCTTCAATACATTGCACAGCACGAGCTGAAAACCCACACTGGGGCATCTTTGGACTGCCTTTCATATAAAGCAAAATGGTGTTTTGGGTGAGTTGCTCTTTTATTTTTTCTAGAGTATCCATGATTCAAACCTTCATAAACGAGATCCTTTATTATGACTAAAATTGAGCATAATCGCAACTGGAATACAAAATGCTTTACTTTATCTTGATCGAAAATATTGAATCAGTTGGTTTCGTTTAATATGATGTAATTAAGCTCATGTTTATCAGGATGAATATGAAAGAGATTGCGTTGTTAGGACTCACCATTTTTCTTTTGGCTTGCACAACAAAAGACAAGGTGGCTTATCAGCAAGTCACGGTGGTACCTGTTCATGAATCCCTGAGTTGTAAGACTCGTAATACAGTGGATATGACTACGACTGGGATTGATCATTATTAATTTTTATTGATAACTATTTACCCAAAACCACCTGCGGTTTTTGGGTAAATAGTTAAAAAAATTACCCTTTATTCATCACGCTCGTCTTTAAACATTTCTTTCATCTTTTTATCCATTTGTTCTTTTTTCTTGGCAACGAACTGTTTGAATAAGGCTTGTTGCTTAGGATCAAGCAATAAGTAAATTTGATGCTTGGCATTGACTTTAAGCCGCATCATGTTTCCAACGATGGCTGCTTTTTCTTTGATGGCCTCGTCCAATTTGGCCTGATTCATATCCGTGGATTGAACCAGGTTGGAAATTTTTTCATGGTAGGGTTTGATTAAAGCGGCTTGTGCCTTCATGTCTTTGGCCATGTTTTTGAGAATGTCTTTGGCCTTTGATTTTTGATCAGCCGTAAGCTGCAAAGACTCAATCATATCCCGCAAACCTGCGCCATGATGAGCCATTGCAGGTTGCCCAATCAATAAAGAACAGGCGAGTAAGGTTATTCCAATGATTTGTTTATACATGATGTCTTCCTTGTGTTAGTTGAACAACACCTTCAGTATAGTACAAAAAAAATGGGGGAGGGTCACACTGCGATGGAGGCTTTAATCGATGGGTGGGCTTGATAATTGACGAACTCAAAATCCTCGTAAGTGTAATCCAATATGGAGGCAGGCCTTTGTTTGATGACTAATTTAGGCAGAGGGTAAGGATCTCTGTCCAACTGGGTTTTGGCCTGATCCAGGTGATTTACGTACAAATGGCAGTCGCCACCCGTCCAAATAAACTCACCGACTTCAAGATCACATTGCTGAGCCATCATATGAGTCAATAAGGAATAGGAGGCGATGTTAAAAGGCACACCCAAAAACACATCCGCGGATCGTTGATACAATTGACAGGATAAGCGGTTGTTTGCCACGTAGAACTGAAACAAAGCATGGCAAGGCATCAAAGCCATTTTATCCAATTCACCCACGTTCCAAGCACTGACTATCAACCGTCTGGAATCCGGATTGGTTTTGATTTGATGGATCACATCGCTGATTTGATCAATTGCTTTGCCATCCGCACCAAGCCAACTGCGCCATTGTTTGCCATAAATGGGTCCTAATTCTCCAGTTTCATTCGCCCATTCATCCCAAATGCGAACCCCGTTTTGTTTCAAATACGCGATGTTGGTTTTACCGCTTAAAAACCATAACAATTCATGCACCACGCTTTTCATGTGCAATTTTTTCGTGGTGACCATGGGAAACCCTTGATTTAAATCAAAACGCATTTGATAACCAAACACCGACAAGGTGCCAGTGCCAGTCCTATCGGGCTTGTGATTGCCTTGTTGAAGGATATGCTCTAATAATTGCAAATAGGTTTTCATCGTTTAAACCACCATAAATAAAATCCGATTAATAACATGGGGATGGATAATAATTGTCCCATGGTCAACCAACCAAAGGCTACAAAGTTAAGCTGCGCATCCGGTTGGCGGAAACATTCGGCAATCATGCGACAACAGGCATAGCCCATTAAAAAAACGCCGGATACGGCGCCTGGTTTTCTGGGTTTGGCGGCAAAGAGCCAAACCAATGCAAACAAGGCCAGGCCTTCCAAGCCAAATTCATAGAGTTGTGAGGGATGGCGGGGTTGGTAATCGACCTTTGGAAACACCATCGCCCAGGGCACATCCGTCCCCCGTCCCCACAATTCCCCATTGATGAAGTTACCAACCCGTCCCATGCCCAGGCCTAAAGGAGCCAAAGGCGCTAAAAAATCACCTACTTCAAGAAAGCTTTTTTTAAATCGGTGGGAAAACAACCAAATCGCAAGGATTACGCCAATCAGACCACCATGAAAGGACATGCCTCCCTCCCAAATTTTAAACAAAACCCAGGGCTTGTGGAAGAACTCGGACGTATTATAAAACAACATATAACCCATCCGCCCACCGATGATCACCCCAAAGGCACAATAAAAGATGAGATCACTGATTTGGTTGGTGGTCCAATCCAAACGATGGCGTTGCACCCGCCAATAAGCAAGCAACCAGGCACCGATAAAACCCACAAGGTACATCAGCCCATACCAATGCACTTGGATTGGGCCCACAGAAAAAGCAACTGGGTTCAAATTTGGAAAGATTAACATAATGATCTTCTCTTTAAAAATAATCGGTTGGCAGCCCTAATGAATAAAATGAGAACGAATAATAGGCTTAAATTGGGCAATCAAAAGCCGCGCAGGCCTGGCACTTAAGAATGATAAAATAGAATGGCTTTGAAAGAAATCCCTCAAGAAGTAAATTCCAGGACTGTCGCATCAAAAATTGATCAACGAGACGTAGTAGCTTGAAGGTACTGGATTTATAGTCTGAAAATTCTCATTAATTCGCTCTCGAAGCGACTATCCAATTGTTAAATCAATTTACACCTTCATTTAAACTTGGCTGGGCTAATATTAACCCAATCACCAATCACATAGAAGATCGGCTCTTCACCGCTTGAAAAGTGACGGTAAGTCAGCGCATCTAATGTTCCATTAGCTCACTTAATAATCCCTTAAGCCAGCCCAGGTATAATATTTGTTCCTAGCTGTAATCGGAGTCTTAAATGCCTAAACAAAAGATCAGTAAAGTACTTAATTATACACCAAGACATACAATACAAGATTGGCAAGGAGAGTATTACGATGAGGATTCGCCCACGGGTTTTACTGATCGGTATGAAACCATAGAAGTTGCTTCTGACTGTGAAGTCGAATTCGAGGATGGCAGCAGAAAAAAATTAAAAGTGAGTAAAACAATTTTAGGAAAAGGTAAATTTGATTACGCTCGCGCCCTAGAGGGTACTCCTGAAGAGTCCCCTATGGTAGTTCTAACCTCTAACATAGACGATCTTAGTCCCACTGAGGTACTAGAGGCTATATCAAAGTACAAATCAACTGCAGAGATGCACTCCAAAGACTGTGTTAAGTTATTTCTATTTAAGGGCAGGGGCAAACGACAAATTGAACCGCTTGCTGAAGGAGAAAACATTTCCCGGTTACAAATAAACACTCTGACAGAGGGTTTAAAAGTTTGTCTTGAAGTAGCTAAATCCTTGCATAAGTTTCACACACATCAAGGAAAAATTCATTTTGACTTTCATGGGGCAAATGTATTTTACGCTCCTCATAAGGCCACCATCATTGATCCTGGCAATGCAGTAAAGATAGGCAATCCACTCAATATAAACATTTATGGAAATGATACCCACATGGCCAATAAGGATAAGTATCCACAGATAGCACCTGAATGTTGGTCAAAACAGCCTGTTCTTGCACACACAAGCATGGATGTTTATGCCTATGCGAACTTAATGTGGGACAAAATTAAAAAACTTATACCAAACGACTCTAAGGGACAGGCTTTAAATGATTTGTTTCAATCGGCTAGGGATTGAAACTCAGTCTTAAGACCCAGCTTAGACACAATCATAGAAAAACTAACTGTTTTCTTAAGAAATCAAAATGAGCAGAAGGTAGAAACTGAAGTTCAAGTTAGGGAAATTATTTCTAAAGAGGACAAAGTGGGATCAAACCCGGTTTTACCTCTAGGTTTATTTTCATGTGGTAACCCTCCTGAGGCTGAGGGCTCCAACCCGGTTTTACCCCTAGGTTTATTTTCATGTGGTAACCCCTCCTGACGCTGAGGGCTCAGAACAAGGTGAGGAGCGAAGATCTTTCCTTACAAATGTAAGATTGATTGTCTAAAATCGGTACATTTGAAACCGTTGATTAGGTGATTGAGTTCCTTTCCTGGAAACTGAGATGGATGAGTCACCTCCACCTCGGTAAAAGATGAGATCACTGATTTGATTGATGGTCCAATCCAAACGATGACCTTGCACTCGCCAATAAGCAAGCAACCAGGTAGATAAAACCCACAAGTACATCAGCCCCCCAATGCCCATGCCTTAGGCGTTGCGGGTAGAATGGTTAATCAAGGTGTTGATCTAAAAATGAAAGGCTTTATTTGGGCTGTTGATATAAGATATAGGATATACTATACTTTACAAATAACTGGAGATTATTATGAGTAAAGTTCTTATTTCAATGCCCGATAAAATTGCTTCACGCATGAGGGCTGCTATTCCACAAAAGCAACGTAGTAAAGTGATTGTACAATTAATTGAAAAAGAAATAGAAAAACGTGAAAAAGCACTTTACAAATGTGCTGTGGCTGTTGAGCAAGACAATGAGTTGAATCAGGAAATGAAAGAATGGGAGGTAACTCTTCAGGATGGATTATCTGATGAATCGTGGTGATATTTATTGGATTGATTTAAACCCAACAACTGGATCAGAAATAAATAAAAAACGTCCCTGCGTATTAGTGGGAGCAACTCCCATAAATCAAGCACGTCATACTGTGGTTGTTGTTCCTCTGTCCACATCGGCAAAAGCAAGGCCTCCATTAACCCTATTGGTCTCTTGTCTTCATAAACAGGTAACTGCTGTTTGTGATCAAATTCGAACTGTTGATAAAAGCCGATTAAAAGACTTCATTGGTTCGCTTTCAGATAAAGATTTAAATTCACTGGATGATGGTTTGCGACAAATATTAAATTTATGAAGCGACAACAGACCATAGCCTGTAACCGATTGATTAAAAAATCATATTGGCAGCCGTAACAATTAGGACGATTATAAAGCCATATCTCAATTGTTTTGGCGGCAATTTATAATTTAAGCCTGCGCCCACTGGGGCAAACCACATGCTGGGGATGGCTACAAACAGTACGGCGGGCCAATACACGTAACCCGTAGAATAAGGGATATCCGCTGTGAAGGAAATTCCGGTGATCATAAACATCAAGGTTCCCACTACAGCAACCACCAAAGTGCATAAGTTGGTAACGCCCGCTATTTTGCGCACCGGAATGCCACAATACGTCAGGTATGTGACTGTCAATATACCCCCACCGATGCCAAGCAAACCCGATAACAAACCGGTAAAACCGTTGATTAGATGATTGAGCCCCTTTCCTGGAAATTGATATGGATGAGTCACCTCTACCTCGGTCAGCATTTTAAAGGCCACTGCCAACAAAAAAAGAGCAAATATTAATTTTAGCCAAAGGGTGGGTATCCAATGAGCTAGCAATACGCCGAAGACGGTTCCAATCAACAACCCCGGCCATAGCTTATTAAAAACAGGCCACATCATTTCTCCATAGGTCAAGTGTGCTCTTAGGGAGGATTGTGAGGTTAGAATCATGATGGCTAAAGAGGTTCCTGCTGCAACCTGCATGCTTAATTCATCGGGTATGAGGTGACTGGCATGAAAAATATACAACAAGCCTGGCACTACGACGATGCCACCGCCAATTCCAAGGACGCCGGCCATGATGCCTGCGAAGGCACCGATGCCTATGTAGATGAGGCCGTGGTGGATTAACTGAGGCAGGGTCATGCCTTACCCATGCCTATGAGTCCGCCCAAGCCTTCGGCCTCCAGGGCCTTTTGCAAATGCAGTCTTATCTCCGCTGGGTGTTCAAATTCTAAGACTTCGGCGAGGATCTTGCGTGCGTTGGCAATTGCAAAATTGCGGATGATCCATTTAATTCTGGGCAAACTGGCTGAGTTCATGCTCAGGGTATCGAAACCCATGGCGATGAGTAGAATGACAGCCAATGGATCGGAGGCCATTTCTCCACAAATACTGACTTCTACTCCAGCGCCATGTCCGCCTTCCACTATTTTAAGTAAAACGCGCAGCATGGCTGGGTGCAGGGAATCATACAAGGTGGCAACGCGTGCATTGTTTCTATCGACGGCTAATAAATATTGCGTTAAATCATTGGAACCGACTGAAATAAAATCCACCCGCTTTGCCATTTCCCGAGCCAGGTAGGCTGCGGCGGGTATTTCAATCATGACTCCAATTTTGGGTTTTTCAATGTGATATTCTTCTTCTAATAATTCTTCAAAGGCTTGCTCGATCAAGTAAGAGGCTTCTTCGATTTCACTTAAATTGGTGATCATGGGCAACATGATGCGTAAATTATTCAATTCTTCTGAGGCTCGCATCATGGCGCGTACTTGGACTAAGAATACGTCTGGATGATCCAAGGTGATGCGGATCCCGCGCCATCCTAAATAGGGATTGTCTTCTTCTATTGGAAAGTAACTAAGCAGTTTGTCTCCGCCTATGTCTAGGGTGCGCATGGTGACTTGACGTGGGGCAAAGGCCTTGAGGGTTTGTCTGTAGATGATGGTTTGTTCGTCTTCTGAGGGAAATCGATCACGACTCATGAAAGGGACTTCGGAACGATACAATCCAACCCCTTCTGCGCCTACGCTCATGGATAAGCCTGCGTCCATGGCGAGCCCAGTATTCACTTGTAAGGACACGCGATAACTGTCGGAGGTTTCAGCCGGTTTGTCTCGTAAGCTGACTAAGCTTTGGTTTAATTCCATGATCTTCTTGGGCTAATTGTTTGAACTGGGCAAGGATCATTTTCGAGGGGGAGATGAACACTTGCCCTGAATAGCCATCGACTATGATCGCACGGCGGGTTAAAGATTCTACTTTCAAGCCCCGCACACCCATGACCGTGGGCACGCCTAGGGCACGAGCCAAAATGGCTACGTGTGAGTTGTTGGAGCCATTTGCGGAGACCACACCGGCCAGTTGTCCTTCAGGCACTTCAGCCAGTGCTGCGGCGGTGACTTCTTCACCTATTAAAATGGTGCGTTTGGGGTAGGCGATTTCTTCGTGTTGGGTCCATTGTATTTGTGCCAGGACTCGTCGGCCTAAATCGTGAAAATCACTGGCACGTTCTCGTAGGTAATCGTCTTCCATGCTTTCAAATTGCGAGACGTGCTTTTTGATTACAAAAGCCAAGGCGGCTTGGGCTGTGATTTTTTCGCCACGGATCACTTTTTCCACTTCAATGCCCAAACTGTCTTTGTCTAAGATGCGTAAATACGCATCGAACAAGGAGTGTTCGTCTTTGGTGACCGTGGATTTGATGCGTTTACTTAGGCGTCGCATCTCCTCCCTGGCTGTATCCAGGGCCTCATAAAAGATGGATACTTCTTCGTCTATGTCTTCTGTTGGATTGCGCGGGATTGCATCCAGATCCGATTGAGGGTACACCACAACCGCGGTACCGATACCAATCCCAGGCACAGAGGGAATGCCGGATAAAGACGTATGAATGACGTCAACCTTGGTGACGCCTAGGGGTTTGGGTTCTGTTAAATTGGCTAATTCTCCTGTGGCTTCGGCATGGGCGATTATTCCACCCAATTGTGCGGCTAGGGTGATTAGGAAGGATTCCTCGGTGTCATCGAAACTGCGTTGTTCGGTTTGTTGGACCGTTAAGACGCCGTAAAGTTTCCTGTGTTGAATGATTGGAACGCCTAAAAAAGCATGCAAGTGTTCTTCGCCAATCAAGTTGTGTTGATAGAAATCCGGGTGGGCTTGTGCATCGTCGATGTTGATGGGTTCTTCACGACGGCCAATGAGACCGATTAAGCCCATGTCCAGGGCAATTCTCACTTGGAATGGAGCTTGTTTATTCAAACCTTCGGTGGCAATCAGCACGTATTGAGCATTTTTATTGTCGATGAGGTAAACGGAAACGGCCTCGACGTTAATGGCTTTACTGATTCGTTGCACCAAGATCTCCAGTGCTTGAGCTAAATGATCAGCAGTGGTAACGTCTTGTACGATTCGTTTAAGTACTTTTAGCATGGGTTGCCCATTTATGATTCGATTTTTTTCGTTTCATCCCGTGGTGTGTGCGTTTGGTTTTTAATAAGTGTTCCAATTCTTTGAGTGCTTGCACATACACTTGCCGTTTAAAATAAATCACCTCTTCCCCGGGGCTGTGAAAATCAATCCAGCGCCAACTGTCAAATTCAGGCGAGTCACTCAAATCCAGTCTGACTTTTTGTTCACTGGATATCAATTTCAACAAAAACCATTTTTGTTTTTGCCCAATGACTAAAGGGTCAGAGCCATGGCGTAGGTATTGTTTTGGGAGTCGGTATTTAAGCCAGCGTTTGGTGGACCCTAGAACGGCAACGTCCTCGCGCATCAAGCCCACTTCTTCGTGTAACTCTCGAAACATGGCTTCAAGGGCAGTTTCCCCAGAAGCCACACCGCCTTGAGGAAATTGCCAGGCGTCATGGCCGCTTCTTCTTCCCCAAAATACTCTGCCGGAGTCGTTGACTAAAATAATGCCAACGTTTAACCGATAACCCGCACGATCAATTATCATGATGTATTGCTTAGAATAAAACCTTCATCTCTTGATTTTTCCATAAATTGCAAGACCTTGGCAATTAAATCCGTAAATTTAATTGGAAAAGAGTAAATGGGTATATAATTGAATCATATCCACAATCCTGTATTAAAATGAAAAAGCGAATATTGATTATCAACACCGGCGGTACCATCAGTTGCATTAAAACCGCTCATGGTTATGAACCGGCTCCTGGCTATGTCCAATCGGCATTGACTCAACATTCGGCAATCAAACACCGAGACATGCCCGCTTACGTCATCAAAGAATATCCTTCTTTGTTGGATTCCTCTAACATGACTATCCAAGATTGGAATTGCATCGCCGAAGACATTCATTCGGAGTATGCGAATTTTGATGGCTTTGTGATTTTTCATGGCACCGACACCATGGCCTTTACCGCTTCGGCCTTATCGTTCATGTTGGAACATTTAGGAAAACCCGTCATCTTGACTGGCTCACAAATTCCGCTGTCGGAAGTGAGAAATGATGCCATTGACAATGTGATGACCTCCCTTTGGTTGTGCGCTCACAGACCCATTTCCGAGGTTTGTATTTATTTTGGTCAACATTTGTTGCGCGGCAACAGAGCTCAAAAAATAAGCACTCAAGGCTTAAGCGCCTTTGCCTCCCCCAACTATCCAGATTTAGCAAGTATAGGCACGCAGATTGAACTGCATCCACATGCTTTACTCAAACCCTCCAAAAAACCCTTTCGATTGCAGAATCTTATCCTCCCAATTCATTGCTAATTTTCGATTGTTCCCTGGCTTTTCCACGGATGTGCTTGCCTATATTTTAAGCCAGCCTTTGAAAGGGCTGATTTTGGAAACCTATGGGGCTGGCAATGCGCCCAATAATAATCCTAAATTTTTAAATTTATTGCAGGAGGCTTGCTCCAGAGGCATTCTCATCGTCAATTGCACCCAATGCCAACATGGTCGCGTGGAAATCGATCAATATGCCACGGGTTTTGCATTAAAAAAATTAGGACTATTAAGTGGCCACGACATGACTCCTGAGGCAGCTCATTGCAAGTTACTGTATTTACTCAGTAAAAATCTGAAGCGGTCTCAGGTGAAGGCGCTGATGGAACAGGATTTATGTGGTGAGATGATCAGCTGAACAATCGTCTGGTCAAAGCACCTTCTGAGAAATCTAGGGGGTCGTCGTCCTGATCCTGTCCCCTATCCTCTTCTCCTGGTTCTTGGGGTTGTTGAGCCTTCTTCTCCTCCACTTCTTTCGATTCGACTGAGGGTGCACTGGCTACTGGTACGGGCAGCAGAGAGATTCTGCTCAGGAACGCCTTATCAAGGGCTAATCTTTGTTCTTGAGTTATTTCGACAAAAGGGCTGTTTTTAAATTCTTGCTTATAGGTCTCCAGTAGTTTTTCTTGCATCAGCCGTATTTTCGATTGAGCCATTCCAAATTGCGCCTGAAATCTATCGGAACCCAATCCCAAGGACGTTTTGATGGTTTGACCGACTAAATTGATGAGATTGCTGCTTGAAAAAAATCCTGTGGAATGGTTTTCCTTTGGATTTTTTATTTCCACATTGTCGGAAAGTAAAATGTCTAAGACCTCCAAAGTGCGCTCTATTTGCTCGATTAATGATTTCGCATTCGTTAAATTTCGCAACAGCAGTTGCAATCGGGTTTTGATGATTTGTTCTTTCTTTTCTCGAATGGGTTGGTCACTGTTTGGCAGCGGATCAAACAGTTCTTCGCCTAAGTAATAAGCTGCATGAAAATAGACAATACCTAAGGGACTGGTTTCATTATTTACTTTATTCAACAAGAGAAATTCTTTCAGTTTGTCATAAAAATCTTGGGCATGAAACATTAAATTAGAGACACAGGCGATGGTCTCACCCGAATCTCGGGGTTCATTGAAATCGGATCTTTTCGCTTGAATTTGTTTTCTATATAGACCGATTTCTTCCATAATGCGGTCTAAATCCTGCATCTCTACCATGGTACCATTGAATCCAGTAATGTATTTGTCCAAATTTTCTAATATTTCTTTTTGATCGAGGCACAATTGTTTTTTATACCGAGGATCTCTTGATTTTACAATCAATTTTGCGATTTGAACGCTTAATCGATTTTTAATTAATAATTTTAGAAGGGTTAGAAAAATAGTCATGTGGATACTCCTGTAAAATCAAAATTAAGTGATTGAGAACAAACTGTTTATTTCAGAAACTTCAGGCATAGGAAATCATAAATTTTTGCAATTTACAAATGATTTTGATTGTCTCGAAGGAATTGAGTATCCAAAATTTTTCAAAGTTGAATTTCATTAGAAAGCTGAGTTTTTTAGATGACAAGTCTTGTAGCTATAGCATATGATCAAAACCAGGAGTAAAAATTGGAATGAGTTGTCAATAGGCTCTGATGTTATGGATTTTATTATTAAGCACAAGATCATGAAATTAAAACGACAAAGTTTATTGCGCTCTACCAGCTTGGTCTCCCTGATGACATTTACCTCTCGCATGATGGGTTTTTTGCGCGATATGGTGATAGCCAATTTTTTCGGTGCAGAAGCCAGTATGGATGCGTTCATCGTTGCCTTTCGAATTCCAAACTTCATGCGCAGGTTGTTTGCTGAAGGTGCTTTTGCTCAGGCCTTTGTGCCTGTTCTTGCGCAATATCAAAAAACCCGTTCCGAAGACGACGTGCGGGTTTTCATTGCCCGAATTTGCGGTCATTTGATGTCCATACTCAGCCTGGTGACTCTGGTGGGAATCATTGCAGCGCCAGTCATCGTTCTTATATTTGCACCAGGCTTTCATCAAGACAGCTTGCGCGCCGATTTAGCCACCCAAATGCTTCGCATGACCTTTCCCTATTTGATGTTGGTCTCCTTAACGGCTATGGCCGGAGCAATATTGAATACGTATGGCTATTTCGGGGTACCTGCCTTTACTCCCGTTTTGCTGAATATTTCCATGATTTTGGCAGCCATTTATTTATGCCCCCATTTACCCACCCCGGTAATGGGTCTTGCTTTGGGGGTTTTAACGGCTGGAATTTTACAACTTCTGTTTCAACTCCCTTTTTTATATCAGCGTGGCTTGTTGGTGAGACCGCGGGTGGTGAAAAACGACCCCGGAGTGAATCAAGTACTTAAGTTGATGATTCCAGCTTTATTTGGCGTATCCATTGCTCAATTGAATTTGATGGTGGACAGTATATTTGCTTCCTTTTTGAAAATAGGGAGTGTTTCTTGGTTGTTTTACACCGATAGATTGGCTGATTTTCCTTTAGGTGTTTTTGGTGTGGCCATAGCCACGGTGATATTACCCCACTTATCCAGACAACATACTGATCAAAGCAAGGCTCATTTCTCGCGTGCTTTGGATTGGGGCTTGCGTTCCATCGCCTTAATTGGCATTCCGGCGGGGTTGAGTTTAGCCTTGTACGCAATGCCCTTGATTGTCTGTTGTTTTGGGTATGGTAATTTTTTAGTGACCGACGTACTTCAAACGGAAAAAAGTTTATTCACTTTGGCTCTGGGCGTTCCTGCCTTTATGCTGGTAAAAGTGCTGGCATCCGGCTTTTATGCACGGCAAGACATCAGCACACCAGTTAAGGTGGGTGCTTTTGCTATGCTCATCAATACCTTGCTCTGCGCTTTGTTGATTTGGCATTTACAACATGCAGGCCTAACCTTGGCTTCTGCTTTAGCAGGTTATTTGAATTGTGGGCTTTTGCTTTATTTTTTATTCAAAAGAAAAATCTACAAACCCTCTCCGGGATGGCTAAAATACAGCTTCCAATTAACCCTTGCCAATCTGGGTTTGGCTATTTATTTGTTGCAGTCCAAAGCCACAGCCGAATATTGGTTGAGTTTTACCGCCTTAAGCCGTTTGAGTATTTTATTAGGGCATGTAGCGATTGCTTGCGGCATTTATTTTTTAATATTGGGATTGCTTGGTTTAAAGCCCAGTCAATTTCGTGGACAGATGAAGGAATAATAGAGTGAAAGCCGATTTATTTTATGAAACGCGTAATGAAAAAGCAGTGCCGCTTTATTTGATGTCTGAATCTCAATGGAATGAAAACTTAGAGCCGCTGTCTGCAAGTGAGCGCAATTGTTTTCAAAGTCGTGAATTCAAGGGCAAACTCGGTGACTATTGTCTGATTAACAACGCCAATGGTCTGGTGATGAAGGCCTATGTGGGCACTGGCGATGGCAATCAAGAGATGGCCATGGCCCATGCCGCTGGCATTTTGCCCGCGGGAAGCTATCAAGTGCAAGATATTCTGAGTCATGCTGCCGCTGTGAATTGGGCCTTGGCGCAATATCGGTTTGATTTATACCTAAAAAAAGAGGTGAAGCCTCGTCTTTTATTGGTTCAACATCAAGATTTAAAAGACATTTTGGCTTTGGCTGAATCGATTTTTTTAGTACGGGATTTAGTCAATACCCCGACTAACGACATGGGTCCCAAAGAAATGGCGGATGTGGTCAGTCAATTGGCCAAAACCCACGGTGCCCAGTTTCAGCAATGGGTAGGGGATGAACTTTTGGAGCAGAATTTTCCGGCCATCCATGCCGTAGGCCGTGCTTCGGCCTCACCACCGCGTTTATTGTCCTTAAGCTGGGGGGATGAAAAATATCCTCGAGTCACTTTGGTGGGAAAAGGCGTTTGTTTTGATAGCGGGGGGATGAACATTAAAGATGCTTCTGGCATGCGTTTGATGAAAAAAGACATGGGAGGCGCAGCTCATGTCATTGGTTTGGCTCAATGGATCATGTCTCAACATTTGCCCATTCGGCTTCGAGTGTTAATTCCTGCAGTGGAAAACTCAGTGGGACCAGATGCATATAGGCCAGGCGATGTGTTGATCATGCGCAATCAATTGACCGTGGAAGTGGACAATACGGATGCAGAAGGACGCCTGGTGTTGGCCGATGCCTTGGCGAAGGCCTGTGAAGACAAACCGGATATAATCTTTGATTTTGCCACGTTGACTGGAGCTGCGCGCGTGGCTTTAGGCACGGAGGTGGCAGTACTGTTTACCAATCAAGACAAAGTGGCGGCCGATTTGATGGAGGCTTCACAAAAGGCCAAGGATCCTGTGTGGCGTTTGCCCTTGTATGCAGGCTATAGGGATTCATTTCGATCCAGCATTGCCGATTTATCAAACTGCAGTCAATCGCCTTATGGGGGTGCCATCGTTGCCGCCTTGTTTCTTGAACGCTTCATTACCCCCAACACTCCTTGGGTGCATTTTGATGTCATGGCCTGGAATTTGGCGTCTAAACCTGGCAAGCCAGAGGGGGGAGAGGCATTGGGATTCCGAGCGGTGGTGGAGTATTTGTTGAGAGTTTATGGATAATATATTTGAACTATCCACATCTCCACGCTGAATGCCTTTGTCTATCAACTGTTCTGAAAGGCTTAAGACATAAGTCCCCCTTGAGTTAAAAGGAAAATGTACTATCATCAAACAGGCCATCTATAGAGAGTCAATGAAACACTTTTATTAAGGTATTTAGTTATTTTTACTTTTGATTGTAAGGGCAGTAATTTTACAGTACAATTAAAGGTCATTATGTTTTTTTTATAAGATGCCACATGACAGCAACAAAAACACAACTGAATCGACTTGAAACCTTGCCTAAGGAAATTCTAACCCCATTTATTTTAAATTCTCCCGATATGCCCTTAAGAAAAATGGCCGAGCTTGCTTGCCAATCGAAAAACAATTACGGTTATTTTAAGCCCGCATTAAACGAGGCCAAAGAAGCTCTTCCCTTACTTTTAAATGTAGTACAAGGTAACCTTGAGGCATTAATAAACCAGGTAGTCGAAAACCCTCAGCTTTACTTTAAAAAAGGGCAAGTAACAGACCCATCAGGAACAACTTTTTATAATGTTTCTGCTTATCAGCTTGTAAAGTTTCTTTGTGATGCCGACATGGATGAGCGGATTAGATCATTAATACCCAATACAATCCGTGTCCAAAGAGGTATTAGGCTGGTTGACCTGGACACACAGGCCATTAGGGAACAACAGTACGCCCAAATCGGCTGCGGTGGTGCGGATTTAGTGAAAATGGATCGGGACCCAACCACACTTGATTTTGAAGAAATCATGCGGTTTAAAACAACCTACACTATAAATGGTGTACCTACAGCAGTGGTCTTACCCTTACTTGAAAACCCAGATGGAATCATTTACTACCAAAATCCAGTCACTGAACAGCCACAATTATACTATGCCAATCAAAACACGAAAACGGTAGAACCGCTGGAACTTAAGATAAGTTCACCAGGGGAGCAAAAGGCATTAGACGAATTATATGCCTCATTCAATGAGGTGGAAAATAACAGTGCGCGACGCTCCAACGACGAAGAGCATGCACTCATTGCGCGCCTTAGCAAGCATGAGCTGTCACGCAAGGGCATTCAATACGTGCATCAAGGAAAACGTTATTGTGATAATCGCATAGAATTTAAACTCATCAATGCCTATAGAAAATGCATTAGGCTTTATGGGAAACAATGCAGGGATGGAGATGATTATTGGTGCACGGGAGTTGGGGGCGCACAGCGCCAAGTCTTATGGGTATTACAGCGCCTTTGCGAGCCCGATCGACCATCTTTTCCCTTGCCTGATTTTAATGCATCGCCTTTTCAGCGGAGTTTTAAAATATATAATTACGTTTCGGATGAAAAATCAGTTTGCTTGGCAGGTAGATTAGTAAATGCCCTTGGTCGGGCGTTTGCGGTTTTTAAAGGCGGCTGCCTGCAGCCGCGTGGCGTCAGCGTCGCGCCGTGCCGGTCGCGGGTGGGGCTCGGTCTGGTCGATTTGGTTGCCGTAAATTGGCTTATTGAAGATGCGAAAACGCGGGTGCGGGAATTTAAACCAGACATGGAACTGACGGTACATGATTCCCATCAGGGTTTAGGCTGTTGAGTAATGCAGTGGCGACAGCCGCCACTGATGCGTCCCAACAAACATCTTGATAATCTGAGTGGTGTATTTCTACATCCGTAGCAAAGGCACTGACCATATGCATAGCCGAGGTACCCTTTTGCATATCCACACTACCACGCAGGGTCTTCCCATCAATTGCAATAATATCATTCAAAGCGGTCTGTAGTGATTTTACCCATGTAACAAAACACGATTTAAATTCTTCAGGGTTTAATATGGCAAAAACTCGAGCAAAAGTATCTTTGGAGGCTATCCCGTTTTCAAAAGGATAATATTCACGTAAAAGATCAATTTTTTCCTTACCAAATAATACAAAATCACGCCAACTTTCCGCGCCGCAGATACTATCACACAAGACAACAAATAAAATTTCAATGAGTGGGTATAATTTGGATCTTGAAATTCTGGGGTCAGATAACTCTGAAAAATGAATGTGAAATCCGTTGTGTTGTAACCTTTGCATCCTTTGACGCATAAAATAAAATGAGGTATTTGATCATTTTGTTCAATATTAGGGGCTGTTGACATTCGAACCCCGATGTCTTCCTTAACAGGTAAAAGAGTCTTGAGTTTATTTAAAAATTCTTTATGTGTTGCATGGCCATTTTCCTTCTTTTTTGGATGACTTTCTTCATAAAGAACTATAGAACGGCCTTTCATAGATAAACTTGCACGTAATGCATATAAATGGGTTACTGTCATTAAGCTATTTAATCGAGTTTGATGGACCTCAGGTAGTTTCTCTTTAAAGGTTTTATGTAATCATGTGAATAAGTGCATGAAATTGACCTCATAATGTCGTGAAACACTATTTGATCAAAAATTTTCATACAGGTGAAAAAAAATCATTGATTTTTTCAATTGCTTATAGACACATTTTGTGACCATCTCTCAGGGATAAACCGCGGTAAGTCGACATCGAGGTTTCAAATGCCAACAGCCCCTAGTCAAATTAAATATTATTTGTTGGGCCAAGGCCCAACCTACGTCTTATTGATCAAATTTTGATGCGACAACCGTGGTCATTAGCAGCTTAGCTCTTGATGTATGATTTTAAGCAAAAACAGTCTGTTAAATTTAATCCTTCTGGGTGACTTTAAGGACCAGCAAATGAGGCTTTTTCATAAAGTCGATGCCTATTCCATTGAATAAATTGTTCAAAAATTTGACACGTTTGGGTTTAAGAGCTAATTTTAAACATGAAGTAAAGTAAAATTGTTCAAAATTCCATTTTATTGCTGTTGGCATGATAACACCCGGTTACATGCCATATAAATGGCTAACTGGAGAAACGCAATGAAAAAAATAATGATACTGATTGCAATAAGCGGACTTCTTGGAGCAGGACAACTTTATGCCACATGTAAAGGAACTAAAAAAGCAGATTGTGCTCAAGCTAGAACCCTATTTGGCAAACATGGTTGTGTATGGGAGATGTCAAAGGGTAAGCACGGAAAATGCGTAAGTGTTAAAAAGACTGATAAGTTGAAATAAAAATAACGCGATGCTCAACTTTTCACGGAACCATACGGGCCCGGGCCCGTGAGCGAGCCCGGGCCCGGTTTTTAAACAATTTCAAGGCACTCAAATTGTAAGGGAGGATTTCCTAATATTTTATTGACCATCATACCAACAGTATGCGTTAGTACTTTTCTCCCAATTCTGTTTGTTAAATGCCACAGATCTCTTGCTCTGATTTTTTCGATGTGAAACTGCTGCGATAGTTGCCCAATAACTGTTTCAACCAGTCGTCTTGTTGATGTTAGCCAGCGACTAAAATGCCTCCCTCTCGGGTCATTCATATTGCTACGTAATGGTGTCTGCAAGTTAACTTGTGTGTGTTCTCTGATTTGTGCTTGATAATCCTCGCCAATTAAACCCTTATCTGCGATTAAAAGACCGCGAATGTTTCCAATGATGTCCCATAATGATTCACGTTCATCAATGTTAGCCGGCGTCACAGTGATTCCTGTGATCATCCCCTCGGAACCAATGGCAAGATTGCCTTTAAAGCCGTAGTAGGTCTCGCTCTTGGAGGCACAGTAACCATAGGATGCAATACCCTTAAAGATGGAACTAAATCCCGCGCGTTTAAAATGGCAAATAGGCATTGGCAATCCATCTGCCATATGAAGTTTATCTGATAATGCCCCACTTTGGGCTGCAAAAGATGCCTGTATTCTTTGTTTTATTATCCATAAATTTGCTGATTGTTTTGCATAATTACCTCGACTTCCTAGTTCAGGAAACAATGAAAACCAATGCTCCTTAAAATAACGCCAGATGCCAGTATCTGTATCCCTCCCCAAAAACTCTCCGACAACATCCATTGTGATGACCTCGCTATCAGATGGCTTTGGTTCAAAGCCTCTTGTTCTTAATCTATGACCACCACCGATTTTTTTACACTCATCATCTATTAAGCAAAATACAGTAATGATAAAGTCCTCAATTGGCATAGTGCTACTCCTTGTGATTTCTGTTTTTAGCGAACCCAAATTACAATAAAGCGCTATGTCACTCAACAGGAAATTGTTTCAAGTCCAAAACTTAATTATAAGGAAATCCAACTATGAGTTATTTCGATTTTGAAAAATTGGATGTATACCAAGCCTCCATTGAGGTTGTGGTATTCATTGATAAAATCACTACAGCTTTTCCTCGCGGCAGAGCTTATTTAACCGACCAACTTCAACGAGCTGGGACATCGATCTCATTGAATATTGCTGAGGGCTCAGGAGAGTTCTCCCCTAACGAAAAAAGTAGATTCTACCGCATGGCAAAAACGTTCTGCTACAGAAACCGCAGCGATATTGGAGGTATCCAAACGTTTAAACATTATACATGATGAATATTATCAATTAACAAGAGAATTACTGAATCGCATTGTTATGATGTTGACTAAAATGGCAAAAAAAACAGATTAGGCGGAACTCGGGCGGGCTCGGGCTCGCTCACGGGCCCGGGCCCGTATGGTTCCGTGAAAAGTTGAGCATCGCGTAAAAATAGTTCTAAGTGCATGAGTAAAGCTAGGTATTAAACTTCATGCACTTTCAACAAAGACTCCTTCCTTTCACTGATTTACTTTTTCCTGATCTTGAGTCGATATGGATTCATGTGCGTGTATTAAGCCTTTGGTTTCCAAAAGAAATGCTTTAATGTCTGGGTTAGAGGCTTTGTCGGCTAAGTTTTGTACCAAGGTTTGACCATCGGAATGACCTTGGCGCATGTCATCAATGAATTGACGAGCTAAACCAGGACCTTTGTAACGGTTTAGTTTCTTCATCAAGGCATCCCCTGCGTTCTTAATGTCTGCACAATTTTTAGATGTACCCAGCGTGGCGGGAATGATGTTGGTTTTTTTAACCACGGCATCCAGACTTGCATTGATGATGTTGTGATCTTCTATGATGCGATAAGCCAGCTTCCTCGCCGTTTTCATCGGTTGTTTGTTTCGGTGATGAAGACGTTTCAACATTTGCTTTGCAAGTGCAATTTCATTGGTGTTGATTTGCCTGATGATGCAAAGACTGTCTGCATCACCCATTGCTGGTGAAGAAGCCTCGGTCTTTGTGGCTTGGGGTGGTGCCATGTTGCTGTCACTGGAAGGACTTGAAGCCGGTGCTGGTTGATTTTCGCTTGGCATGCCGGAGGTTGCTGGAGTGGGTGTATCTGTGCTTGGATGAGCAGATGAGCCTGGGGCTGCTGTGTTTTCCTTTGGAGGTCCGGCTGGGTCTTGGGCTGCTGCGTCTTCATTTGGAGGTCCGGCTGGGCCTGGGGCCGCTGCGTCTTCATTTGCAGAACTGGATGGACTGGCGGCATCTGTACTCGTAGGAGCCGAGGGGCCAACAGCTGCAGCTTCTGTACTTGTAGGGTTAGAGGGGCTGGACGTTGCAGCCTGTGCACTTAGAGAAAAGGGTGGCGCAAGCTCTTTATCCAACTGAGCTGTTTGCGTTTGATTTGCCATACTCCATGAAGGCATCACAAAGCCGGCAATGATGAAGGTGTAAAATAATTTGATCTCATGACAATTCCTTATGTTAACAATTTCAATCAAAATGGAAAGCAGCTGTAGCTGATGAATAATGACCTCGTATAAGAATATATATCACAATATAAAATAATGTAATGGGTAATCCAATTTAATCCCCTACGATCCTGACCAACTCATTCCTCGTATCCTCACTGCCAATAAGTCGTCACGTCATTCTGAGCCCGTCTACGCGAAGGATCTCCGAATCTTAGAAAGATCATGCTCCATACTGCAGGAGATCCTTCGCTCAGCTCAGGATGACGTGACCACTTAATGGCAGTGAGTCGTAGCCTTATTTTAAACTACCAGCTTCCAATACAAATACCCTATCGGCCATTTTAATGGATTCTTCTCGGTGAGCAATGACCACCTGGGTGATTTCCAACTCTTTAAGTGCCTGATTGATTTTCACTTCGGTGGCGGCATCCAAATGGCTGGTTGCTTCATCTAAAAACAATAGTTTGGGTTTTTTGTACAAGGCTCTTGCAAGTAAAATGCGTTGTTTTTGCCCTCCTGATAAAGAACTGCCCATGTCTCCAATTCGGCTTTCATAGCCCATGGTCATTTGCAAAATGTCTTCGTGTATCTGTGCCATTTGAGCTGCTTGATGCACTCGGTGAATGTCGATTGCGTTGTCCATGAAGGTGATGTTGTCTATTATTGAACCACTAATCAAACTGTCATCTTGCATCACACTGGCACAAAGGCTCCTGTATTTTTGAATGCCCAACAAATTCAAAGGCAAATCGTCGATTAATATTCTCCCCGCAGTCGGAGTGATTAAACCCAACATGATTTTCAATAGGGTGGATTTGCCTACGCCAGAGGTACCAGTAATCGCTATTTTTTCCCCTTTTTTTATATGAAAATGGACGTTGTTTAATACGCATTGATTTACTCCAGGATATTTATAGCTCAGGTTTTGGATTTTAATATCGCCTTGAACCTGAACTTTTAAAACCGAATCCTTTTCCTCGGATTCTGCAGGATGTAATAAAATATCAGCCACTCTATCCATCTGTATTGAAATCAGTTTGTATTCAAAAACTTTTTGAATAAAGGAGGTGGTTTTGCAAACCAATGTTTGTCTGTAAGCTAAAAAAGCCATCAACATGCCAATGGAATGTTGCTTTTTAATCACCAACAGAGCGCCAAGGGTGATAACCAGGATGTGCTCCATGTTAAATATAAATAGATTCGCTGTATTGTATAAAATATTTACTCGGGCAATCTTAATGTTAGCGTTCATGCCCTTGATGAAATAATTTTTCCATTCCCTGTACATCGTTGCCTCTTTAGAGTAAAGCTTAATGGGCATCATGCTTTGAATGATTTCTAAAAATTTAGAATTCAAATTTGCCATTTCTACAATTGAAATCTCACTTTGATTTTTCAAATGATTGTATGAAAAAATCCTTAATGTGAAACCGCAGGTTAAACTTAAAACCACCAAGCAAGTCAATTGAACATTGAAAACGGCCATGATCATTACAGCCAATACGATGACTAGACCATCTAAGAGGGTGTTGATGGAATCCGTGGTCATTTTATTTTGTATTTCATTAATTGAGTAAAATCTGGACAAAATATCCCCCTTGTGTCTTTTTTCAAAGTATTCGAAAGGCAGTCTTAGCAGATGATTCATAACCGCAGAAGAGAAATATTCGGACATGTGATTGGTTAAATACACCAGATAATGACTTCTCATGTATTCTGTTGTCGTATGAAACAAGGTCAGGAGAACAAATGCCAGGGCTATTGTGTATAAATTATTCAAATTGTTGCTGCTAACCACTTGATCAGTGATGTATTGCAGAAAAATTGGATTCAACAAAATGAAGGACTCTATGGTGAGAGATAAAATCAGTAAAATGAGCAAACTGTTTTTCATCCCCTGAATTCGTTTGAATAGATCCATTATTTTCAAAGGCTTGGATGACATCATAGGCTTAAAATGAGCTGCTTTCTCCACTTCCAAAACCAGACCAGTAAAAGACTTGGACAATTCACTCAAAGGGATTTTTCGTTTTCCAAAGGCCGGGTCGTGAATGATTGCATGGTTGGAATGAACGGATTTGAGTACGACAAAATGATTCATATTCCAATGGATAATGGCTGGACATTGAACTTGATGCAGATCCATATATCAGACGTATGGCGCGGGTATTGAATTTTAGGCGCTCTAAAATTCGTATCAAATCTAAAAAATTGGAACCATTGATGGCCGGCTCCTCCAGTTCTCGCAAAGCCTGAAGAGTTAAGGCATGACCATGATAATGGCTGATCATGGCTATGCAGACATGACCGCATTCAGACAATTGCACCTGTTTTATGATGGGTAATTGATTTTTTTTAATGTTCAATAAACGCAAAACCTCACTCATTAAAATACCTCTCCGTAATAGCTGTAAATTGGATCCACAATCCATTGCCATATTTTCTTGGTTTGGCCGCGGATAACCCCAGTAAAGGTCATGCCATAGTTTAAATGGGTTTTTTTCCCGTACGAATGGATGTAGGATTTTTCTAATTCGGCCTTCACCTTGTAATAGGGTTGACCTACCTTAATGGGTTTGTCCTCTTTGTCATCTGTTAAGATGGTCAAATTGATTTCTTGTATTTTGGCCAGATGATTTCCAAAGCGAGCAGTGGGATAGGCATCGTATTGAATGGAAACCATCCCATGCTGGTTCACAAAGCCAATGTCACCTACTCGGACAAACAATCGCGCAATCAATTTAGAATCCTTTGGAATGATTTGCAGCAATGGTTTGGATGGTTCCACGATTTGACTTTGTTTATACAAAATATTGGTGAGACTCCCTCCACGGGGATTTGATGATTTGAAACACACTTTGTTTGTATTTCATTACGTCCAAGTCCAAGGTTTTTATTCGATTGCGTATTTCTAAAAGCTCAGCCTCCACGGATTGGATTAAGGTGACGGACACGTAATGTTTTTCATAAAGTTTGAGTAAAGAGAGGTAATGATTGTTTTTTAACTGATATTCTTTCTTTAAATTGAGGATACGCTGATTGAGGTTTTCAATCAGCGCTTTGGTATGATCGGCTCTTCATTGCTAAGTACAAATAGAGCATCGCCAGTATTCACGCGCTGACCTTCTTCCGCTTTCGATTTTATAATGGTTCCTCCAACCAGAATTAACGGTGACGATGCCTTTATCCGCATCCAAATAGCCCAAGACTGCAATTTTTTCAGAAATTTCCCCAAACAATAAAAACATTAGGATGCTGAGTAGCAACAACAGGGAAAAAACACTGACCAACTTGTAATTCAAAGGGACATTGATGCGAACTTGGCCTAGCTTCTGTCGAGGCGAAATTTAATCGCCTCTTCTCTAAAGAGTGACTGCTGAATTTCCATAATATTTGAATCAATTGTTCAACTTAAGCGACTTGTTTCAGTTGATTTAAATAAACGTGTTTATTTAAATTGTCTTCTACCATGTCGTAGGCTATGGTGTTTAGATCAGAGACACGAATGGATTTTTCAGATTTATGCCAGGTAAAATCAAAGCGTTTGTGCAGGATGAATTCAGCAAACATATCCAAATAATATAGGTCAGGTAGAATCTCTTCAACCCATAAAAATTGACCCTGTTCATTCAATTCGAGAAAAACATACTCATCCTCTTCGGTGACGATGAAGTCAAAGCAGCCAAAGACAATGCCAATTTTAATCATAAATAAAATGATTTTGTTTCGAACGGATTGGGGCAATTTCACCTCTTCTAAGGTTAATTCACTTGCGGGGATTTTTCGCCAATCCGTCTTTCCCGAAGCATGAATTTGGGAGTCTATTTTTACTGCACTGATGTGGGTACCAAAGCAGGTCACTCGCAGTTCGTATTTTTTATTGACGTATTTTTGGTAAATACCTGGGACTGCCTGCAATAGGGAATCAGAGGGCAAATCATCCATGGAAATGGTATTCGTATAGACCATTTTAACCCCGTTCTTTTCTGACCAAAATTGAGGAGAAAAAGGTTTGTAGATGACCTTGTGGTCCTTATTATTTTGAATGAATGTTTTGATTTCTTCCGGGGAATTGGATATCAACGTTTCAGGAAGTTTAAATTTGCATTGTTGTGCAAGCTTTAGCTGAATTATTTTCGACCGCGTTCTTTGATGCGAGGAGATTGGATTGATTGAACAGGCTTTTTCATTGAGTAAGAAAGGAAGGGAATCGTGATAAATTGAATTTTCTATTTTGACGAAGGTTTGATCTTCTTCATGGATGTTATCCGGTATGAAGGTCGGCGAGGTCGTCTCCACCAGATTGAATCAAAAGGACTATCAAAAGAGTACGGTTTTTGGGTGTTGCCATCAAAAGAATCCCATGAATAATCATCCGAGGAAAGATAAATATTATTTTTTTGTTGTGTAGGCATGTCCGCACTGAAAAACAACTCACAGCTGGAGCCTTTTCTTTCTAAAGCTAATTTGACGAGTACAGCATGTACGTCATCGGGCTCTGTAACAATTAAAACTTTCATTTAAACATCCTTATAAATATATACGTTTCATAAAAAAACCATTCAGGTTTTTTTTAGACATTTGATCGTTTCCAGTTTATGAATCAGTAATCGCAAATGAAATCCACACCTCCTTGAGTTTCATGAAACATTCGTTTCAATATTTTAAAGTAAAATATAATTTACTTTATTGTAAATATTATTCCTTAAAAGTCAATAGATAAATTGTAAAAGGAATTATTGGTTGAAAATTTAAAATTTTCTTTAAAAAACAATACAAATATGTAAAAATAAAGTAATAGACCTTTCCCTGGGTTATTGCTAAATTAAAAAACTTCACCGTCAAAAACCGCAAATGTGTCTGCAATTCCAGTAGATGATTACAAATGCCAGGATTCTAATGTACTTATGAAAAAACTTAAAAACATCTAGATGAAATTGAATGAATCAGAGGATTGTTTGGCTGAAAATTTATTAAAATTACTGCATTTTCATCAAATGAATGAAAGCGATCTTGCCAAAAATTTACAGGTGCCTTACAACACCATTCATCGCTTATTAACTGGCGCCACTTCTGATCTAGGGTCTCGACGCTGCAACAAATAGCTGATTTTTTTGGAGTTACTTTAGATTATCTCTTAACGAAAAATAGCTCCAATCCTTTGTTAAAAAACCCTCTGAGTCAAAAGCATACCGGTATTGAATTGGGGGGCTTTACTCGACCCAAATTTCAAACAACACCTGGAAAGTATTCCCACAGCAAGCGGATTCAAATTGCGCAAATGGAGAATATAAAAAATTTAAAAAAAGCTGTTTGCCATTGAAAGCACTAAATCCATGCAACCTAGATTCCCAGCAGGTACCACTTTCATTGTGAGTATGGTTGAACAACCCATTGATGGGGATTTGGTTTTGGCGCGATTCAAAGACGACAGCATCTCACTCCGGAAATCGATCATTGATTCACCTGATTGGGAATGAAACGCTACAATTCCAGGCTCAGCCTCTTTGATTTTTAATTCGAATGAGTATGAAATCATAGGCGTAATCGTTTTGACTGTGAATCAAACAAGAAATCCTTAGGATTATTTAATGATCCTTATATTATGGTTTTTGCTGATTGAATGTATATTTCCTTTATGATTGCTGATGCTCGTTAAATATCCAATGTATAGGGTTGAGAGGGAGAAAATTTCTTTAGAATCAGCTTGTTTTTATACAATTCAATGGGTTTTTTCGATAATAAAATTTGGCTATCTTGGCCTTCAACGTCAATTTCCCATCTCTGCAAATGGAGGTGATGTTCAAATCCCCTTTTTTAAAATTTGAATTCGTTCAATGATCATGGATTGATTAATCTCCCCTTTACTTTCCAGCACCCCATAATAATAACCAATGTGAGCGGATCTGTTGATGCGCTGTTATTAATGAGATGGTCATTAAAAACAATTTTTTGAAAGGGTAAATCGATG
>CAWAUF010000028.1:0-8598 GCA_963785145.1 uncultured Gammaproteobacteria bacterium | reverse complement strand
TTTAATCCACTGCTTCAAAGTAAAAAATTCGATCCGGATGGAACCTATATCCGCAAATGGGTGCCTGAACTTGCCTCATTAAAAAAAGACACCCTCCACGCGCCTTGGATGGCAACGGATGCAACAAAAATCTATGAAACCACAAAATACCCCCGACCCATCATCAATCACGATGAAGCACGAGCTAGAGCTTTAAAACGATACCATCAACTGCTAGCTGACAGGAAACATTGAGATTAAAACTGCGGTCAACTGGGCAATTTGGAATTAGACCCTCAACAAAAGGATTTTGGATTATTGGGAGAAATTAGCACGAGTCAGGGTGTCACAATAAAATCGTTTTTTTTGTGAATAGTATGCTCCATTTTATTTTATAATGTGCTTCTTTGTGTTAATCTCGCCTCTTTTAATCATTCTGGATTGATATGAAAACCAAATTGATCTTATTGGACATGCACGGTTGCGTGCACCATCCTTTTACCTTTGGAAACTATGATGGCAAACCGCATACAACTTGGGTAATACAACGCAATCAACTGTTGTTGGATGCCATCATAAAAAGCATTCAGGGAAAAGGATATAATAAAATTATTTTAGCCTATGGCACCAATGCTCAGGACGTGAGCTCAGATGCTGCTAATTATTGTAAAGGGGGGTCTATCACCAAGGCCATTCCTCTCATTCAAAAATACCTGGCTGAAAAATTGGGAATTGAGATTTTATTTGAATCTTTTACTATGCCGGATATTTATGGACTATCAGCCAAACAAGGAACAGAGGAAGTACGTCCTTTAGAAAAACGCAATTTAACCGCTGGCGAAAATTTCAAAGCCATGTGTGAGGCCAAACCGAATATAGAATACGCAAGCTGGATGTTTGACGATTCCAAAGTATCCCTCATCTATGCCTTTGCTCATCGAGTTGCTCATCTACAATCTCTAGGTGACGACCCTGAAGGCGAAATCGACATTGATTTTTACGATGACACGATCCTTATCCACGCCTCTTTATATGATTTTTTTAATCAGGCTCCTCTTTTTTTACCCGCTTGCGAACAATTAAACCTCATTCAATACAATGGCCGTGATTTGAAATTACTGTACACCATCAAAGGCACCGGCGAGTTGGACAGCCATTACGATTGGACTGTCAGGCTTTTTTCAGCAAAATCGTATTATTTTTACTATGGTGGAGACCCGGAAGGGCGATCGATCAAAACAGCTGAAGAATTACAAGCCTATCATGAAGAATATCACTACGATAAACCCAGCCGAGAAATGCGGATGAATGGCTCAAGGGTTGATCCCAGAGAAATTCTAGACATAAGAACCCATGAAATTTCAAAACTCACATCCAATCCATTATTGCTTCAATGCGCCTATATTTCTTCTGGCAAACCCCTTGCAGTGCAAAGCATCCCAAAGCCATATTCAGATGAACGAATCCTTGCTCCTTTGCAAACACCCCATGTGAATCCAGTAGAGCTATCTCAAACTCCTGTGAAATCAACAACCGACCCAATTCGAACCAGACCGGTCGCAATAAGGTGTATTGCCCAGGAAATTGAAAGATTAAAGAACAATTCGACCAAATGGTATTCTTTTGGCAATCAAAAGAAAATCAGGTTGATTTTAAAGGCAGTTAAAAAAGCACAAGACTCTGGTTGTGACCCCATTCACGAGAATCAAGCAGTACAAAAAGCTTTGGATCATCATCGTTATTTTGGTTTTTTTGGCTGCAAGAAAACAACCTCCAGGCTTAACATAGAAGAGAATTATCAAAAAAGCCCGCGTCTATGAGGTTTTAATTACCATTCCAGGCAAAAGATTCTTGCATGGAATGGTAGACTTTCAAACCTTTTGCGCAATTCCATTGTGCCTTAAAAAGGCATCCACTGTAGCCTGACGTCCCCTAAACGACTGATACGCCTCTGCCGCTTTTTTAGAACCACCAACCTCTAAAATGCATTTTAAGAAATCATGCCCTGTGTGCGGGTTAAAAACCCCTTCTTCTTCAAACCGTGCAAAGGCATCGCAAGAGAGAACTTCTGCCCAACTGTAACTGTAATAGCCGCAAGCATACCCGCCAGCAAAAATATGACTGAAACTGTGTTGGAACCGATTGTATTTTACTGGAGGAATGATGCTGGTTTTTGAACGAACCTCGTTTAAAATGTCGGTAACCAAGGACAGCTGATTGGGATTGAATTCTTGATGAATTCGAAAATCGAACAAGGAAAATTCCATTTGGCGTAACATGGCCAATGCAGACTGAAAATTTTTCGCAGCAATCAACTGATTGAACAAAGACATGGGTATAGGCTCTTTGGTATCCAGGTGAGAGGTCAATAAGGACAAGGCCTGTTGTTCCCAAGCCCAATTTTCAAAAAATTGACTGGGTAATTCCACTGCATCCCATTCCACTCCATTGATGCCTGAGGCTCCAAGATAATCCACTTGAGTTAAGACGTGGTGTAAACAATGGCCAAATTCATGAAACAAGGTGATGACCTCGTCATGAGACAGCATTGCAGGATGGTTTGCAGACGCTTTGGCAAAATTACAGGTCAGGGATGCAATGGGACATTGCAGGACTCCATTGTTTAATTTTCTTCGGCTTTGGAGTGAATCCATCCAGGCGCCGCTGCGTTTGTGGGGTCTGGCGAATAAGTCTGTGTAGATGTAACCGCGAACTTGGTTGGTTTCATCGACGATGCAATAACAGCGCACGTCTTTATGCCAGATGTCCACGCCATTGATTTCTTCCACGGTCATGCCATAGAGTTTTTTGACGATTGTGAACAGGCCCTCCATGACTTTTGATAAAGGAAAATACGGCCTTAAATCTTCTTGCGATAAACTGAATAGATGTTTTTTTCTGCTTTCTGACAAATAAGGGACATCCCAGGGTTTGATTGAAGAAAGGTTGTGTTTTTCCAAGGCAAATTGTTTCAGTTCTTTAAATTCCTTGCGAGCTTGTTGATGGACTTTATCGATTAGATTATTCATAAAATCAAGCACTTGAGTAGTGGACTTGGCCATTTTTGGAGCCAAGGACAATTGCGCATAATTTTTAAAGCCTAACAACTGTGCTTTTTCATGACGCAAGGCAAGGATCTCCTGGATGATGTCGGTGTTGTCATAAAGGCCAGCACTTGGGCCTTGATCGGAAGCACGAGTGACGTAAGCCTGGTACATGGTCTCTCGCAAAGCCCTATCCTCGGCATAAGTGACAACCGCTTGATAACAAGGGAATTCAAGGTTCAATACATGGCCTTCAAGTCCCATTTCTATTGCCAACTCTCTTGCAGTATTCAATGCATGCTTGGGCAACCCGGATAATCGCGAAAGCTCAGCCACCTGCAAAGAAAAAGATTGGGCACAGTCCAATACATTGGTTTCAAATTGATTGGACAACTCCGACAAGCGTTTTTCAATCTCTTCAAACCGTTTTTTATTTTTCTTGGATAAGGCCACCCCAGACAATTTAAAACCGCGAATCGCATCCGCGATTATTTTTTTTTGTGCAGCATTCAAATTGGTTTTATCTATGGATTTAATGGCCTTATACAAGTTTTTATTATGCCCTACAGCGGCTTCATAAGCGGATAAAAGCGGCAAACAACTGTCGTAACAATCTCGTAATTCTTTCGAATCCATCACCGAATGCAAATGGGACATGGGCGCCCAAAAATGTTCCAAGGCATCGTCTAAATCTTCCAAGGGATGCATTAAATCTTCCCATGTGTAACGGTGATTCTCTTGAAGCAAGCGATCGATTTGCTCTAAATTGTTTTTTAATAAAGCCTCAAGATTAGTCTTAAAATGGGCTGTATGAATGGTGCTGAATTGGGGTAATCCAACGGTAGGAGACATGTTAGATCCTTTTATCAATTGATGTAATTCGAAGGATACCATTCAATGGATGCAGGCTCTAGTCTCGTGCTGGAAACAAAGTGAATTAGTATTTTAAAACCCTTTGCTGGTCTTTCCAATTGGGTAAGAATTTGGACATCAGGCTGTAAAATCTTTTGTTGTGACTGGGCTCTAAAAGATGCACCATTTCGTGCACTAAAACGTATTCCAAGCACTCAATCGGTTTTTTTATTAAATTTAAATTCAACCAAATGCGAGCCGCTCGGGTATTACAAGAACCCCAACGTGTTTTCATCTTTTTAATACCCCATTCATACACCTTCACTTGAATGATAGCTTCCCAATGATGGATGAGATTGGGTATTAGAGCAGTCATTTCGCGCCTATACCAGCGCTCTATAAGGGCTTGGGCTTGCATGGGGGCGGATTGGGGTTGAAGGTAACACATCAGGAGTTGATCTTGAAGGCAAATGGTCGAAGGACCATTGTGTTCTTGAATTATTAATAAATACTGTTTTCCCAAAAATTCTACAGCTGCCCCTGTTTGCAGACTTTTATCTTGGGGGATGGTTGTGTTTTGAATGCGTTCCCGTTGGGTTTGGATCCAAGCCATCTTTTTTTGCAAGCACTCCCGTATAAAAGCCTGAGTACAGCCCAATGGCACTGTCATTTTCACAGTGCCATCCGGGGGATAAATTCTTAGGTGTATGTTTTTTATGGGTTTTTTAATGATTTGTACAAAAATTCCTTGGATTTCAAGGCATTTATTTTCAGTCTTTTTCAAATCCATACGCGTCCACTCCAGCATAACGATTGTCTCCCACACAAGGACTATCCACGTATTCCCCATTGATGGTTAAAACCATGTTGACATTGGCTCTTTGATAGCGTGTGAGTATATCGTATTCTTCTTGCGTGATGTAGCCGTATGAATTGTTGCAATAGACCAAAGCAGGTGCAGCTGGGTGAGGATCGGGGTGAATGGGTAAGTCGCACCCCCAACGAAATTGGGTTAAATCGCAATTGGCTAAAGCAAGGCTGGGAAATAAAAGAGTGAAAGCAAGAGCAAAGTTGCGTTTGGTATTCATGGTTTCTCTCTGTTTTAGGGGTAAGGCTAAGTATAGGAGAAATATAAAAAAAAGTATTGAGGTCACGCATAAAAAAAACGCTAAGCCTGAGGGTTTTAAAAAATGGTTAGGGTATGTTGACAATTTTATCTTATCTTTTTATGGGAATAACCCTACTCATAATAGTGTTTGTGCCCATTCGGCTGACGCATATTGAATAAATTAACATCAAATTGATTATATTTTGACTAAACCAATTGTCACTTCTATAATAATATTAACATTAATCACATTGTGCATAAAATGAAAATATTATATATTCCTTTTGAAGTGGATGATTGTTTTGGTGATTTAGAGGCAAAAGCAGCTCGATGGCAAGAGAATTACCAAAAAAAAGGCAAAGATACCCTCATTGTTTATCATAAAGGGCTTACTCCTGCTAAGAAAAAGTTAGTTGAAGAAAAACTCAAAGCCGGTGAATGTAAAATTTATGTTGTGAGTCATGGGATGTCGGGTCCTGAATTTGAGGTGGCTAATCAAGATGAAGTAGACGATGATTTAAAAACATTATCCGTACAAGAAATAGCTCAGCATTTTCAACAGGATTTGATGTTGGAGGGATTTAGCAATAATAATACCGTTAAACTTTACTTTTGCGATGTTCATGCTCAAGATGAAAAAGCTAAAAAAATGGCAATGGCTTTTCGGGAGCAGTTAGGAAAAGATTATAGTACCATGGACGTTCAATATTATACTGATGTGTCCATCTGTTACCCTACCTCCACTCCTCAAGAAGACAAGGAATTATCCAATCGAAAATTAGCCTTTGGAGCCATTGAAATGAAAAGTCCTTTATTTGCTTTTCGATTAAAATACCCCATTGGAAGAGCTAAAGAATACCGGCATTCTTTGAATGAAGAACAAAAACAAGAGTCATCTAGCAGATTTTTTAAATCAAAACCACCGCCAGTTGATTACTCAAAATTTACTAATCCTCTGATTAAAAAATTTGCAGAAAACTTAGTGCGTTTTATTCAAGAAGATAAGCTGCTTTCAAAAAAACAAGAGGAGATCATTAAGGAACTATTTGCTATTTTGCCTGATAATATAAATGATTATTTAGGAAATAAGCTTACTATAAAAGGGACTAATCTCCATTTAACTCTAATGATCAATAAACCCTTATTTTTAGAGTTTTTAAAAGCAGAAGGCTATTCACCTGCAGAAGCAGAACAATCTACTAAAACAAAACCCGTTGAAAAGGTATCTGTTTGGCTGGATCCAGAAGATGCGGTTGACAAAGATCAATTTTCTCATTCTGAGCCTTTAGATTTTGAAAGCATGGATGATGTGTATGAACTTAATTCTGAAGAAACTGGACTCAGAGAAGGACCTGATTTAAATCCCTAAATATCTAAGTTTGGTCTGTTTAGCGCTTGACAAAAACCTTGATTATCGCTTAACTTGTGACCTCTAATTGCATAAATTATAAATGAATTAAATAATAGGTGATCATTAATGATTGTACTTTATATCCCATTCAAAGCAGAAGAAAAAAATGCGAAGTTACTTGCAATTGCTAATAATTGGAGTAATATGTTTAAAGAAAATACATTTCTGGTTTTATCAGACGATAGTAATGTTGATCTAATTTCTGCCCCCCCTCAAAAAATCAAAATGTATATTTTGGCTTATGGATGGATTCTTCAACCTGTCTGTATTCTACTTCTAAGCACAGTTACTCCATCAATCTAGATGCATTAGCAACCCGTCTTTTAAAACTAGGCCTTCCTACACAGGGTCAAGTTGAGCTTAAATTATGCGTAAGAACTGAAAATTTGGCAAAGACCACTCTTCTACATGAAAACGATTTGAAAGACAGTTTATTTCGACAACACTATAAAAACAATCAGTTAGTAACCCGAATACAATATTCTAATGAACCCTTTCTTGGTGAGGAATATAAAATGGCTTTTCGTGCCATTGAAGGCAACCTGATTTTTTTTCCTCCACCAGGTGAAACAGATAACCAGAAAGGTGTGACTCTTACGCTCGACTCTAAGCTAACCCAATAATGGTCTGACTTGCTTCGTTAATAACTTTCGCAATACGTATGCAATCCATATCCTGCTTTTCAACTTCCTAAGTGAAAGCTTGTTCGCATGCAAACTGCCATAATCTAAGTTTAAAGCGTCTACATTGCAAAAATGTCACAATGGAATAAAGTGCCATGAGGAGCGGTGTTGACCTTTGTATTGAATTATCAGACCATTGTCGTTTGATTTTAGATGTTTGTTGGGACGCATCAGTGGCGGCTGTCGCCACTGCATTACTCAACAGCCTTAAGCCGGCTGAGAAACATGTACCGTCAGTTCCACGTCTGGTTTAAATTCCAGCACCCGCGTTTTCGCATCTTCAATAAGCCAATTTACGGCAGCCAAATCGAGACGCCCCACCCCGCCACGGGCGGCACGACGCGGCGGCCCCCTTTACTACAGCAAAAATCGAACCTAGCTCATTTACTAATCTACCTGCCAAGCAAACTGATTTATCACCCGAAACGCCATTATCTATTTTAAAACTCCGCTGAAAAGGAGATGCATTAAAATCAGGCAAGGGGTAAAATGGGCGACCATGCTCGCAAAAGCGCTGTAATACCCATAAGACTTGGCGCTGTGCGACCCCAACTCCCTTGCACCAATAATCATCTCCATCATCCCAGCGTTGTTCCTCATAAAGCCTAATGCATTTTCTATAGGCATTAATAAGTCTAAATTCCATGCGATTATCACAATAAAGTTTCCCTTGATGCACGTATTGAATGCCTTTGCGTGACAGCTCATGCTTGCTAAGGCGCGCAATGAGGGCATGCTCTTCGTCGTTGGAGCGTCGCGCACTGTTATTTTCCATCTCATTGAATGAGGCATATAATTCGTCTAATGCCTTTTGCTCCCCTGGTGTACTTATCTGAAGTTCCAGCGGTTCCACTGTTTTCGTGTTTTGATTGGCATAATATATTTGTGGCTGTTTAGTGACTGGATTTTGGTAGTAAATGATTCCGTCTGGGTTTTCAAGTAAGGGGAAGACCACTGCTGTAGGTACACCCTGTATGGTGTAGGTTGTTTTAAACCGCCTGATTTCTTCAAAATCGAGTGTTGTGGGGTTACGGTCCATTTTCACTAAATCCGCACCACCGCAGTCGATTTGGGCGTATTGTTTTTCCCTAATGGGCTGTAGGTCCAGATCAACCAGCATAGTACCTCTTTGGACACGGATTATATTGGGTATTAATCATCTAATCCGCTCATCCATGTCGGCATCACAAAGAAACTTCACCAGCTGATAGGCAGAAACATTATAAAAAGTTGTTCCTGATGGGTCTGTTACTTGCCCTTTTTTAAAGTAAAGCTCAGGGTTTTCGACTACCTGGTTTATTAATGCCTCAAGGTTTCCTTGTACTACATTTAAAAGTAAGGGAAGATTCTTGGCCTTGTTTAATGCGGGCTGAAAATAAGCGTAATTGTTTTTCGATTGGCAAGCAAGCTCTGCTATTTTTCTTAAGGGCATATCGGGAGAATTTAAAATAAATGGGGTTAGAATTTCCTTGGGCAATTGTGCAAGTCGACTCAATTGTGTTTTTGTTGCTGTCATGTGGC
>CAWAUF010000027.1:0-66147 GCA_963785145.1 uncultured Gammaproteobacteria bacterium | reverse complement strand
TCGGCCAAATACACCTACCATCGAGCTAAAAAATGCATAAACTGAGCTTCTCAAAAAGAGGAGCTTGAAATGAAAATAAAAGAAAAATATTGGGATGGTATATTTAAAGGATATGAATGCGGTGGATTATCGCAAGAAGATTTCTGCAGAGAACAAGGCCTTCCTATTGCCACATTTAAGTACCAATGGCGTAAAAGGATAGCGTCAGGAAGCCAAAAGGCCGATTCACAAAATAAATCAGATAAACCGAGTCATTTTGAACCGATACTGATTAGTGCCGAGGACTCTATTTGTCAGGAAGCTGTAACGAGTCAGTCGATTATTATCCGTTTTCCTAACCAGATTTGCTGTGAAGTAAAAGCAGCTATCAAGAGCAAAGATTTTTCCTCCTTACTGAATCAGCTGAGGTTGCTATGCTGATTCCAGAAGAAGTTCGGGTTCATTTATATTGCGGGGTTACCGACATGCGCAAGTCCATCAATACCTTGGCTATACTGGTACATGAAGTGTTTGGAATGACGCTGACATCAGGGCATTTATTTTTATTTCGTAGTCGCTGTGGCTCCAAACTCAAAGCCTTGTACTATGAGGAGTTTGGCTTTACCTTATGGTATCGCAGATTAGAGAAGGGAAAATTCATTTTCCCACGAAATATAGAAGGTCATATTGAGTTAACGAAAGAGCATTTCAATTGGTTAATGGCGTCTAATAAATACACGTTTCATCCTGGGGAAGAGCCTGCAATTTATTGCGATTTTCATTAAAAAAAGCTCATAAAATCAGGGTGGTTATGGTATAATTTCTTCATGAAAAAGACTCATGACCACTCCATTTTTTCTCCTGAATTTCAAGCGGTTCTTGCACCACTTCAACAGGCTGAAATTGAATCATTACAACAACAAGCGCAAGAAACCCAGGAATGGAAAGAGAAATACCATAATCTTCTAGAGCAACTGCGCCTGGCCAAACAACAACGCTTTGGCCGCTCCTCAGAAGCTCATATAGGACAATTGCAATTGCAATTTGACGAAGCAGAATCCGTTGAAGAAGCAGAGCTTCCAGAAGAAGAAAATACACTAACAGTCACCTACACTAAAAAGAAACCAGTACGACGCCCCTTGCCTGAGCATTTGCCTCGCGAAGTAGTTGAGCATGACATTGCAGAAGAAGACAAACGTTGTGCTTGCGGCTGTATGAAACAACGTATTGGGGAAGAAGTCACTGAGCAGTTAGAGTATATTCCTGCCAAGCTTTCTGTCATTGCCCATGTTCGCCCCAAGTATGCCTGCAACCGTTGCGATGAAGCCGTCTCTATTGCTCCCTTGCCTTCATTATTTCTGCCCAAAAGCATGGCTACTCCAAGTCTTGTGGCTCATGCCATTGTTAGTAAATACGAAGACCATCTGCCTTTATACCGTCAGGAGCAAATATGGGGTCGATTAGGGATTGAGATGCCAAGAAACACCGTATGTGGTTGGATAATGGCAGCTTTTGAGGTGTGTGAACCAATGAGGCAAGTTCTTCATGCTGAACTGATTACATCGAACTATCTACAAGCCGATGAAACCACCCTGCAAGTGATGGATGAGCCGAATCGAAAAAATACCAGTACCAGTTACATGTGGGTCTATCGTAACCATCGGCCCGATAAAAGAGTAGTTCTTTTTGACTACCAGCAAACCCGACAGGCTCAATGGCCCAAGCAAATACTCAAAGATTTTAAGGGCTATCTGCAAACCGATGGGTATAAGGGCTATGATTGGGTGGACGACCATCCGGATATTATTCATTTGGGGTGTTTTGCTCACGCCAGAAGGCCTTTTGCAAAGCTTGTAAAAATTGCTAAAACCACGGGAAAGTCGCACCAGGCTGTAGCTTACATTAAAAAGCTCTACCTGATTGAACAGCATGCTCGTAACAACGACTACACCGCCCAGCAACGATATGAGCTTCGTTTGCAACAGGCAAAGCCAATCCTTGAGGACCTTAAAATCTGGTTGGATAAAACAATAAAAACGACAGCCCCTCAATCCGAACTAGGCAAGGCTCTGGACTATATGCATCTTCGATGGAATGAGCTTACTGCTTATCTTTTGGTTGGTTCACTGGAAATAGATAACAATCTCATAGAAAATCTTATCAGACCATTTGCTTTAGGACGAAAAAATTGGATGTTCTCAGGTAGCCCCAGAGGCGCTCATGCCAGTGCACTATTCTATAGCCTTATTGCAACAGCTAAGGCTAATGGACTCAATCCCTTCGATTATTTAAAAACCCTTTTTGAAAACATCCGCTCTTGTAAAACAACAGAAGACTATAAAGCCCTATTGCCATTTAACCTGATTAACCCTAATTAATTGACCCGCTTAATTCAACCCGTATTTAGCCGAACGCATACTTTGCCGCAGAACGACTTCCTTTGGCAAATCTAATGCAAATGGATGCTCGACGCATACCCTTTCTTGAGGAATTCGATTGCATTGGAGCATTTGATGTATTAGAGCATATTGATGAAGACGTAGAGGTATTGCACCAAATACATCGTGCACTCAAACCTCAGGGGATCATAATCCTCACGGTCCCGCAGCACGAATGGTTGTGGAGTTCAGTTGACGATTATGCTTGTCATGTACGTCGTTACTCGGATAAAGAGTTGCATGCGAAATTAAACGAGGCCAAATTCAAAGTATTGAGAAGTACATCATTCGTAAGTGCATTATTACCGGTGATGCTGTTTTCACGAATGATCCAAAAAAAATCAACAAACCAAGTCTCTCCTAAGGCAGGCTTAAAAATCCATCCTTGGATTAATTTCATGTTTGAAAAAATTTTAAATTTGGAAAACAGCTTCATTAAACTTGGTTTAAATTTTCCACTAGGTGGTTCTCGGCTTGTAATAGCTCGTAAAGAGTAACCATTCCTTAGACTTCTTTAATGAACACTTTATTTATTGCGTTTCAAGGCATTTCGACAACGAATCAATCTGTTCGCTTGTAATTTTCACAGAAGACTCTGGCACCAAATTTTTTAATAAAAGCAATAATTCTTCCTTTAAATTCGCATTACAAGCATTATGCAACATGTCCATAGCTTTCATTAATTCATTCCAGTCAATTTGTCGAAACTTGGCTTTAAAAATTTTTTCATGTTCGGTTTGCAATAGTTCTTCAGACTCGTGGAACAGTTCTTCGTATAATTTTTCACCAGGTCGCAGGCCAGTATATTTTATTTTTATGTCTTTGCCGGGCTCTTTTCCTGCTAAGCGAATCATTTGTTCTGCAAGGTAATTGATTTTAATTGGCTTGCCCATATCCAAAATAAAAATCTCGCCTCCATTGCCATTCACCATGGCCTGTAAAATGAGCTGACAGGCTTCAGGGATGGTCATGAAATAACGTTGAATGTCGGGATGGGTAACCGTCAACGGGCCATTGTTTTTTAGTTGTTTCTGAAATAAAGGCACCACACTACCCACAGATCCCAATACATTTCCAAAACGCACGGTAATGAATTGTGTATCCACCTTCTCGTTTAAATTTTGACAATAAATTTCTGCAACCCGTTTGGTTGTGCCCATGATGTTGGTAGGGTTTACCGCCTTATCAGTGGAAATAAGAATGAACTTATTCGTTTTACAGGCAAGGCTAGCTTCGGCAACCACTTGAGTACCCAGTATGTTGTTTTGAACCGCGACTCGTATGTGATCTTCGAGTAAGGGAACGTGTTTATAAGCCGCAGCATGGAAAACGATTTCAGGCTTAAACGCATTAAAAATCTGTTTAACAGCAACTTCATCGGTGACGCTCACCAAGGCCAATTGAATTTCAATATTGGGAAAAACCGTTTTCAGTTTAAGATCAATTTTATATAAATTGAATTCATTGTTATCCAGAATAAGTAATTTTGCAGGAGATTGTGTCAAAATCTGACGACATAATTCGGAACCAATCGATCCGCCACCGCCGGTGACTAATACTCGTTTGTTTTGAATATTGGACGTAATGATGTCCCAATTTAACTTAACCTGATCTCGACCGAGTAAATCCTCAATTTTCACTTCTCTTAAGGCATTGACTTCTACCCTGCCTGTTGCAAGTGCTTGCAAACTGGGTAAGGTGCGAAATGGAACCTTGCAGCCTTCACAATACAATACTATCCGCTGCATTAATTCGGAGCTTGCAGAAGGAATTGCGATAAAAATTAAGTCGATTTGGTGTGTTACTATGAGGTCCTCTAATTTGGAGATGGGTCCTAAAACTTGAACACCATGCACTTCTTGGCCTTGTTTTTTCTGATCATCATCCACTATACACACTGGAAAATAAGCCGTTGTTCGTTTCAAATCACGAATTAAAGCTTCACCAGCTTGACCCACACCAACAATTAACACACGCTTGCATTCCTCGCTTTTTCCTTGCTTGTTATCCCAATAATGACGTAAAAGCAACCTCGCACCACAAAGAAGACAAACTAAAACAATGGCGTATAAAGGCAATACGGAACGAGGAATATGTTGCAATATGGAAGTCAAATAAAAAACAGGAATCACCAATACCGTCGCCGTCCCCACCGCTCGTAAAATGCGAGACACATCGTTAAGCGAAGAAAAGCGCCAAATGCCACGGTGAACTTTGAAATAATAATAACAAACGATTTGCATCAAAAATAATACAGGCAGTGCCTTTAAGGCACTCATTGTTGTTATGTTGAGTGAAAAAACGTGAAGATTGTATCTTAGCAGGTAGGCAAAATACCAAGCCACAGGCACAGACAAACAATCAAAAGCAATCACGGGTAGATTTGAGTATAGTTTATCAAAATACTTCATTTTTTTTCCGTTTGTTTTTATTAATAAACCTTTCGTAGTGCATGTATGAAGGATGTGACGATAAAAAAATACAATATGAGCAATAATCTACAAGTCAGGATAAAAATTCATACGTGATGGTTTCCTTGATGCCCTGCTCTAATGAAATGGGCGGTTTGAAATCATAATTTAGAATATTATCTGATCTAAATTGTGTGGTTGCACAAAATTTTTTAATTCGAATTGCGCTAATAGGTAATTTTTTGTTCATTATTTTTGCTAAAAAATCAAATACAAATCCAAATAATAGTCCCAATTTATATGAAATTCGCATCTTCGGAGGACGAATGTTCATTGTTCTATAAATGATTGCAAGCAGTTCATTCATTGTATAATTTGGTTTATCAATGTAATTAAACACATGGTAACCCGTCTCGAATGATAGGCAAAATTGTATGAACGCAGCCACGTTTTCTACGTAGGCCATTGATTTTATATTTTCACCATTACCAATCATCAAAAATTTTTTAGACGTGATCTGTTTAAACAAATTATAAACATTTCCCCTATTGTTTTCTCCAAATACGACCGTCGGCCTTATCGTTACTAAAGCTCTGTTGTTTTTTTCCTTATTTTGCCAGGCCTTATATACCTCTTCGGCTTGTAATTTGGATTTACCATAATCATTGAAAGGGGAAAAAAGACCATCTTCACCGGTCTCTTCATTAACAAATCCATATACCGCTACAGAAGAAGTAAAAACAATGTATTTTATACCTAAAAGCTCGGATACCGAGCAAACATTTTTGGCTCCAGTAACATTCACCTTGTAATATCTATCAATCGGCAACACATTGTCTTGATGTTCTGCAGCCAAATTGATGATGATGTCCACAGAGCTGTTTAGAGATTCTTGCAATGATTGTGGATCGGTAATATCACAAAATTTATATTTGGATGGAAATTGTTTGCTTTCTGTAACATCTAAAATTATGAAATCAACACCACTATTGTGCAACCTGTTTGCGAGTCTAGTGCCTATAAATCCCGAGCCACCAATTATTGCAATCCTCATAAAATACCCCATTTCATAGAACTATTTATACCATACTCTACAATTGATGTAGTCGATGTAACTAAGCACAATTCTAACAACCTGCTTCGATACAGCTCCTTTATTTTGATAGTCAGATGCAATCGGTATTATGCGCTGCCCGGATTCTTTTTGGTTGGTTACAACACGCACAGCCTCTAAAACCCTGTCTTTTTTTAAACCACTCATGACTAAAGTTCCAACATCCATCCCTTCTGGGCGTTCATGTGCACATCGAATCATCACAGCCGGTAAATCCAATATAGAGGCTTCTTCTGTTATGGTGCCACTATCTGACAAAATACAAAAGGCATTCATCTGTAATTGTATGTAATCCAAAAAGCCAAAGGGTTTGACAAAACGAATGAACTCGTGTTCTTTATAATTACAAGCTTCTAAACGTTTCTGTGTACGTGGGTGAGTAGAGACAATAATTGGATATTGATAGGTTTCAGCCAGTGTTCTTAGGGTCTCTAATAGATCGTTCAAGTTTTCAGGCGTATCAACGTTTTCCTCTCGATGGGCGCTCACAATAAAAAATTTATTTTTTGTTACATTTTGCTGAGCCAAAACGTCTGAAACCTCAATTTTTGCTTTATAATGATCCAATACTTCTTCCATATGAGAACCTGTCTTAATGATTGTTTCAGGTTTAATGCCTTCTGTAATCAGATAACGACGAGCATGTTCGGTCAAGACCATGTTGATATCGCTTAAATGATCCAAAACTTTTCGATTCAACTCCTCAGGCACTCGCTGATCGAAACAACGATTACCTGCCTCCATATGAAAAACCGGAATTTTTCTTCGTTTGGCCGCTATTACTGCTAAACAAGTATTGGTGTCGCCATAAAACAACACAGCATCTGGACTTTCTTTTGCCAATACATCGTCTGCTTTCGAGATGACATCCGCAATCGTTTTTGCTGCATTTTCGCCTGACACGCCCAAAAAATAATCTGGCTTGCGTATTTCGAGATCATCAAAAAATATCTGATTTAATTCATAATCGTAATTTTGCCCTGAATGAACCAATACGTGGTTCACTTGCTTGTCTAATTCAGCAATCACTCGACTCATTTTAATTAATTCAGGTCTTGTCCCTACTATTGTCATGACTTTGATCATTGAAGTTCCTTCCTCACATAATCAAGCTGTAAAAGAAGTTGCTTTATGCCTTCCACACTCAATCGTTCAGTGTTATGAGAGGTATAATCTTCTGATTTTGAAATGTATTCCTCCCCTTCAACGAAATATTTTTTGTAATTCAAATCGCGATTATCAGCAGGAATTCGATAATAACGCTGCAAATCTTCTGCTTTGGCCATTTCTTCTCGTGAAATTAAAGACTCATACAGTTTTTCTCCATGACGGGTTCCAATGACTTTGATGGGTTTGTCGTAATGGAATAATTCTTTCAATGCTTGAGCTAGATCGCCAATGGTTGAGGCAGGTGATTTTTGCACAAAAATATCACCTTGTTGTGCGTATTGAAAAGCATACAATACTAAATCGACGGAATCTTCAAGAGACATCAGAAAACGGGTCATGCTTGCATCCGTAATGGTTAAGGGTTCTCTGGATTTGATTTGATCAATAAAAAGAGGAATGACCGAACCTCTGGAAGCCATTACATTGCCATAACGGGTTGCGCATATGAGAGGACCGGAATCAGGTATCATCCGTGATCTTGCAATCATTATTTTTTCAGCCATGGCTTTCGATATGCCCATTGCGTTGATGGGATATACGGCTTTATCGGTGCTTAAAACGATGACCCGTTTTACCCCATTTGCTATTGCCGCATTGATTAAATTTTCCGTTCCAATGACATTGGTTTTAACGGCTTCCATTGGATAAAATTCACAAGAAGGCACTTGCTTTAATGCTGCAGCATGAAAAATATAATCCACTCCAATTGTTGCCTGCTTCAGGCTTGCATAATCACGCACATCCCCAATGTAAAATTTTACCTTATCGTTTGCCAATGCAATACGCATGTCTTCTTGTTTTTTTTCATCTCGACTAAAAATACGAATTTCTTTTACATTTGTATCCAGAAAACGTTTTAATACAGTGTGTCCAAACGAACCAGTTCCCCCAGTAATCAGTAATATTTTATTATCAAACATAATAGCTAGCATCCGTATTTAAAGGATTAAAAGACTTCATTTTCAAAATTAAATCTGGCCATGAAGGAGGAATATACCCACTTATTTTTTTAAATCGATTTGAATCCAGTGAGCGATCGATGCACAATTTTTCATCAGGAACAATCTCAATCTCTTTTCCATAGATCTCGGCTACCAATTTTAGCAAAGAAAATTTGTCAATTGGTTCCGCAGATACATGATATAAACCAGACAGCGTATCATTGGGTATCACAAATTCACTTATTATTCTCGCCAATTCAACCGTGGGTAAACCCGAAAAAATGGCCTTTTTATATCCTTTTACGCTGCCCTGCTGAGATAAAAACCAATCAATCAAGGCATACTGGCTGTTTAATTCATGACCTATTATGGAGGTTCTAAGCGTTACCGCATTGCTTGAATCAATCAATTCCCCCATGAACTTGGATTTTCCATATAAATCTTCAGCATCGGATAAGTCTGTCTCTTTGTACAGACCTTGCTGTCCAGAAAAAACACAATCCGTGCTGATGTGAATTAACCGTGCACCGGATAAAGCACACAATCGAACCAGACGATGAGGCAACATCGCATTGATGGGAAGTGCGATTAAGGGATCCTTTGCAGTGGCATGTTGTTTAATCAAACCAATGCAGTTGATTACAACGTCCGGATTCATTTGAACAAATACCTTCATTAAAGAATCAAGGTTTAGTACATCCACATTGTAAATTATTTGAGCTTGCAAATTCTTTTCTAGCAATCTTTGAGCCTGAGTTGATCGCACAGTAGCAAATACCTGAAACTGTGGATTAGCACTCAAATATCGAAATACAGCATGTCCCAACATGCCAGTACCACCTAAAACCAGAATCTTTACATTTGTCATTTTACTGTTTTTATCCTCGCATTTAAAATTTCAACTAACTTATTTGCCTGAGTTGACATATTGTAATTCTCCAGAAAATAAGCCCTCCCAGCTGCACCCATTTTATCACGCTCTTTTGGATCCAGTTTATAAACCTTTCGAATGCATTGAGCCAGCTCCTGCGAATCCTCAGCCGGACAGGAAAACCCTGCTTGTGCCACTTGAACAATACGAGCAGCTTCGCCATCCGCAACCGCAATAATTGGCCTACCTGCTGCCATATAAGCTTGAATTTTACTGGGGATAATGTAGGACAATATTTCATCTTTATTCAAACTCACCAGCAATGCTGATGCATGACTCAATATCCGAGGCATTGCTTGAGGAGGAAATCGACCTGCAATGATGACATTATTTAGCTTCTTTTTCATTTTTTGCTGATTGAGCCATTCATCCATGCTACCACTACCTACAAAAATCAATTTAAAATTGGGTAAGTCTTGCAGCTGTTCCGCTGCATCCAATAAAGTAGATAAGGACTGTGCTTTTCCTAAATTGCCTGCAAAAACAACACAAAAATTAGATCGGAGCTCTTCTAATAAATCGTCTTTCAGTGGGGTCGAATTTTGGCTTGGCAACCCACAGTCATTGTAAGAATTAGGATAATAAACTATTTTGCTTTCTTTTGCATAACGCGACAAAGGGATTTTGAAAGCCTCTGACTGAGCCAAGATGGTATCTGAACAACTATAGATGAAGCGCACTAGGTACCCAATCAATCCAAGCAAAAATGGATGTCGAATAAAGCCCGTGGCCTTTAAACTCTCAGGCCATAGATCTTGAATCCATACAGCAAGGTGGCTCTTTAAGCGCCATTTTAGAAAAATGGCTGGAATGATTGAGGTAACTGGAGATGGACAAAAAACAACGATCGCATCAAAGGATTCTCCCTTTATGGCCGAAGGAAAAAACCGTAACCCATTGATAACAAAGGACAAATAGTTTAGAATGAGATTTTTAGCGCCCCCCTTACCTCGGGCCCGTAGAGGAGCTCTGAAGACAGGTATACCCGGCTTAAATGTTTCGGAAACAACACCCTTGCTCGTATAACCTTCGTAGATTTCTCCGTCAGGATAGTTTGGTTTGCCTGTCAATACCTTTATTGTGTGTCCCTGTTGACTCAAAGTTTCAACCAACTCGTTGATAATGAATGCCTCAGGCCAAAAGTATTGTGAAATTAGAAGGATCCTCATTAACTCACTAATCCAAAAAGAACAGGAAATGCCGACGAGCCCGTATACTAGAAATAAATGGTGCAATAATCAAGTCTCATTACTAAAATCGCAGGGTGAAATCATACTTGAACTATCCAGCCACTCAGTATACCCTACTCCACTATTTAACTGGAAAAGAGACTTTAACCTATGCATAGTTTAAAAGAAGGCATTAAAGTCTACCTTTTTTTTCGTTCAGTCCTTGAAAGAATTTTGTCTTTATGCATCTTGATTGCCTTCAGTCCTGTTTTTTGCATCATTTCTTTTATTATTCTAATCACCATGGGACGTCCTATTTTCTTTGTGCAAGATCGGATGGGAAAAGGAAATCGAATCTTTAAAATGTATAAATTTAGAACCATGGCTAACAATCAAGATCTGGCTTATGCCTCAGAAAATGATCCCAGGATAACGCCATTTGGCCATACCCTTCGAAAGCATCGTCTTGATGAATTACCCCAGTTCTTTAACATTTTAATAGGAAATATGAGCTTAATCGGCCCTAGGCCCGAACCAATACAGTTTGTTAAGAATTATATTGAAACGATTGAAAATTACAATTTAAGACACCTTGTGAAACCTGGAATCACGGGTTATGCACAAGTCAAAATGGGATATGCGGACTCAGCGGATTCCACTAAAATGAAAGTGTTGTACGATTTAGAATACCTGAGGAATTTATCACTTTTTTTAGACATTCAAATCATTCTAAAAACCCTAAAAGTGATGTTTACAGGTTTTGGAGCAAGGTGATGACAACCATTATTATCGGGCGTGGCAATCTTTCGGATGCCCTTTTAAAAAAAATGGGTTCAAGCAATACACGGCTGCTATCTTCCAAAGACATTGTAAAAACACCCCGATTATTGAGTCATTTAATTAATAGCACCGAACGCAGTAATGTAATATTAAATTGTTTCCAAAAATCTACGGAACTATTCACTGTAAATTCCGAAACAATAGTGGCAAATTCTATTGCAAACCTAGCAGTCATTTTGGACATTGTCTGTTCCAATCCAATGAAAATTGGTAAAATAATTTATTCAAGCAGCAGTTCCATCTATGGCGCTAATTCTTGTGAAAATTGCCTTGAAACGATGACTGCCTCGCCTATTAATATGCATGGGGCTTTAAAATTTGCCTGCGAACAATTGATTCAATTTTATTGCAACAAGTATAAAATTGAGTATACAATAACTCGAATATTCAATCTTTTCGGTGGTCAACAGGATTCATTTTCAATGATTTCTCGTTTAATTGAGACCTTCAAATCAAAAAAAACACTCACATTAATTAATAAGGGTCAAGCCATACGCGATTACATTCATGTGGATGATGCTGCCTGGGCTTATGAAAAATTACTTACTTTAACAGAAATACCTATCTTAAACATAGCAAGTGGCCAAGGCATTTCAACCAGTATGCTCATTGCAACATTAAAACGCAATCACATTTTTTTAAAAATCGAGTATATAGAGAATGTCAATGAAATTGGTATTTCAGTAGCCAATGTTCAATTAGCAAAAACATGTCTTGGGCAGCACAATTACATATCCTGTTTATCTTACTTAGAACAGCAATTATTCGATGAGTCCATATTATGTTAAAGAAAAAATTCCTATTTAACTTTTCAGTCAGGTGCAGCAACCATTTAAAGGCAAATTTTCTTTGCAAAACCAATTCATAGGATGCTGTATGAAAGACTTCAAGAGAAAAAAAGATGAGCAATAAGTTAATGCATGTAACGTTTTTATCCAGTACTTCCACATTAATTAAAGTTCTCATTAATCTTTTGTCCTTGAAGATGGTGGTTTTTTATGCTGGCCCAGAAGGAGTTGGGGTATTGGGACAGTTTATGGCTATTGCAAATGTTGTTTCAGTCATTGCTGGAGGTGGACTTACATTAGGAGTAATTAAGTATGCGGCAGAATACACCCATTTATCAAAACACCTTTATCCATTTTTATCTACCGCATTTTGCTTTACCTTGCTTTGTTCATGTTTTGTGATAGGTTTCATGCTTTTTTTTAGCCCTTATTTTTCTCAGGTTTTTTTAGGGGGAACAGGTTATATAGCTCAGTTTCAATGGTTAATGTTAGCACAATTTTTTACTGTCATTAACTTATTTATGACCTCGATTCTTACTGGGGTAGGAAAAATAAATTCATTGGTTTTAATTAATATTTTGGGCAGCATTGCTGGTTTCATTACAATAGCTGTCTTTACAAGCTATTTCCAATTAAAAGGGGCACTTCTTGGTTTTATCATTTCTCAGGGAATTATTTTTCTAATTGCATTGGGAATAGTTTTTCGTGAACACTGGTTCCGCTGTTTATTTTCATTCCGCATCAAAAAAAAGCAATTTAACAAATTGTTACATTATTCGCTCATGACTATTCTGAGTACATTGACAGTCCCATTGTCTCAAGTATTTGTACGAGAGGACATACATGCATTGTATGGATGGGACTACGTTGGGATCTGGCAATCCGTGCTCAGGTTATCCGATGCCTTTTTGGTGTTTGTTACAACTGTTTTAATGACTTATTATTTACCAAAATTATCTCAATTAGAAGACATGATTTTTTTGAAGAAAGAAATTAGACGGGTTCAAAAAACATTACTCCCTTTGATCTCTAGGTATGCTATCCATTATATATATTTTACGCGATTTCATTCTAATAGTACTTTATGATAAAACTTTTCAATCAGCCGAAAACTTATTCTTATATCAATTGATAGGTGATTTTTTTAAAATAGCTGGGTGGACCTATACCTACTTATTTCTTGCAAAATCTAAGGCAAAAGAATACATTGCTGGAGAATGTATGATCGGATTGATACTCATACTTCTTAGCCATCTATTATTAAGATATTTTGGTTTAGTTGGTGTAACTTATGCGTATGCCCTTACCTATTTTATGTATTGGTTGTTTATGCTGAGTCTTTCTTTTTTTTATTTTAATGGTAACAGAAAATCATGGGTAATGATGGGAAACAATTAGTATCATTGGTTATACCAGCCTATAATGCTATGCCTTATCTTCAAGAGGCGATAGAAAGTGTTTTAGCTCAGGATTATCCTGATATTGAGCTGATAGTATTGGATGATGGTTCTACTGATGGTACATCTGATTTTTTAAAACAATATAAAGGTCGTTTCTATTACGAAACTCACCAAAACATGGGACAAGCCCAAACCTTAAATAAAGGATGGGCCATGAGCAAAGGATCCATTATTGGATATTTGAGTGCAGACGATACTCTTGCTGTGAATGCAGTTAGCCTTTCTGTTCTTGAGTTCAATCAAAATTCAAACTTAGTACTAACCTATGGCGATAATATTTTGATTGACAATGAATCTAGAACCATTAGGAAATTTACAACAGCCGAGTTCGATTATTATCAAATGCTTCTTCGAGGGGGGACTCCAATTGCCGTTGGCTCTTTTTTTATGAAATCTGCATTCATTCAAATTGGTGGTTGGGATAGTAGTTACTCTCTAATTGGGGATTTCGAATACCATATTCGATTGAATAAGCTTGGAATTACTAAAAAAATCCCCTCAGTTCTTGGCTGCCATCGAATACATGAACAATCAGCAAGTTTTGCAAATGTCACCATCGAAAGAGCAAATGAATATGTAAAATTGCTCTCAACTGTTTTAGACAACACGACTGATCAAAGATTGTTAAAGTTAGCACCACTCATTAGAAGCCAAGCCCACTTAAATTCTGCAAGAATACACTGGAGATCGGGAAGGTACAATATGGGCATAAAGTATTTTTTTCGATCAATAAAATTGGCACCCCAGAAACTTATACAAGCAAATACCTATCATCTTATTTTTAATGCTCTTTTTAATAAGAGCTTACACAGGGGATTGAGGATGTTAAAGCATGTATTTCATAAAAGCTCTCAACGATTAGGCTTACTACACAACAATAAGAGATAAACAAAAACATTGCCACATTCTTAATGTGAAATAGGGATAAAAAATGCAAAGTAAATTGCTATCAATGAAATTTTCTATGATTTTAATAATCTGTTTGTTCGTTTTTTCTTTATTCGGGATTGAAGATTATGCAGGATCTAGTCTGCAGTATTATGTGTTTGATTTTATCTGGCTGACATTACTCATTTCATGCTTATCCTTTCGACAAAATTATGTATTGTTCTTCTTAAAGCTCATGTTATTTTTAGGTGTTTGGTTGAAATTTATGTTTTATTTAGTATTAGGAGTTAAATTCGTTGAACCTACTGGTTATTGGAAATACATTGACGTGGGCAACCTGCATCTTTATTGGGACAGAGTATTAATGATTGCAAGTTATGCAGCTTTAGGTATTTTAGCCGCCGATTTTATGTTTTTTATCTTCTGTCGCTTTTATTATAAAAAAAGTGTCGTATCCTTAACAAGTCAAGTGGAGTCATCTCAGGTACCTCAGTGGTACATCAAACACCCTAATAAAATTTGGATTTTAATATTGTGCCTAAGTTTGATTTTAAGTTGTATCAATTTTGCGACTCATTTTTATATGACCGGTCTAGTACCAACAGTAATTTTTCCCTACCATCTCAATCTTATTTTAACCGGATTCATGGTTTTTTTCTTACCATTATCAATAGGTTATCTTATGGGTTTGGATGGGTTATCAAAAAATTTTAAACATTGGTATTATGCAATAATAATTACATGCATCATCACAATAACTGCTTTAAGCCGGTCTATTTTAGTACTATGGATGGTTCCTTGCTTCTTTATTATATTCAAAGAAAATTTTCACTCATTATTCACTCAACATAAAAAATTAATAAGTGTGTATGTGATTTCTGCTATTATCTCATTAGTCACGGTCAGTATATTAAGAGGTTATTATTTTTATGGTAAGATCTTACCTGCGTATTCAACCTCGTCTATGGAGAGGAACACAAAATTAAATATAAACATACAATTAAACCAACTGTTGACATTGCCAGTTGGCCGATGGATAGGTATGGAAGGGATATTAGCAACCACTTCATATCCTGATGCCGGGTGGGAATTGTTTAAACACTCAAATTTTCAAAAACCTTCTGCAGAAAAAACCAGTCTTTATTCAGAAATATCATTGAGTTACTTAAATTTGAGCAAGGGACTGGCTTTTTCTTCTTTGCCTGGCCTGATAGGTGTTTTAAATTATTCTAATCATGGTTTAATTGTAGGTTTAGGTACTTTTATTATTTGTTTTATTTTGTCTATCGTACAATTTTGTTTTCATACAAAGTTAAATATTTATTTCTTGTCACAGCAAGGTTTTTTGATGGCCTATTTTTTGACAGAATTAAATGTGCCCTATTTAGGTGTCGTTAATTTCTCTGAATTTATTTTAGCTTCTTTCTTGTTATTATTAATTCATAGGCTTAAGGTTTCACCTTTAAGAATTGGACGCAAATCAAACCTAAATCGCAATTCCTTAGGATCTCTATCTTGAACCTTTGTATTTGTAACTCCTCAGATACTTTGCCCCATTCACATCCGATCCTTTTTCTGGAGATTCATTCGATACGTGACTACGGGGAGTGTATTCATGAATAATATTTTGGTTTTTTTAATCCCAACAACGATTGTTCTCCTGTCTCAGTTCACATGGAATAATGTAGAACAAGTTGTTATTAGAAATAAGCAATTAAATTTGGCCATGGGCAAGCTGAAAATTAAACCCATTGCAACCAATTAAAAGGACTATTGAAAATCATTCGTTGAGCATTTGAATGATATTTGACCAATTTGTGCTGTATTTGGTGTGATAGGGGGCAATTTCATTTAAAGTAAAGGATTTTAAAACAGCATCCATCCATAGCAAAGGCGCGTTTTTAGGTGCGAATAAAACCCCTGGGTAATTTTCAATAACTTCTCTGGAATATTCGGCATCGAGTGCAATGAGGGGTTTGCCCAATCTTGCAGCTTCTATTAAGGGTAAACCAAAGCTTTCAATATAGCTAGGAAATACCACTGTAGTACAAGATTTATAATACACCAAAACATCATCATAACTGAGTGGCCCCAAAAAACAGATGTTGGATTTTAGACCAAATAAATGAATGAGTCTTAATAACTCACTGTCTTCCCATTCGTAAGTAGTAAAGTAAACACCTATCTTGGATAGGTCTATATTACGCCCTTTCATTTCATTTAAGGCGTAAATAATTTCTATATGATTTTTAAAAATTGTACTGGTTGCAGGATAAAATAAGGTATATTGAAAGGGCAATTCAAGGGTTTTGATGTTTTCTTCCTGGATATCTACGTTATCTGGTTTAATCACCAAGACATTCTTTTCAGATTTATTAAATTGACGGCACAATCCATTTTTCATCCATTCGGTTTGAACGATGTACTTTGTATTTTTATCGGCATATAGAAAAATAAAGAATGGGTATACATATCGGTAAAAAGCTAGAGCCCGTTCCCTTTTTTTAAATAAGGACCATTTTTGGGGATGAAAGACTATTCCTTGATGAATATAAATGAATTTCTTTGAATTTTTATTATAAGAAAAGGATGTATTTTGTAGAGAAAGCAAAACATCCGCCTCTACTGCGTTCCTTTGTAACCATTTGCGTAAACCCCATCCGTCCCAATGGATTCTCTTCAAAGCAGTGTCCGTATTTATTTTGATTAAATGAACATTGGTTTTGTTTAGATCCAGCTGAATTGTACTGCTTATGAAAACATAATAAACACCATTGCCCAATACATGATTTAAGAACTGCTTCAGAATAGTTAAAGCTCCCCCAGCCCTTAAAGCAGTTGCATTTACAACAATAACCTTATTAATTTGATATCCTTAAACAATATTTTGACTTTGACATAGTCTCCAAACCCAAAATTAGATTGCCACTTCCTCTTTAACTAATACCGTATCGAGAACTGTAGCAATTCTTTCTTGTTGCTCTAGACTCAAATAAGGATGCATGGGAATACTCATCACTCGAGCTGAGGCCTGTTCGCAATGCGGATAATGTTGTTTTTCTGGAAACAGTTGTTTAAAAATGGGTTGCTCATGCAAACCTAATGGATAATGGACGGCTGTGGGGATGCCCAATTGTTGTAACTCTTTTTGCAGCTGGTCGCGATTAGGCACTTCAATGGTGTATTGGGCATAAGCGCTTTGGTTGTGGGTTTTGATGGTGGGTTTCTTAATTGCTGCTGGGAGCAATTGATCGTATCGTTTGGCGACTTCTTGACGCAATTGCATCTCCTCTGGAAAGATGGCTAATTTTTCCAGTAAAACAGCTGCTTGTAAGGTATCCATGCGTCCGTTGATTCCCAAGCTGGTGTGCTGGTATCGCATGACTTGCCCATGCACTCGAATGGCCTGCATGCGCTGCGCTAAATCAGGATCATTGGTAAAACAAGCACCGCCATCCCCATAACAGCCCAGAGGCTTGGAAGGGAAAAAACTAGTGCAGCCAATCTGTGAAAGCGCTCCGGAATACTTTCCTTTGTAAGTGGCCCCAAAACTTTGAGCCGCATCTTCTATCACCGGGATGTGATGTAAAGCCGCAATGGCGTTGATTTCATCCATATCCGCGCTTTGACCATACAAACTCACTGGAATAATGGCTTTGGTTTTAGGGGAAATGGCCGCTTCAATCTGTCTAAAATCAATGTTATAGGTGATGGGATCGATGTCTACGAATACTGGTTTTGCGCCCAATAGAGCAATGACTTCTGCGGTTGCAAAGAAACTAAAGGGTGAGGTGATCACCTCATCTCCAGCGGTTACCCCCAAAGCCATTAAAGCAATCAATAAGGCATCGGTTCCACTGGAAACCGCCAGCGCATGGTTTACTCCTATGTAGGAAGCTAAGGCACTTTCAAGCTCAACTATCTCAGGTCCCATGATGAATGCACCGTGATCAAAAACAGCTTTAAATCGAGCCATTAGCCTGGTTTCTATTCGCTGGGATTGTGTTTTTAAATCTATAAACTGCATGGTTCTTTCCTTAGAATTCATTAGTTGAAATCGCCTAAACGATAGGATGTTCCGGTGAAATATCTATTTTCTGCGGGTATGGGTGCTGGTGCCCAATTCACCACTGGCACCTCTTGAAAAATGTCCTCATCATTGATTGCTTCAAGATGTTCGATGGGTTGATTTCGAGGTTTTGGACGAGATATCCAATAAAGAGCCATGAAACATAAGGCACTGGCACCCACCGCAATCATAAAGGGTAGGGTAAAAGGATTGGCGGCTGTGGACACAAAGGCACTCAAAATCAAGGCATTGACAAATTTACACAATATTCCGGTAGACACACCTAATAATAACTGAGAACCGATTGCTTTTAAGGGATCATTCACGTATTTGTTAAGAAGTCGCACAGAGACAATTACGGCAGAAACAAAGGTCAATAAAGAGCCCGCAAGACCACAAAGGAGTACATTCCCAGGGGTAGCAGGATCAACCAAGCCAATTAAAGACTCACCTATCTGAAAACCAGCCTCCATACCACCTATATCTGCAGCTAATGACCCAGTAACACTTGCCCATTGGCGAAAAAACATATATCCAATCCTCAAGAAAAGAGCGGTTATCTTAATTAAATTTTTACAAATTTGCAAGAAGTTTAGCATGCCATACCTCCGAAGATCCTATACCAGTAAAGGTTTAAGTCAATCTTACCAATCTTACGAATAGGATGAGTTAATTTTCAGAACTGCTATACTGAGCACCACTGAAATTTCAATTTAAAAACAAGATGCCAAGCAGCCAAATATTAATCCTCACCGTCAGCCAATTGAACAGGCAAGTAAAAAGTTATTTGGAAAATGAAATCGGGGTCATTCATGTGGAGGGGGAAATTTCCAATTTAAGCAAGCCCTCATCGGGTCATGTTTACTTCACCCTCAAAGACGGCTTGGCTCAGCTTCGTTGTGTTTTGTTTAAAAATCGTCAGTTCAATGCGTCTTCAAATCCACTTCAAGATGGACAAAAAGTGGTTGCCAGCGGCAGGCTAAGTCTTTATGAAGCCCGCGGGGATTATCAATTGATTGTTGAGCAATTAAGCGATGCAGGCCTTGGAGCTCTTTATCAACTCTTTGAGGAATTGAAAATCAAATTGGCCGCGGAAGGTTTGTTTGATCCCTCCAGGAAAAAACCCCTGCCTCCCATTCCAAAAGCAATAGGTATCATCTCCTCGACCCATGGCGCCGCCCTTCAAGACATTTTATCCACTTTAGCTCGACGTTTTCCTCAAGCCAAATTGTTTATTTATCCAAGTGAGGTGCAAGGCATTGGTGCCCCTGCGCAGTTGATAAAAGCACTGCAGCATGCCCAAGAGGACAATCAAAGCGAGGTGTTGATTATTGCTAGAGGAGGAGGCAGCATCGAAGATCTGTGGGCCTTTAATGATGAGCAGTTAGTCAGAGAAATTGCCTTATGCACGCTTCCCATCATTTCAGGGGTCGGTCATGAAACCGATTTTACTTTGGTTGATTTTGTAGCCGATTACCGAGCAGAAACACCCACAGCAGCGGCGATTGCAGCCACTCCCGATTGCGTGGAACTTTTGAATGCCGTCGATAAAATCCGATTGCGCTTGCAAACTGGCATGAGTCGAATCCTACACAATCTTCAAGTTCAATTAAATCATGTGATGGAAAAAATCTCCTCTCCGCAAAAAAGCGTTCGCAGTCATTGGCAAGCTTTGGATTACCTTGAGCGACAATTGTTGGCAGCTTTGAGGCAAACCATCCATAAAGAACACCTTCAACTGAGGCTGTGTGTCGCGCACTTACAAGCCTATAATCCTAAAACAAAACTGACAACCCAACAAAACCATCTGAAACAACTTAAAGAACTGCTTTCACAACACATGCTCATCAAACTCAATCACCTCAGATATCAATTTAATTCTAAGGCCTCCACTTTGCATGCAATCAGTCCTTTAGCAACACTGGATAGAGGTTATGCCATTGCCAGCAAAAATCACAAGGTCGTTTACAGCGGTGAAGAATTACATCTTGGGGATTTGCTTGAGATTCGATTGTCCAAAGGCAGTTTAGATTGCAGGGTTCTCGCAATTCATTCCCCGATGGCGAGTGAATGAGCTTATTTTTATGACTGGTAACAGACATTTTATTCAAGCCTGTGCTATGCTAAAACAATGTATTTTTTTTGAGAAAACGAACATGCCATCCATAAAATCAACTTTAATCTTGCTGTTATTAAGTTCATTTTGCATCTCTGCAATGGCGAACAGTTGTTGTAACCGTCGCGTAGACGCTTGTTGCAATAAACAAGTGGCCGATGGATGTTGCAGCCAAATGGGTGGAGTCAGTTACTGTGATTCCTCTGCAGGGCGTCTGGTTTGTCGTAATGGCTTTTATTCCACTTGTTATTGCACCCGACATGCGGTGATGGATCTACAATTATTGACAGGCTGTTGTTTATGGCATGGCGGGGTAACCTCCACCATCAATCTGACCGGTTTGGTGAGTTGTAATGATGGCTCTGTATCGGAAGAATGTTCACTGGGGCAACCTACTGATAAAATAGCCAGTTATTAGCAACCACAATTCATTCCTTATCCTGGTAAATTTGTTTAATTCCTCTATAAAAGGTACCTTGGGCACTGAATATTGCAAATAAAAATCCAAGTTTGCCGTCTAGAAAACCCCGTTGCAGTATGTAGCATCTAAAGAACATCCAAGCTGTACCCAGCATCGTCTTAGCAAGGCCTTGATTTTTTTTGGATTCCAGACGTATTTTTGCGCTGTAAGAGGAGTATTGGTTTATTTTATGCAAAGCATGGTGAACGTCTTTGAAAGAATGATGCATTATAAAGTATTTGAGTTTATCCACTCGTGAATCAGGGGAGATGATGATTTTTTCATGCACCCAATCGTCGCTGTAACGACCATGTGTCCGTTTGAATAGGCGAATGTGTCGCTTCGGAGTCCAGGAATATTTTAAAGGTTTGTTGTAAAAATGCATGCGTATGGGAAGGCGATATGCATCCGCTGAATCCTGGGCGATTGCTTGTTTGATTTCTGCTTGCAGTTCCTCGCTTAGAAATTCATCCGCATCCAAATTAAGCACCCAATCACCACCGGCTTTTTCTAAGGCTCTTTGTTTTTGGATGCCATAACCTTGCCAATCGGTGGAAAAAACCAAAGAGGTGTATTCTTTGGCTATTGCAATGGTATGGTCAGTGCTTCCAGAATCAAGCACAATGATTTCATCTGCAAATTGCACCGACTGCAAACAAAATCGAATACGTTCTTCTTCATTTTTTGCAATGACAATGACACTTAACATGGCAAACAATCATAAAGTAAAAGTAAATTATAACTCGACTTCCCACATTCAAACAACGCCTTCCCTATGATCATGATTGTCAAAATGCAATTTGCCATCTTTTACTTTTAAGGTAACGTGTCCGCCATGGATTAATTTTCCAAACAACAGCTCATCGGCTAGTGGTTTTTTTACGTTTTCTTGGATTAATCGAGCCATGGGTCGAGCGCCCATTGCTTTATCATAGCCATGTTCAATTAACCATTCTCGGGCCGCTTTATCCACTACAAAGCTTACCCCTTTATGGCTTAGTTGTTCATCCAATTCCATGATGAATTTATCCACCACCAAGCCCACGGTTTTAGGATCCAGGGGAGCGAAATTGATGATTCCATCCAATCGATTTCTAAATTCAGGACTAAATTGTTTTTTGATCACATCCAATCCATCATTACTGTTGTCTTGAGGTGAAAAGCCTAGGGAATTACGAGTGATCTCACTGGCACCCGCATTGGAAGTCATGACCATGACAATGTGTCTAAAATCAGCTTGTCTACCATTTGTATCGGTCAAGGTGCCATGATCCATGATTTGCAACAATAAATTAAACACGTCAGGATGAGCTTTCTCAATTTCATCCAACAACAACACCGCATGAGGATTTTTCGTGACCGCTTCTGTTAATAATCCACCTTGGTCATAGCCTACATAACCTGGAGGCGCGCCAATTAAGCGTGAAACGGTATGTTTTTCCATGTATTCTGACATATCAAAGCGTAAAAGTTCAATGCCAAGCACATTGGCCAATTGTTTCGTCACTTCGGTTTTCCCAACACCTGTGGGTCCTGCAAATAAGAAGCAGCCTACGGGTTTTTGGGCTTCACGCAAACCGGAACGGCCTAATTTGATTGCCGAGGCTAATGCCGTAATTGCTTCATCTTGTCCATAAACCAATAATTTTAAATCGCGCTCTAAATTTCGCAAAGTATCTTTATCTCGTGCAGATACTTTTTTAATGGGTATTCGTGCTATTTTTGCAACCACGCTCTCAATTTCAGTTACACTGATTATTTTTTTACGTTTATTGATGGTTAATAAATTTTGATAAGCTCCGGCCTCGTCCACAATGTCAATGGCTTTATCGGGTAAAAATCGATCGTTGATGTATTTTGCTGATAACTCCGCAGCGGCTTTTAGGGAAGGAATTGAAAATTTAACACCATGATGTTCTTCTAAGCGTCCTTTTAATCCTTTAAGAATTTCAAAGGTTTCCTCAACCGTAGGTTCGGAAATATCAATTTTTTGAAAACGTCTGGCCAAGGCTCTGTCTTTCTCAAAAATACCGCGGTATTCTTGATAGGTAGTGGAGCCTATGCATTTTAATTCACCATTTGCCAACAAGGGTTTGATTAAATTGGAAGCATCCATGACCCCGCCAGATGCAGCACCGGCGCCAATGATGGTATGTATTTCATCGATGAATAAAACCGCTCCTACTTGTTGGCCTAATTGTTTTAAGACCGCTTTCAGACGTTTTTCAAAATCTCCGCGATATTTAGTCCCAGCTAATAAGGAGCCTAAATCCAGAGAATAAACCGTGCAATCACTGATGGCATCAGGCACTTCACCGTCCACTATCCGTCTGGCCAAACCTTCAGCAATAGCGGTTTTACCCACTCCTGCTTCTCCCACGAGCAATGGGTTGTTTTTTCGACGCCTGCACAATACTTGAATGGTGCGTTGCATTTCTTCATAGCGGCCTATGAGGGGATCAATTTTGCCTTGTTTGGCCCTTTTGTTTAGATTCATGCAATAACTTTCCAAGGGTGATTCATTGCCCTCAGAAGCCATCATGTCGTCGTCCATAGAGACATTCATGTCGTGCATGTCGTTGTTTTGGTATTTTGAGACGCCATGGGAAATGTAATTGATCACATCCAATCGGGTGATATTTTCACGTCTTAAGAAATAGACGGCTTGGCTTTCTTGCTCACTGAATATGGCGGCCAGAACGTTTGCTCCAGTGACTTCCGTTTTTCCGGCGGATTGGACGTGAAACACTGCTCTTTGTAGCACCCGTTGAAAACCCAAAGTGGGTTGTGTTTCTCTGTCCAACTCGGTCTCAGGAATTCTTGGAGTGGTTTCATCGATAAACTCGATTAAATCATGACGCAAAACTTCGACATTGGCATCGCAAGCTTGCAACACATTCCCTGCTGCAGGATTATCGAGCAAAGACAACAATAAATGTTCTACGGTCATAAATTCATGCCGTTTCTCTTTTGCTTCCCTGAATGCCAAATTCAAGGTGAATTCAAGTTCTTTGTTTAACATGTGTCGTAGCTCCTCTCCAGCACAGCACTCGTCATTCGGGTTCTATACATAGCATAGCAATGGATGCTGATTCATTCTGGCATACTCATTAACTAGGGCAACTTTCGTTTCTGCTACATCTCTAGTAAATACTCCACAAACTCCCTTCCCCTGAGTATGAACCTGTAACATCACCTGAGCAGCATTGGTCTCATTTAAATAAAAAAAATGCTTCAATACATCCACAACAAAATCCATGGGTGTATAATCATCATTAAGCAGGATTACTTTATACTTCCTAGGCACCCGAATCTTTGTTCGAACTTCCGTCTCAGTAATTTCATATCGTACAATTTCGCTCTAAATTTTGTCCGCTCATAAACATCAACTCCTTACTATTTTTATAGACTCCCTAAGCAATTTTGGCCAGTAAAATAAATGAAATTTAGATAAAAAATTAATCCATGAGGCATTCAATTGCATATTGATAAAATAAATATCAGAAAATGAATGAGGTTACTGTTTAGGAGGCATGTTGGAATCTTAAGAACAAACTCCTTTGTGGAGAAATAGGCATCAGAGCCGCGAGGATAATCGCGGCTCAAAAGCCATCCAGGCCCTAATATCTTACATATGCTTGATGATTTCCTCACCAAAACCCGAACTACTGACCAAAGTGGCACCTGTGATTCCACGTTCAAAATCATAAGTGACGGTTTTAGCCTCAATCGCACCTTCCATGCCTTTGATGATGAAATCAGCCGCTTCAACCCAACCCATATGCCTTAACATCATTTCAGCAGAAAGAATGATAGACCCTGGATTCACTTTATTTTGCCCAGCGTATTTAGGGGCAGTACCATGTGTGGCTTCAAATACAGAGGTTGCGTCACCAATGTTGGCACCAGGTGCAATTCCTATACCTCCCACTTGAGCTGCTAAAGCATCTGAAATGTAATCGCCATTCAAGTTTAGGGTAGCAATTACATTGTAATCTTCAGGTCTTAAAAGGATTTGTTGTAAGAAGGCATCCGCTATGACGTCATTGATGATGATTTGCTTGCCAGTTTTTGGATTTTTAAATTCCATCCAGGGTCCGCCTTGATATTCTTTAGCACCAAAAAAGTCACGTGCTACTTGATACCCCCAATCTTTAAAGGCTCCTTCGGTAAATTTCATTATGTTGCCTTTATGAACTAAGGTGACTGTATGCTTATCATTATCAATGGCATATTGAATGGCGGCTTTCACTAAGCGGGTAGTGCCCTCTTTGGATACAGGCTTGATGCCAATGCCGCAATGATCAGGAAATCGAATTTTTTTAACCCCCATCTCCTTTCTTAAAAAATCAATGATTTTTGTTGCTTCTGCACTATCAGCCTGCCACTCAATGCCGGCGTAAATGTCTTCTGAATTTTCTCTAAAAATGACCATATCCGTTTTCCAGGGTTCTTTAACCGGACTTGGAACTCCTTTAAAATAACGAATAGGTCGTAAACAGGTGTATAAATCCAGCTCTTGACGAATGGCGACGTTTAAGGAGCGAATACCGCCTCCCACAGGTGTGGTCAAAGGACCTTTGATGGACACCACGAATTCTTTAAGAGCGTCTAAGGTTTCTTTAGGCAACCATTCATTCTCGCCATATACTTTGGTTGCCTTTTCCCCGGCATACACTTCCATCCAAGCAATTTTCTTCTTTCCCCCATAGGCTTTGGCCACAGCTGCATTCACCACTTCAATCATAGGAGGGGTCACATCAATCCCAATGCCATCGCCTTCAATAAAGGGAATGATAGGATGATCAGGTACAAGTAAAGAAAGATCCTCCGCTTGGGCAATTGCTTCAGCTTGTGAAGGCACTTTGATTTTATTAAAATTCATAACTTACTCCTAAAATTTAAGGTGTTCATGATACCATGCGATAGGCCATTCGTACCAATCACCGGTAAGCCAAACGCGTTAATAAGACGTCTTCACCCAAAAGTCGAATCCAGGGCCAGATAAACATACCCAATAAGCGCCCCAACGCAAGGCATAAATAAGCTGTAATTAAATCCAAGCAAGGCATCGATGAAGGAAATCATCGATTGATATAACAGACAAAAGAAAGCCAATAAAAAGATTTGCTGCATCATGGAAAAAAATTGAAATCGTCTGGACTTGCTGGAAGCAATCCAAGTTATCAGCAACAAAGCAAAGGAATGTTCACCAATGACGGTAGAAAGCAACACATCCAGTAACAGACCAACAACTAATAAAGTGAGTCAGTTTAAAATTTCCTGGCAAAAAATACTCAATGTACAAAACCAATAACAATACCCAGGGGGGTCGAAAATCAGAAATCAATTCAGGCATAGGCAATATTGATAAGACCAGAGCTAAAATAAAACCCAAAAATAAACGTACATGAAGAGTCTCATCAGCTAGTCTCCTCAGCATTTAAACGCTCATTAATTTGAGCGGTTAATTGCTCTTGCTCTGGATCAGGCCATATCAATAATACCAATCGGTTTCGATTAAGTAGTGCTACAGGACTCACCTATACTTTTACAAAATCATCACCAGGAACACTATTTACCTGATTCCACACGCCCTACTGGATACCCTTCAGGATATCTTCTATCTAAACCTGAAGTAACCAATACATCTCCAGGATGAATTGAAGATGTTTTAGGTAAATTAATCAAAGATAATTGTTCCATGTCATTTAGTACCAACAAGAATAGCACGCTCTCCAGTACGATTATTTCTCACTGGCACCGCACTTTTTGAATCCGAAATCAATAAAACGCGTACTGGTCATAGGACCCACATCTATAATCTGGCCCATCACTCCTTTGGCATCAAGAACAGGCTGCCCCACATAAACGCCATCGCGTTTGCCTTTATTTAAAACCACTATTTGTCGTGCATTGCTGGTATCTACTGCAAGAATTTGTGCCGCCATGGCATGCATATCTGCTTTTGAGGAAGTGAGTAAGAGTTCTTTTAATTGAGAATTTTCTTTTTGAATCACTAATAATTTTTGCAATTCAGCTTCCAGCATCGTTTCCTGATAACGCAAGCGCATATTTTCATCAATTAATGCTTTTTTAGCACTCACTAAGGATTGCATCCAACCTATCACGCGTACTGGATAATCCACGGCATATTGCAAAGGAGAAACAATTAAAGAAAAACCACTGCGAACATTATCCAAATATCGATAATGATAATCAGAAAACATCAAAAAAATGGAAAAAACAAGCGCAAACACAAAGCCTATAGAGCTTGTGTCCACTCTTCTGAAATAATCGTATTGTGTGTATTATTCTGTTGAGAGGAAATCACCACCACGCAAGTCCATGGTTTCTAAAGCTTTTCCACCGCCACGAGCAACACAGGTCAATGGATCTTCAGCAATTAATACAGGTAAACCTGTTTCTTCCATCAGCAAGAGTATCAATGTTTTTTAACAATGCACCGCCACCGGTTAAGACCATACCACGCTCGGCAATATCTGCTGCCAATTCAGGAGGAGCCAACTCCAAAGCCGCTCTTACTGCACCGACGATGCCAGATAAAGGCTCTTGCAAGGCTTCCAAAATTTCAGCACTGGTCAAAGTAAAGCTTCGAGGCACACCTTCTGCAAGATTTCTTCCTCGAACTTCGATTTCAAATAAGATCACGACTCGGAAAAGCAGAACCAATTTCATGTTTAATACGTTCTGCAGTGGTTTCACCAATCAGAGTACCATAATTGCGGCGTACATAAGAAACGATGGCATCATCAAATTTATCGCCACCAATGCGAACGGATTGATGATAAACAATACCACTTAAAGAAATAATTGCGACTTCTGTAGTACCACCACCAATATCCACAACCATGGAACCACTGGCTTCTTCAACTGGCATTCCTGAACCCAAAGCGGCAGCCATGGGTTCTTCAATGAGAAATACCTCTCGAGCACCAGCACCCATTGCGGATTCACGAATGGCTCGGCGCTCAACTTGTGTAGAACCACAAGGAACACAAACCAAAACACGCGGGCTGGGTCGTAAAAATTTATTTTCATGCACTTTATGAATAAAGTGTTGCAGCATTTTTTCTGTGACAAAGAAATCAGCAATGACGCCATCTTTCATTGGTCTAATTGCATTGATATTGCCAGGAGTTCTGCCCAACATGCGTTTGGCTTCAAGTCCTACAGCAGCAACACGTTTTTGACCTGATTCATTACGTAAAGCCACGACAGAAGGTTCATTTAGAACGATTCCTTTGTCTCTTACATAAATCAATGTATTAGCTGTTCCCAAATCAATGGATAAATCAGTTGGAGAACACATCCCTTAATTTTCTGAGCATAACCACAACTACCCTCTATTGTTCTTTTTAATGCAAAAGTTTATCTTATTTTTGTGTAAATATCGACAGTTCTTTTTAAGTTTTCCTTTTAAGATTTTAAAATAAACCCACTGTTTCCTCTCATATTAATATGAGAGGAAAATGAATCACTTAATCAAGTAAACCTGTTTCAGTTTATCCTTATTGATTTCCACAAAATGATGGCCAATACCCTTTACTTGGGCTAATTCTTCTATGGATTTAAACCCTTTATGAGACTCTCTATAGTCTATGATGGCTTTTGCACGGGTTCTACCTATCCCCTTAAAAGAACCAGTTAGTGCAGATAAGTCTGCTTTATTCAGATCTATTTGTTTGGATACTGAAGAATTTTGGATTTCTGTGGGCGCAGTTCCTTTACTAGCCTCCGCATAAACAGGTAAGGTCATTACTGCGAATGACAGGAATAAGGTGGTGCATTTTATTTTCATACTATCTCCTAATTGTTGGACGTTAAGCTCGTTCCAGAGCCGGCGGAGAGTATCTCAATATTTTTTTACAATGTCTAGAGCGTGTCGACAATTAGTCTCATTTTATTTGCACAATTTTGTGATATAATGGAAATCAAATAATCACATCCAACTTGAGGTGCTTCATGTCTGGCTCTAAACTGTCTTTATTCAACCAACCAAGAGAAACGAATTCCATTTCTACAGAAACAAAATATTTTGATGCCTTCAATTTACTCACCCAAAGTTTCAAAGACGTGCGTCAATTGGATGCACAAGAAATCTCCCAATTAAAACAAAGCCTTAGTGGAATCCCCTTAAACCCACAAGTCAAGCAAAATTTACAATTATTAAGTTCGCCCCAACATCAACAATCCATGAAAACCCTTTCCAAAGACAATCGAAAAAAATTGCTGAAGCTATTTCAAGACCGGGGTTTGATGGATCTCTTGGCTCCGCCTCACATAGGATTAGAGGAAAAATCCGTGAAACCGGCAATACAACCCCTAGATGAAACCTCCGAGATTAATGATATTCAAAGCGGTTATTATCGTCGACAATTGTATGAATTTACCTATTATTGCATCACACCTGATTACAACATTTTTGAATGCCGAGGCGATGAGCCTTGGAAAAAACTGAATCATTCTCTTTATCCTTTGGTGAATAGACCAGGTTTTCGATGTACAGCAGCGATTGCAGAGGGTGCAACTGATCCCATTGAAATTCAAATTAATTTTTTCGGCACCATGGATTTTGCTTCAAAGTACGCCGACATAGACAATGGCGGTCCAGGACAAGACACATTAAAACGCTATGAAAAAGAATTGTTGCTTAAAATCAATGACATGATAAAAAACATCGATACTCATGGCAAACCCATACGATTGAAACTGGCCGGTCATAGCCTGGGAGGATCCCTGGCCAAAGGCTTTTGTCATTCCATTCAAAGAGCCTGTGCGGTTCAAAACAAGACCCCGCAAGAAATCATCGATGCAATAAAAGCTCATCCTAACGCTCAAGATTTAGTCATCAATGAACCTAGACTATTAAAAAAGCTGACCAAAGACCAGGGACAATTTGCTGGATTGAGTGAACTGCGTAAAATTTCCGGTGTAACGGTTTATGCGTTAGGAGCTCCGGGGGTGAGTAAAGAAACGGATCAAGATGCGACCGCAATGAGTTACTGTCAAGAGAATCATTTTTTAAGAGTATACAATCAATACCACGAAAAGGATCTGATTCGAAAATTCGGTGAATCCGAGTTTTTATCCGGCAAACATGGCAGGCCGAACATAATAACTCATAAAAGCTTTATTTATGATTTTGAAATAAGCCAAGAAAAGAAAAACGCAGCCAAAGCCTTACCCTTTCCCAATACCGGTCAATCCGTCATGGCTTTGCATAATGCAACCATATATGCAAACACTAAGCACAAAATAATCGATACCCTGGATGATACCGAGGAAAAATTTGTTTTTCCTTTATACCTTTGGGTAGTTTATAAAATTGCATTTTTTATTGCAGCGCAAATTGCTAAATTGGTCAATCGCGGGAAATTATATTCCTATCCTGAAACGGAAATTGCGACACCTCATTTTAATATGGGGTAAAGCACTTTTAGTTGGATTTTGTTTTACATTCTAAGAATTCTGTTGATTTAGAATTTTTGTGGTAAAAAAATCTCACCGTACTTGTTCTTTGATGATCCCTACTATTTTTTGCGCAGCGGATTCTACTTTCAATGCTTTGATTTTATTGATGATTTCGTTTTTATTTTGCATGACATCCTTTAAGGCTTGCACCAGCGTTTCACCGGTTAAACCTTCCTCTTGAATGACCACGCTGATTCCGGATTTTTTAAAATGTTGAGAATTCTGTATTTGATCACCTCGACTCACCTTAGCGGACAATGGAATCAAAATATGAGGCTTGGCCAATGCCAACAGTTCATAGAGAGAATTTGCTCCAGCTCGGGAAATAACCACTGTAGCTGCTGCAAACAAATCGGCCAATTCAGCATCCGCGTATTCCAATTGGCAATAGCCCTTTAATCCCTGAAGTGATGCTTCAATTTTACCCTTTCCACAAATGTGGATGATTTGAAAGGATTGCAACAATTGGTTTAATATCCCTCGAATCTGACGATTAATGGACTGAGAGCCTAAACTGCCTCCTATTATCAGCAAACAAGGTAAGGTTGAATCAAAACCACACAACTCAAGCCCTTTGACTGCATTGCCTTGAAACAATTGTTGTCGAATGGGCGTACCCGTCACTTCGATTTTTTCCTGTTTTTTGAAGTATTTTTTTGAGTCTTCATAGGGCACACACAGTTTGGTAAGGAAGGGATAGGACAATCGGTTGGCAAGACCCGGGCTTATATCGGATTCATGCGCAATGATGGGGATCTCGATTCAACCAAGCTCCAACCACCACCGGGAAAGCCACAAAGCCTCCTTTGGAAAAAAGCACGTCTGGCTTTATTTTGTAAAACAATCGCGTCGATTGCAGAATACCAATCAAGATCTTGATGGGATCAATGAAATTTTTCAGACTAAAATAACGTCTTAATTTGCCGCTGCTTATGGAATAAAAAGGAATGTCCTGATTTTTGAGCATGTCTTTTTCTATGCCCTTGGAAGATCCGATGTAAGCAATGTCCCAGCCTTCGTTTTTTAATAGGGGGATTAAGGCAATGTTAGGCGCCACATGGCCGGCAGTTCCTCCTCCTGTAAACACAATTTTAAGACTCATGGACGTCTCGAATCAATAAACTCAAATCAATCGCTTGTATGGATTTAGTCAAGGCACCTACTGAAATAAAATCCACTCCAGACTTTGCAAAAGCGGCAATATTATCCATATTGATACCACCGGAAGCTTCCAATTCACAACCTTTGGGTTGATTCATTTTCACGGCTTGGACCAACATGTCGTAAGTAAAGTTATCCAATAATACCCTATCCGGCTTCGCTATTAAAGCCTCAGCCAGTTGGCTCAAATCTTCGACTTCGATTTCAACCATTAATTGTTGGTTGGTCTTTCTGGCCAAAGCAATGGCTTGAGCCACGGATCCACAGGCTTTGATGTGGTTTTCTTTGATTAAAAAAGCATCATAAAGCCCCATTCTATGATTCACAGCACCCCCACAGGTCACTGCGTATTTTTGAGCAAATCGCAGTCCAGGGAGCGTTTTTCGCGTGTCTAATAACCGCGTGTGACTCCCTTGAAGCCTTTGAACATACTGTTTAGTCAATGTTGCTGTTGCTGAAAGGGTTTGCAAAAAGTTCAAAGCCGTCCGCTCTGCAGTTAAAATCGAACGGGCCTGCCCCTCGATGACACATAAAACAGCCGGCTCAGCCAACCAAGACTTTTCAGCAACCTTCCAGTGCAGGATCGTCTGTTTATCAACGAGTTCAAACGCAGCATTGACCCAGGCTTGACCACAGACCAACATGGGCTCCCGGGAAATGATCTCGGCGCGAACCCTAAGGGAGGCAGGCAATAATGCAGCGGTGACATCCCCGGTACCAATGTCTTCATGCAAGGCAGGAATCACCTCTGAGGCCACTTTCGCTAAATCAATGGTCATACCCCATCCTTATTTTTTGCATAACGAATTTTAAGCAAAGGAGGGGTCATGACGGTGGTTAGGATGACCATTAAGATGATGGAAGCAAATAAATCATCCGAAATCGCCCCCAAAGTCCGACCAATGGATGCAAACACCAAACCCACTTCGCCTCTAGGCAACATACCAATACCAATGAGCAATCGATCGTCTTTTGAACTGGCTCCCAAACCACTCATCAATTTTCCAACAATGGCAGCAAGCACCAAACCACTGGCCAACACGATGACATTCCAATTGTAAAAGGTTTCTAATTTCACTTGCAGCCCAATGACCATAAAAAACATAGGCGCTAAGATGGATTCCAAAGGAGCCACCAGGTGTTGAATGCTGCGAATGTCTTGATGACCATCGGACAATTTGAAGTATCCATCATGAAGGATCACTCCAGCTGCAAAGGCGCCAATAATAGTCGCCAACTGTATCGCCGAAGCCATCCACGAAAGCGCCATGACAAAGAGAAAGGAGATGAATAATTTGGCTTCCCAAGGCTCAAGAAAGCGAAAAAAATAAATGGCTTTGCGGATCACAATGGGGCCTAAAAATAAAACGCAACTGAAAAACACCAGGGAATAGAAGATGATTCGCAAAACCACGTATAAATCCACACTTCCACTAAGCACCACGGAGCTCACCACGGCTAAGATGATTAAGCCAAGAATATCATCCAACATCGCCGCCCCAAGTATGGTCCTGGCCTCACGAGTGCGCAATTGTTTCATCTCCGACAACACCCTGGCCGTTATCCCAATGCTGGTGGCACTCAAGGTGGCTGCAATGAATAAATCCACCTCATAAGAACCCGGTGGCATCAGAACGAAAGCCACCCCATAGCCCAAAATCATGGGCGCAATCACTCCAATGAGCGCCACGCGAATGGATTCTCTACCCGTGCGCTTCAACTCCTCCACCGAGGATTCCAAACCCACCATGAACAAAAGAAAAATAACCCCATAACGCGAAAAAATGTCCATGATGTATGCGATTTTAATCAGCTCCGTGCCATGGGGCCCGCTTAAGGCCTTAATGACTTGGTGTGCGTAATGCGGATTGGAAATAACCGAGGTCACGGCCTTAGCCAACGGAACACCGCCTAACATTTCTCTAACCACATCAAAAATGGAGGATCCTTCGCGTAAAATGATGATCAAATGCGAATGGAAATAATAGAAGCAATTGCCAATGAATACGCCCATTAACAATTCACCAAGAACTCCTGGCTGATTAAAGCATCGAGCAATGTATCGTCCAAGAATGGCCAAAAACAACAAGGTAGTGACCACCAAGATCACAGAAGCAATTGGATCAGTATGCACATTCGCAGGGGCAGCCACAGCCAGCATTGGAGCCATTCCAATCAAAAGCAACCACGATTTTGAAATGCTCATAACGTATCTCTCAAAATAGGATCAATGCGATTTAGCCAAAAACAAGCAAGTTTCCAACACGGAGTCAGGATTAAGCGAAACCGAATCTATCCCTTCTTGCATCAACCATTGGGCAAAATCCGGATGATCCGAAGGCCCTTGACCACAAATACCAATGTATTTTTCAGCCTGTTTGCAACTGAAATGGCCATATGAAGCAAAGCCTTCACCGCTTCATTGCGTTCATCAAATTGATTGGCCACCAAACCTGAATCTCTGTCCAAGCCCAAAGTCAATTGAGTTAAGTCATTGGAGCCAATTGAAAAACCATCAAAATAATGTAAAAACTCATCCGCCATGAGCGCATTGGAAGGCAGTTCACACATCATGATGATCCGTAAACCTTCTTTGCCTCGCTCCAAGCCTTGTTTTTTTAAAGCTTGGATGACATCCGCAGCCTCTTTGACCGTACGCACAAAAGGAATCATGATTTCAACGTTCTTAAAACCCATATCCTCCCGAACGCGTCTTACTGCCTTGCATTCCAAAGCAAAGCATTCCGCAAAGGATTCGGACACATAACGTGAGGCACCACGAAATCCTATCATGGGATTTTCTTCATAGGGTTCGTATAATTTACCCCCAACAAGATTGGCGTATTCATTGGATTTAAAATCAGATAACCGCACGATCACAGGCTTGGGATAAAAAGCCGCAGCAATGGTGGCTATGCCTTCTTTTAAGCGTTCTATGTAATATTCTATGGGAGAGGCATAGGCTGTGGTTTTTTCTGTAATAAACTGTTTCAACTCCTGGTCTTCTAACCCATCAAAATCAAGTAAAGCCCTGGGATGAATGCCGATGTTGTTTGAAATCAAAAATTCCAAGCGGGCTAATCCCACGCCTGCATTGGGTATGGACTGAAAAGAAAATGCGCGTTCAGGATTGCCCACATTCAACATCACTTTCAGGGGCAAGTTTGGCATGGTGTCCACATTCAAAGAGACTATCTCAAAAGGCAAAATTCCTGAATAGACAAAGCCCGTGTCGCCCTCAGCACAGCTTACGGTCACTTCATTCCCATCTTGAATGGTTCGGGTCGCATCCCCACAGCCTACGACTGCAGGAATGCCTAATTCACGTGCAATAATGGCCGCATGACAAGTTCTACCGCCTCGATTGGTGACTATGGCTGAAGCCCGTTTCATGACGGGTTCCCAATCCGGATCAGTCATATCTGAAATCAGCACATCCCCGGGACGGACACGATCCATTTCATGGATGTCTTTGATCACTCGTGCCTTACCTTGGCCAATTCTTTGGCCTATACTCCGCCCTTCGGCTAATACGTTTGCTTTCTTTTGCAAGTTAAACCGTTCCAACACTTGACTTTTATCACGACTTTTCACTGTTTCTGGACGCGCTTGGAGAATATACAGGCCCCCATCCACTCCATCCTTAGCCCACTCGATGTCCATGGCACAGCCATAATGCTTTTCTATGATTAAGGCCTGGCGAGCCAATTGTTCAATTTCTTCTACTGATAAGGAAAATTTCAATCGCTCAGAAGACCTCACATCCACGGTCTTGATCCGTTGATCCTTGCAATAAATCATTTTATGCGCTTTGGTTCCAAGGTTGCTGCGAATGATCGCCGAACGCCCCGCTGCTAAGCTGGGTTTATGCACGTAAAATTCATCCGGATTCACCGCGCCTTGCACGACCATTTCTCCCAATCCATAAGAAGACGTGATAAAAACCACCTGATCAAAGCCCGATTCAGTATCCATAGTGAATAAGACGCCACTGACTGCCAAATCACTGCGAATCATCTGCTGAATGCCTGCAGATAAAGCCACTTCGTCGTGGGCAAAGTGATGGTGAACTCGGTAGGCAATTGCCCTGTCGTTATACAAAGAAGCAAATACCTCCTTAATGGCAACTAAAACCGCATCCACGCCTGTTACATTTAAGAAGGTTTCTTGCTGACCCGCAAAGGAGGCATCGGGCAAATCTTCAGCGGTGGCTGAAGAGCGCACCGCTACGCTGAAATCATCATGACCGATTTGTCTTGTCAGATCCTCAAAAGCCGAGTGCACGGCTGCTTCAAATTCAGCGGTGAAAGGCGTGTTGATGATCAGGTTTCGAATTTGTTTACCAACAACCGCCAATTGTTTCACATCATCGCAATCCAAATGAGCTAATTTCTCCTGAATGGTTTTATCCAAACCCTGAGTGGACAAAAATTCTTTAAAAGAATCGGCAGTGGTGGCAAAACCTCCAGGAACAGCAATTCCTAATGCAGACAAATGGGTGATCATTTCTCCCAAAGAAGAATTTTTGCCACCGACTTGATTCAGATCCTTCATCCCCAAATGCGCCAAATCAACAGTATGCCTTTTAACTGCCATAACCACTCCCAAATCCATAAAGTGCTCTTATTCTACTTAAATTAATAAGCAATTCAACCAAGGAGGAGGTTTTGTGCTGCATAAAATGAGTTTACTGGACTATTTTTCCACCCTAGAATTCACATCTGCAGCCACATCAACTATTATATAGGCTTTCTTCAAAGGGACTAGTACCTATGACACTTTCGGTTCTTAATGCAATTTCCCCCATAGACGGTCGTTATTACGGTAAAACCAAGACCTTAAGTCCTTATTTTAGCGAATTTGCCCTCACCTATTATCGATTGGTAGTGGAGATTCGCTGGCTGGAATCCCTAGCCGCCAACAAAGCCATTCCTGAAGTGCCGGCTTTGAATGATGCGGATAAGGCTTATTTACAAAATTTGATCGATGCATTCGATGAATCCGAAGCCGCGCAGATTAAAGTGTTGGAAAAACAGATCAATCACGACGTCAAAGCCATAGAATATTACCTAAAAGATAAATTTCAACAAAGACCCAACTTAAAGACGATTGTGGGCTTTATTCATTTTGCTTGTACCTCGGAGGACATCAATAATTTAGCCTATGCCCTGATGGTGAAACAAGCCCTTGCTCAAATCATCCAACCCACTCTGGCTGAGATCATGGGTGGAATTACTTTGCTTGGCAAACAGCATGGCGATGTGGCCATGTTGTCCAGAACGCATGGACAACCGGCAACACCCACCACCATAGGCAAAGAATTACTCAATTTTGTAGCACGACTGAAACGCCCACAACAGCAATTGGCTGAAGCGTTGATCCCTGCCAAATTCAACGGAGCCGTTGGCAATTACAATGCGCATTGCATCGCATACCCAGAAGTGGACTGGCGTAAACATTGCTGCTGAGTTTCGTCACCTCTTTTGGTTTATCTTTTAATCCTTACACCACTCAAATTGAACCCCACGATGGCATTGCTGAAGTCTCTCAAATCATGGTGCGAATCAATAATATTTTGCTCGATTACGCCCAAGACATTTGGAGTTACATCTCTTTGGGTTATTTTAAACAAAAAGCCATAGCAGAGGAGGTGGGCTCATCCACCATGCCCCACAAGGTCAATCCCATCGATTTTGAAAATGCAGAAGGGAATCTCGGGTTGGCCAATGCACTTGTTTGCCCATTTCATCAATAAACTAACCCAATCTCGTCTGCAACGGGATTTATCCGACTCCACTGTATTGCGCAATTTAGGTGTGGCTTTTTCATACGCTTTGATTGCTTATTATTCCATTGCTAAGGGTAATGAAAAATTGCAAATCAACAAAACGGCTTTGCAACAGGACTTGAATGCCAACTGGGAGGTATTGGCGGAGGCCGTACAAACGGTAATGCGTCGTTATAATGTGCCGGATGCCTACGAACAATTGAAAAGCCTCACCCGTGGTCAGGGAATTGATGCCCACAGCTTAAAAGAATTCATCAATGGATTAGCCATTCCAGACAAAGCCAAAGCCCAGTTGATTCACTTAAGGCCTGAGACTTATATTGGTCTAGCCGTGCAAACTGGTCAAGGCTTTTTCATGAAAACCGAGCTTTCTCAACAAGGACAGTTATTTGAATTTGATGTGTTGGTGTTGGGTACGGGCTTGGCTGGATTGCATTATTGTTTGCAATTGGTAGCCCAGCAACCAAAAATCAAGATAGCCTTGATCAGTAAAGCCAAAGTCATAGAAAGCAACAGTCGTTATGCTCAGGGCGGGATCGCGGCTGCTTGTTCTTCAGAGGATTCCTTGGAATCCCACATTGCTGATACCTTGATTGCTGGGGATGGGCTTTGTTACCAGCCAGCGGTAGAATTCATCATTCGGCAAGGGCCCAAAGTCATAGGCCATCTGAATCAATACCTAGTTCCCTTCAAACGCAATGCTCAGGGGCAATTTAATCTGGCACAAGAAGGTGGGCATTCTCATAGGCGTATTTTTAATTGCGGCGATCAAACTGGCTTATCTCTGATTCAAAGTTTGTATGCTTTAATTCAGCAGCAAAAACAAATTCATGTATTTGAGCAGCATGTAGCGGTTAATTTAATCACCCAATACCATCCACACCGCACAGACAACCAAGGCGAAGTCTTGGGCGCTTATATTTTGGATTGTAAAGGCGATCAGGTGCATGCTTTTTTAGCCAATTGCGTTATTTTGGCTACAGGCGGGGCTGGTAAAACTTATCGATACACCACCAATCCCATGATTGCCACTGGGGATGGTGTTGCCATGGCCTATAGAGCTGGGGCTCGTGTGGGCAATATGGAATTTTATCAATTTCACCCCACCTTATTGCATCATCATGCGGTCAATAATTTTCTCATTTCAGAAGCAGTGCGTGGTGAGGGAGGCATCCTTAAAAATCCTGAAACCGGTGCACGCTTCATGCAGATGCTATGCTCCACAACATTTGGAGTTGGCAACACGAGATGTGGTATCCCGGGCCATTTTTAATGAAATTGAACAAGGGCAAAGTGGCTATGTGCATTTAGACATTACTCATCAATCCAAGTCCTTTTTAAAAAAACGGTTTCCACAAATTTTCCAAACTCTGTTGTCTTTGGGCATCGACATGAGCCAGGACATGATTCCAGTGGTACCGGCGGCGCATTATCAATGTGGGGGCGTATTGACCGATATGGACGGTCGTACAGACTTAAACCGCCTATATGCCATTGGAGAAGTGGCTTTTACTGGGTTACATGGGGCCAATCGTCTTGCCTCCAATTCTCTGCTGGAAGCCTTGGTTATGGCTTCCAATGCGGTGCATTGCAGTCTCAAGGACATTGTTTCTCCTCCTAAACCAAAGACGAATGTGGACAAATGGAATGAGCCTGGGGTGGTCAATACAAGGCGGGCCAGCCAAATCAATGCCCATTGGCGTGGTTTGAGGGGGGAAATGACCTCTTATGCGGGCATTGTCCGCACTGAAGCTGGCCTTCAAGATTTACTGCAACTCATTTTAAAAAGGAAAAAAAGCATTGAAGAGTATTACTGGAAGCATTGCATAAGTCGCGATTTCATTGAGTTGAGGAATATTGTATTGATTGCTGAATTGATTGTTCAATCGGCTTTAGCCCGGCGGGAATCTCGAGGCGGGCATTATCGAGAAGATTTTCCTCAAAAAAGGCCATTGCCGAAGAAAGCATTGCGAAACTTGGTCCGGTGAATCATTCAGGATAAAATTGGAGTATAATGGTAGTAGAGGTATACTTTATGTTTAAAAATTCTCAAATTTATAGGCCCAAAACAAGCACCATGCAAGTGCGTCATGACATGAGTATTTGTCAGGCTGATTATCCCTTGGATTGGTATCAAGAAGAATTCGTTCCTTATGCCCAAGAATATCAGGCTTTGCCGGATAGGAAGCTGACCACGGTGTTGGAATGGATGCGGCCTTACATTGAAAAAGCTCAAGATCATTTTGGGCAGAAGATGTTGCTTTTGGCGCATTATTACATGGGTGGTGACATCGTCCGCTTGATTGAACAATTTGGTGGAACCATTGGGGATTCTTATCAATTGGCTTTAGCTGCGGCAAACAACCCTCAGCAATCCATCATCATCGAATCGGCTGTGCATTTTATGGCAGAATCCATCAGCATCTTGGCAAACAGCGATCAGACCGTGTACATCACCAATCCCAAATCCGGGTGTACGATGGAAATGTTGGCTAAAGATTTCATGGTGGAGCCGGCCTTTTTGGATCTCAACGAGCGCTATGGCTCTGAAAACATTTTGCCCATTTGTTACATGAACACCTCTGGACGTATCAAAGCCATGACTGGAGCGCAGGGAGGTGCTGTTTGCACCAGCTCCAATGTCAAAAAAATCTTTCAATGGGCACAAAGACAAAATAAAAAAATTCTGTTCATTCCGGATCAACACATGGGTGAAAACGTGGCTTATTGGTTAGGAATCAATAACTTAGCTTATTGGCCTGGAGGCACTGCTGGAGCTCAATATTCTTTGGCGGATCAGGATCAAAACACTTTAAAAGCATTTGATAAGGCTGAATTATTTCTTTTTGCCAGTGAATGCGCCGTTCATGCCCATTACACCAAAGACATGTGCTTGTATTGGCACAATCAACACTATGCAACCATAGTTCATCCTGAATGTCGCAATGAAGTCATACAAGTGGCTCAGCATGCAGGTTCCACGGCTTTCATTTGGGATTACGTGGTCCATGATAAGGCAAAAACCAAACGCTATGCCATTGCTACAGAAAATCACATGGTTGAAAATCTGAAACAATACTGTAGACCTTTGGGTATTCAAGTCGTGAATTTAGCCGAGGCTCCTAAAAAAGACAATGAACCCGGCCTAGGCTGTGGTTGTGCCACCATGTCAAGAAATGATCCACCGCATTTGGTTGCCTTGGTGGATTTACTTCGCCAGGGCAAGCCTATGCCTTATAACGAAGTCAAGCCCGGGGATGATGTCAATGAATTCAGTGGCTTAAGAAGTCGGCTGTCGCCCCAAAATCAACAATGGGTGGTGGACAATGCCAAAAAAGCCTTGCAAATGATGATAGACATTACCGAAGACAGAATTTAATCTGTATTAATTCCATTTACCCATTGTGAGAATTTTTTTCTTTGTTATAATACCAGCGCTGTGCCGGGGTGGCGGAATTGGTAGACGCGCCGGATTCAAAATCCGGTGGTGGTGACACCGTGTCGGTTCGAGTCCCGACCCTCGGTACCATTCATGGCTAGTAGGTTCTTATTTCATAAAAACTGACCTAGCCTCCTCTTTAGGGTTTCAGTGATTTTTTTAAATCCTTTTCATTGCAGATCATCCTGTTCCTGTTATGATGCCAGTTTTACCAAGAAATCAATCGTGCTCACCAATCCCTGCCACTCTTTATCTGGAATCGGTCCAGTTCTGGCTGCGAAGCTTGCTCAATGCGGCATTCACACCTTAGGCGATCTGCTCTTTCACCTGCCCTATCGTTATCAAGACCGAACCCGAATAACGTCCATTGGGGATGTGCGCCCTAAGGACTGGGCGGTCATTGCAGGTACTGTCTGTAAAGCCGAGATTAAGCTGGCCAAAAAAAGAATGCTGGAATGTTATGTTCAAGACAAAACAGGAATCATAAAGCTTCGATTTTTTTACTTCAACTCAGGCCAGGTCAAGGCTTTTCAGGATAGTCCTCTGATCCGAGCCTTTGGAGAAGTACGAGAATTTAAGAACCAGTTGGAGATGATCCATCCTCAATATCAAGTATTGAAAACCGAAGCGGAATATCAAGTAGAGGAATATTTAACCCCCATTTATCCCAGCACTCAGGGTTTAAGCCAAACGCGATTAAGGCAGGTGATTCAATTTGCGCTCAAACGGCTTGAGCAGGAAAAAGTTCCATTGGAATGGATGAGTCAGGATGAGTTGTCCAAGCATTGTTTTTTAAGCATGGATAGTGCGCTTCAATTGTTGCATAATCCACCTCCGGATACCTCCTTGGAGGCTTTGGAGCAAGGCAAACATCCGGCACTTAAACGCCTGGTGTTCGACGAATTATTAGCTCAGAGGTTGAGTTTGCAATTTGCCCGCAAGTCTCAAGCTGCATTTCATTCCCCTGCCATGCCCCTCCAGGACGAATTGAGCAATCGATTTTTAGCCACCCTACCCTTTGCTCTAACCCAGGCTCAGCAAAGGGTGAGGCAAGAAATCAGCGCGGATTTGAGCCAAACCAAACCCATGTTGCGTTTGTTGCAAGGGGATGTGGGATAGGGGAAAACCATAGTCGCGGCTTTAGCGGCATTGCAAGCTGTATCAAATGGCTATCAAGTGGCTTTTATGGCACCCACGGATTTGTTAAGTGACCAACACCATCACAATTTAACCAATTGGTTAAGTCCCTTGGGGATATCCATTTTAAAGCTTAGTGCCAAGATGACCCAGTCAGAGCGTCGTGAAGCGCTTGCAGCCCTCCTGGATAATCAAAGTCAACTCATCATCGGCACCCATGCCTTATTTCAAGAACAGGTTGTTTTTGCCCAATTGGGCTTGGTGATCATCGATGAGCAACATCGATTCGGAGTGGAACAAAGGCTCCTATTGCAACAAAAAGGATCTCACGAATCCTTCATTCCGCATCAACTCCTGATGACTGCCACTCCCATCCCCAGAACTTTAGCCATGACTTACTACGCTCACTTGGACTTATCCATCCTCGATGAATTGCCACCCGGACGAAGTCCCATTGCCACTGCCGTCTTAAGCCAAGAAAAACGAGAATTGATTATTCTTCGGCTTCAAGAGGCAATTGCTGCGGGCAGACAAGCCTATTGGGTTTGTACTTTAATAGAAGAATCTGAAAAATTGCAATGCATGGCTGCCACTGCCACCGCAAAATCCTTGCAAGATAAGCTTCCTGAGGTTCGCGTGGGTTTAATTCATGGACGCATGAAGCCGATAGAAAAAGACGCCACCATGACTGCATTTAAATCAGGAGAAATCGATTTACTAGTAGCAACCACCGTCATCGAAGTAGGCGTGGACGTGCCTAAAGCCAGTTTGATGATCATAGAAAACTCTGAACGTTTGGGCTTATCCCAATTGCATCAATTGCGAGGTCGAGTGGGCCGAGGATCTGCAATCTCGCATTGCTTATTGCTTTATCAATCCCCCTTATCCCATCTAGGTACTCAGCGACTGAAGATGATGCGATCCACTCAGGACGGTTTTGTGATTGCAGAAAAAGACTTGGAGTTAAGAGGGGCAGGGGAACTATTGGGAACCAAACAGGCAGGCTACAAACAATTCAAAATAGCCAACATTCAACGCGATGAAGACATGCTTGCTCTTTTACCCCCGATTGAAAAGCAATTGATGCAGGAACAAACGGAGACCGCACGGATGATCACACATCGTTGGTTAGGAAATTTTCAACATTTTTTACAGGGATAAAAAAAATGAATGTCAAGACTGGTTTTTATTTTTTTCTTTGTTAATATAGTCGGGTTTCAATGGACCTCTATTAGTTCACAACCTGTGAATAACTATTTAATCCAATTGTTTTAACCCAGAAATTTATTCCTTTTTTTCGTACCTCTTGTCCTTATTTATCAGGGATCATAGACTATCTTAAAGAATTAGCCCCCTTTGCATTTATCCACAAATCCTGTGGATAACCTTGTGCATACTCCTCAAATCACCTTGTAAAATCTCATGATTTCCCCTTGTTTGAGAACTTACCATTTTGCATTTGGGCTAAAATGAAAAAAAATCTGAACTTAAGCCTAGGACCTGTGAACAATTAGTTTTCGGAATCAAAAAATATTTCAGAAATGTCAGATTTTTTTGATTCCGAAAACTAATTGTTCACAGGCCCTAGAAGATGGTATGCTGTTGCTCTGTTGAATTGGTTAACCTCACTTATGAACCGCGATCAACGATACCGACAAGCCCAAAAAATGACCCTCATTTCGGCAATCACGACTGGCTTTTTGGGTATCCTGAAAGTAATGGGCGGTTTTTTATTCCATTCCCACGCCTTGGTGGCGGATGGTATTCATTCTTTTTCAGATTTACTAACGGATACTTTAGTCTTAGTGGCCTCAAAATATGGGAGTCTGGATGCAGATGACAGCCATCCCTATGGACATCAACGCATTGAAACAGCAGCCACTTTATTATTATCCGTGATCCTCATCATCGCTGGATTCAGCATTGCCTGGGATGCACTGGATGAATTATTGTACTCCACCACTACCAAACCCAATTGGTTGTCCCTGCCCATCATCACCCTGTCCATTGCTGCCAATGAATTTTTATTTCATTACACGCATCGCATTGGCTTGGCAATTCGTTCCCCTTTACTCATAGCCAATGCCTGGCATCATCGTTCGGATGCTGCATCATCCATTGTGGTTTTGATTGGTTTGATTGGAAGCTTGGCTGGCTTGATTTTTCTAGATACTCTTGCAGCTGTCGTTGTTGGGATCATGATTATAAAAATGGGCTGGGATTATGCTTGGAACAGTGTGAAAGAATTGATTGATACGGCCGTGGATCCAGACTTATTAGCACAAATTAGACAAGTCATTGAAGACGTGGATGGCGTGGAGCGCATTCACCAATTGCGCAGCCGATTGATGGGAAATGATGTGTTCATCGACGTCCACATTCTGGTTTCCCCAAAAATATCGGTATCTGAGGGCCATTACATTGCCCAACACGTTCATTATGCCTTGATGGATGCCATGGAAGACGTGAAAGACGTCATCGTTCATGTGGATCCGGAAGACGATGAAATCTGCTCACCTTCTTTGCACCTACCCAATAAAACCATCATCAACCAATTATTAAACGAAGTAAAACAGGATTTTCCCGAGATTTTATTTTGGAATGTGCATTATTTGAATGGGAAAATAAGCTTAGACATCGTTTGCTCGCATGAATTTCAATCCTGGAAAGGCTTGGGTGAGCGAATGAACCAAATCCTAAAATTGCAAGCCGATATTCATGAAGTACGCTTTTTGTGTATGCATGAAACCATTCATTAATCCAAAAAAGACTTGCTAAATCCACATTAGGAAAATATGATTTCTTTTTTTTATTAGGAATCAGCATGCTTTCAACAACGGGCCTGAAGTGTATTTTTGGACTTTCCATCGTGATAGTCATTTTGCTCGCAGGTTGGATTCCTTTCAAAAAAAGACTAAAAGACAATCAACACATAGACTTTCCCATAGGTGAAACCCTTGCTACAGGTGTTTTTTTAGGGGCAGCCTTGTTGCATATGTTGCCTGAATCCAATTCGCTCTTTGCTACCATGGGTTACAATTATCCTTTAGCTTTTATCATTACTGGTGCGGTTTTCCTGGTGTTTTTATGGTTTGAGCACTTAGGCAAGGAGCTGTATCATCATCAGCGTGCCGACCACCCCGCCTTTGCCATTTTAGCCTGGTGCATGCTTTCAGTGCATTCCATCATGCTAGGAACTGCCTTAGGCCTTGCCAATCACAACTCCATGATCATCATGTTGTTTTTGGCAATCATTACGCATAAGTGGGCTGAGAGTTTTGCAATAGCCGTTCAATTAAACAAAAGCTCTATGAGTTCCAATACCAGTTTGATTTTTTTCATTCTTTTTAGCCTCATGACCCCTATAGGCATTTATCTGGGATGGTATTTTGGTCATGGGATTGAAACGCATTCCATTTTTGATCCCATTTTGATTGCGGCTTCTGCAGGCACTTTCCTCTATTTAGGAACACTTCACGGCTTAGAACGCTGTGTCCTGGTTGAACGCTGTTGCAATCTTGGAGATTTCAGTTTCGTGATCATCGGCTTTTTACTGATGGCATCCGTAGCTTTTTATATCTAATCGACTAGGAACATTCATGATCATAGCAGACATCAAGGCACGTGAAATTTTAGACTCCCGTGGCAACCCTTCTGTTGAGGCGGATGTCATTTTAGACAACGGCATGCTCGGCCGTGCCAGTGTGCCTTCCGGTGCATCCACAGGCTCTCGTGAAGCCTGTGAGATTCGAGATGGGGATAACCATCGCTATCATGGGAAAGGTGTGCAAAAAGCAGTGGCCTTTGTTGGCTCTGAAATCAGAGGGGTTCTCAAAGGTTTCTCTGTGTCCAATCAAGAGACTTTGGATCAAACCTTGTGTGAGCTCGATGGCACTGCAAACAAAAACCATTTTGGGGCCAATGCCATTCTTGCCGTGTCTTTGGCCTGTGCCAGGGCCAGAGCTCAGGCTCAAAACAAACCCTTATACCTTAGCCTCAATCAAGGTGAACGAATGTCCATGCCCGTTCCCATGATGAACATTTTAAACGGTGGAGCGCACGCCGATAATAACTTAGACATACAAGAATTCATGATCATTCCTGTTGGGGCTCAAGATTTTCCCACGGCTTTACGCATGGGAACGGAAATTTTTCACACTTTAAAATCCATTTTAAAACAAGCCGGATTAAACACGGCAGTAGGCGATGAAGGCGGCTTTGCACCCAACATCCAATCCAACCGACATGCCCTAGACTTGCTAAGCCAAGCCGTCGAATCAGCCGGTTTTCGGTTGAAAGAAGACATCGTATTCGCCTTGGATGTAGCCGCATCAGAACTCTATGATCAGGGTGTTTATTGCCTACCGTCTGAAAACAAACGACTCAACTCTAATCAACTGATTGATTATTATGTCTCTTTGGTTTCCAATTACCCCATAGTCAGCATTGAGGATGGGTTGGATGAGAAAGATTGGGCTGGATGGATCGCTTTAACACAAAAACTTGGGCAAACCATTCAATTGGTAGGAGATGATCTTTTTGTGACGCATTCCGTTTTGCTGCAAGAAGGCATTCATCAAAACCTGGCCAATGCGATTCTCATCAAACCCAATCAAGTAGGCACTCTCAGTGAAACCAGAAAAACCATTGAATTAGCTCAAAAAAACAATTATCGATGCATCATGTCTCTACCGCTCAGGCGAAACCGAAGACCCTTTCATAGCCGATCTGGCAGTAGCCACTGGCTGCGGACAAATCAAAACAGGCTCATTGTGTCGCACAGATCGCACTGCAAAATACAATCAGTTGTTACGGATTAATGAGGAAATTGCTTTACCTTATGATGGGAGCGCTGTGTTTTTGTCGTGACGATTTTTGAATTTGAGCCTCATTGGCTGCGATCGCTATCGCCACATCCTTTGATTTCACTTGATTGCAATGGTTAAAGAATGAATGCTGGTTTTGGGCTATTTTAATTCCTTTTGAGTCTCGCAAAAACATCCTTTGCGATCGTTTTTTCCTTAACTTTTTAATTCTGGAGTATCTTTTTACACTGGATTTTTTGTCTGCAAACAAATGGCGAATTAGATTATAACGCCCTATCCACATTAAATAACCGATGTAATCGTATCTTGCTTTAAACAAAAGCGCATTGAACATTTCAAAGCACTTATTTAATTTATCCACAGTCTTCATCAGACCTAATGATTTTTGATAAGAGGATTTGAACGCAATGCATTTATTTTTTAAGGCGGGTTCAGGCTTGTTAACCAATTGCCCAAAATTTTCCTTCTTTTTCAAATACCTCATTTTTTTAACACGTCCAGTTTGTGTTTTAAAAGTATAGAAGTGATTTTAAGAAAATGTTTTCCATTGAATCATTGCAATTAAATTGTAACTAGCCTCTGTTTACAGATAGAATGGTAAGGTTCTGATGTATTGATAAAGGTATTCGGATGCGGCCCATACTCATCATTTTAGTGCTTGTAGTCATTCTCCTGCAGAATAAACTGTGGTTAGGCGAGGGCAATTTAATCCAATGGCTAAGCCTTGAGAAAAAACTGAAAAATCATGAAAAAGAAAACATACAATTGGCCAAACGCAATAAGGCCATAGAGGCAAACATCAAGGAATTAAAAAGCGGCGATCAGGCATTAGAAGAAGAAGCACGTTATGAATTGGGCATGATCAAAGAGAATGAAGTGTATTATCAATTTGTGGATTAAATGGGCTCAAGGATGAACCCAATGAAAAAAAAGATAGTCTTATTCTGTGCATTGTTTGGATTGATTTTTTGCATGGCCAATGCCAACAAGAATAAAAAAGTCGCTCCGACCTTTACCAACCTTGGACTTTCCATCGCCCTATTCAAACCAAAAATGCGATGTCCCAAGTGTATTTTGATCAAGGATTGATCCTTCTTTACAGTTTTGAATTCAATGAGGCCATACGCTCATTTCGTGCAGCCATCACCCTCGATTCGCATTGTGCCATGTGCTATTGGGGTTTAGCCTTAGCCCTTGGCTCTAAAACCTCAGCCCCCTACACTGGACGTGAACTGGAAGAGGCCAAAAAGGCCATTCATTTGGCAGCCAAGTACGTCAATCCTTTTGAACACTGCTGAACGCGCCTATATTGCTGCGCTTACTAGTCGTTACGAGGCCGTTACTTCCGAACATCTGACTCAAATTGCAGGTCTATGTAGCTCCTTCAGTATGTTCAGCGGTGATAAGGCCAAAGACTATGCCAATGAAATGCGAAAGCTGAGTCAGTTATTCCCTCAAGATGCCGATGCACAAGCTCTGTATGCCCGCATCCCTTTTTGATCTCACCCAATGGAAATTTTGGAATCATAAAACACAACAACCGGAACCCCATTCCCTAGAAATACGTAACACATTAGAAAATGCGATGAAATTATCCCCCAACCATCCGGGTGCAAATCATCTTTACGTTCACTTCATGGACGCCACCCCCTTCCCCCAAGATGCAATCAAGAATGCCAATCTTTTGCCTCAGCTTGTTCCGGGTTCTGAACACATGAATCACATGCCTTGCCATATTTATTACTTATTGGGTCAGTACCATCAGTCCACCTTAGTCAATCAAAAAGCCATTCAGGTGTGGCAAGATTACTTAGGTGAATGCAAACGCCAAGGTTTTGAACCAGTAGTGCAATACTTGGCTTATCACAATTACGATTATTTGGTGGCCTCGGCTTACATGGAAGGCCGCAAAGAATTGGCGATGACGACTGCAAAAGAATTAGCCTCCAAAAGCAAAACCCTAATTGAAAACAATGTGCTGTTGCAAAAATGGCTGACTCCATCCTTGTTGGCCTTAGCACGCTTCGGAGAATGGGATAAAATACGGCAATATCCTCAACCCGACTCAAAGTATCAATACGTAACCGCCATTTGGTATTACGTCCAAGCCCTGGCAGACCTAGAAGCCAATCAAATCGACGCGGCAAAAAGTAAGTTGGATAAACTAAAGGCTATCATTCAAAAAGGGCCCTCGGATGCAAACTCAGGACCGCGTGGGATTGAACTGATGAAATTGAGTCAAATGATTTTAGAGGGATTGCTCGCTCACAAAGCCCAAGACGAGAGTCTCATGGTTGATAAATTCAAACAAGCCATTCAACTGGAAGACACCTTCCTTCACAGCGATCCACCCGCTTGGTATTTTCCCGTGCGAGAATTATTAGCCAAGGCTCTTTTAAATAATGACCAATATCAAGAAGCCAAGTCCGTGTTTTTGCAAGATTTAAAACAACACCCTCAAAGCGGTTGGTCTTTGTATGGTTTAGCCGAAGTGTACGACCGATTGGGTGAAAAAGAAAACGCCAAGCAAGTAAGACAACAATTCAAACAAGCTTGGCAACGTGCGGACATTCCCAAACCTGTTTATTTAATAAAATGACGTAAAGCAGACCAGTCCTCTTAATACAACGGTTGCATAGGTCCCCGCAGCAAAATAAAAGAAAGCTCCAGGTCTTGATTTTGAGCGGTCATTTCGAGTTTTTTTGGGATTAAGGATGTTAGAGCGCCAGGAAAATTAAATATGCTCTCCCTGACCACTGAATTCGCCGTCAAACATTTCATTCACATGAAAAGCATCCGCAAGATGCGCTCAAAGAGGCTGAATAATCAATAAATTTGCATCGTAGGTGACCATTCCCATTAAAATTGCATTGATCAAGCGATGTGCACTCACCCTGTAATAATTGTTGCGGGATAGGACGTTTTCCTTATGAGGGTCCACTACGATGATGTGTTTATGGACCTCATCATAGCCTGCAATGATCACGAAATGACCGCAAGGTGTACCCCTAACGTCATCAAAATGAGAGACCTGGTTCACAGAGACCTCACGTGGGCTGTTGTATAAGTAGGTAGAGCTTAATGCAGTAATCAGAGGCAACTTATAGCTGAAATATTCCTTTAATAATTCGATGGAGAGGAATTTATATTTGATGATCCCCCCGGCTGCTAAAAATTCTTGATAGGCTTTGCTGCATTGCACAATTCCTGGATCATTTTTGTATAGAAGTTGCTCTTCCAGTTTGGCAGAGATGTTCACAGCCGCTTCGCTGTGTTCAAACCAACTGGGATCAAAAATATCCATGTTGTTGATCAAAATAGAGGCCGAAAAACCGCGTGCAAGGGCATGAGTCCCCAAATAGGGGGCTAAAGTTCCGCCAGAAGCGGAACGTTTTATAGTTTTTGCCACTTCTTCCAAGCTGATGTCATACTTATAGTAACGATATAGGGCATGTAGGCAAGTAGGACCACAGGTTTCATCATCTGGCTGGGTATTAATTTCTATATTGATCATTATAATCCCCGGTGAATACCTTTTGTGTTAATTATAGACAAAAAATGAATACTAAGTGCTATGTTCTTATTTACCCAAAAACCCGCAGGCGGGCTTAGGGTTTTTATGGTGAATAATTACCAAAACATTTGAGCAATTGAATTGCTTTATCCGAGTTCATCGTTCTTCATAGTGATGGGGAATCCTTCATGTAATTCAACATCCATTGTGCTCTTTGGTGAAACCCAGTGTCCGAACAATTGCTTAATTGCATTAATTGTTCCTGCAATCCAGGGCTTGGTAACAACACCCGAGCCAGTCTGCAGTAATATCTGAATTCTCTGCAGTAAGGAGCCCTTACTTTGTTTAATAAAATGGATTCCAATTGTTTCAATTGTTGTTTTGTGAATGCATTGGGTTTCACTGCGATTAATTTTTTAATACCCGATGTGATGAATTCCTTATGATATCCTGAGTTAAAATAATACAAATCAGCTTCTAAATAATGGAGCGCGGTTTGAATTGCAGTGGGATCGCCCTGTTTGAGTTTGTTTTGATCCGGATATAAGTGATCATTGATGTGCCACAGGTGATAGATCCTGTAAAATTCCGCACAGGCCTTGTCATAGTTTTCCCGTGCCGTTTTGCTAAGATTGCGCTTTTTGAAAGTGGAATGAATGTTCTTTCTGGCGTTTTGGATGCTCAAAGCCATGTCCTGGTATCTTTTGTTTAAACTATCCATTGCAAACAGTTATCCTAATGACATTCATCACATACACCTCTTAATTCTTCACTTTGTTTTTTTAAGTTTCATTTTTTTTAATTTTATCCCAGGTTCTTTTTCTGGATACACGTCGTTTAAAGAGATGGAGGTTCCGTGTTCTGAAACGATTCTGGCATGGGTTCTTTTTAATTTTCTCGGATCATTGACTCCACAAGAATGGCATATCATTTTCACCCCTGCTTCAAGATTTCGATGGTAAGCACACACTCGAACTGCTTTGTTTTTTGGATTTAGGGCTCGCATAAGCCAAGGATTATGAGTAGTAATGCCAGTGGGGCAAGTGTCTTTATGGCATCGCATGGCTTGTATGCAGCCTAATGAAAATAAAAATCCTCGGGCTGAATTCACCAAATCAGCGCCAATGCAAAAAGCCCAGGCAATTTTATCGGGTGTGGTTAATTTTTCCGATGCGATCACCACGATTCTTTTTTTCAAATCGTATTCGATTAAAATGTCTATGAGTGCCGGCAAACTTTCATCCAAGGACAACCCCATGTATCCCATCAAGTTAGCAGGAGCGGCTCCAGTTCCTCCTTCTGCCCCATCTAGGGTAATGAAATCAGGAGCATACTCCAGCCCCTTTTTGTGAATCATCTGGCATAACTCTTCTATCCAAGCATAATCTCCTAATACGGTTTTAAAACCCGTGGGTTTGCCAGTGATGGTTTTCACCTTATAAATAAAATCCAGCAGTTCATTGGTATCATTGATTTCAGGAAAACGATTTGGACTCACGGAATCTTCAAAGGCAGGAATGCCGCGCATTTTAGCAATTTCGGGGGTGACTTTGATTGCAGGCAATAGCCCTCCTTTCCCAGGCTTTGCCCCCTGACTGAGTTTGATTTCAAACATCTTGACTTGGGGATGGCTGCTTGCCTTTTTCAATCGTCGAATGGATAAATGTCCTTTTGAGTCCCTATAACCATACTTGGCAGTACCAATTTGTGCAACCAAATCGGCCCCACCCTCCAAGTGGTAAGAGGACAATCCCCCTTCCCCGGTATTTAACCAACACTGTGCCATTTTTGCACCCTTAGATAGGGCTAAAACCGCATTTTTGGAAATGGAGCCATAACTCATTCCTGAAATATTGACAAAGGCTTTGGTGACATAGGGAAAGGGGCAATCAGGGCCTATGGTAATTGCCTGAGTTTCTTGGATGTGTTCTTCTAAAAGAGGGAAGGGTGCGTCAATAAAATAGATGGTGCCAAGGGGTTTTCGATTTCGTGTGGAACCAAATCCTTCCATGGGGTAAATCATTTTAGAGGCTTGGTAGATCCAAGAGCGTTCGAATCGATTGAAGGGTAATTCTTCTCTCTCGCGGGTGTAAAAAAATTGTCTTAGAAAAACCCCTAGCCATTCTGAAAAATACCTCAAGTGTCCAATAATAGGATAAGTGCGTAAGATGGAATGTTTTTTTTGGGTAATGTCCCAAACGAACACCAGTGCTATGATAATGAATAGAATAATAAAACAAATAAGGGCAATGTGATGATTCATGGGATCATTCGAAAAATGAGTTCCATCTAAGCATAGGACATTTTTCGTAAAGCGCATGATCGCATTTCTTTTGTGATTTTGCCTGAAATTTTGTCTTTAAAAAATTCAATGAGCTACTGGCAACAATCGTATTCCAGAGCCAAATAATCAATCTCATTCAACAATTCGATTTCATAGTGTTATCGAATTGTATCATAACCTCCCAAAGAAGTACGTCATGTCGACCTAGGAGACATCTCCTGCTGATGACCAGCAATTCCCGGTTAAGTTGTGCTCCAACTTAAAAAATACAGATATTTTTTAAATTTAATCAAAAATGATTTTAGGATCAATAAGGGGTTCTAACCCCTAAGAACAAGTCAAAAACGCCACGGGGTCAGTTTAGACATCTATAATATTAGTTAAGTGGGCTCTTATAGAGCTTGCTGAAAATTATAGAAGTCATAATTTTCCATTTGTTTTTTTGGCCTTGCAGCATTTTTATTGCCGTGCGATATCAATGCCTAACTGGAGAAGCTCTATGAAACATTGTGCTATTACTAAGATTAATACATTACTTCTTGCAACAACCCTACTTTTTTCCTTTAATTTATATGCCGCCTGTTGCACAAGGGTTTCGGATTGGACGGGAATTTTCTATAGCCTTCTTTGCAATCAAGAGTGTTGCAACAAAGCTCAAGAGAGCGGAGTTACTCTAGATATTATAAATTGTAGAAGTGCACAACAAGGGATGCAGGCTCCTTTACAACGACACCGATAAAAGATTTCAGTTGGTGCACTTAATAAATTTTAATACCTCTTTTATTTGTATGCGTCGGCTAAATACGGGTTGAATTAAGCGGGTCAATTAATTAGGGTTAATCAGGTTAAATGGCAATAGGGCTTTATAGTCTTCGGCTGTTTTACAAGAGCGGATGTTTTCAAAAAGGGTTTTTAAATAATCGAAGGGATTGAGTCCATTAGCCTTAGCTGTTGCAATAAGGCTATAGAATAGTGCACTGGCATGAGCGCCTCTGGGGCTACCTGAGAACATCCAATTTTTTCGTCCTAAAGCAAATGGTCTGATAAGATTTTCTATGAGATTGTTATCTATTTCCAGTGAACCAACCAAAAGATAAGCAGTAAGCTCATTCCATCGAAGATGCATATAGTCCAGAGCCTTGCCTAGTTCGGATTGAGGGGCTGTCGTTTTTATTGTTTTATCCAACCAGATTTTAAGGTCCTCAAGGATTGGCTTTGCCTGTTGCAAACGAAGCTCATATCGTTGCTGGGCGGTGTAGTCGTTGTTACGAGCATGCTGTTCAATCAGGTAGAGCTTTTTAATGTAAGCTACAGCCTGGTGCGACTTTCCCGTGGTTTTAGCAATTTTTACAAGCTTTGCAAAAGGCCTTCTGGCGTGAGCAAAACACCCCAAATGAATAATATCCGAATGGTCGTCCACCCAATCATAGCCCTTATACCCATCGGTTTGCAGATAGCCCTTAAAATCTTTGAGTATTTGCTTGGGCCATTGAGCCTGTCGGGTTTGCTGGTAGTCAAAAAGAACTACTCTTCTTGCGCTTGTTGTTGTAATGATTCAATTTCAGCCTGTTGAAGTGGTGCAAGAACCGCTTGAAATTCAGGAGAAAAAATGGAGTGGTCATGAGTCTTTTTCATGAAGAAATTATACCATAACCACCCTGATTTTATGAGCTTTTTTTAATGAAAATCGCAATAAATTGCAGGCTCTTCCCCAGGATGAAACGTGTATTTATTAGACGCCATTAACCAATTGAAATGCTCTTTCGTTAACTCAATATGACCTTCTATATTTCGTGGGAAAATGAATTTTCCCTTCTCTAATCTGCGATACCATAAGGTAAAGCCAAACTCCTCATAGTACAAGGCTTTGAGTTTGGAGCCACAGCGACTACGAAATAAAAATAAATGCCCTGATGTCAGCGTCATTCCAAACACTTCATGTACCAGTATAGCCAAGGTATTGATGGACTTGCGCATGTCGGTAACCCCGCAATATAAATGAACCCGAACTTCTTCTGGAATCAGCATAGCAACCTCAGCTGATTCAGTAAGGAGGAAAAATCTTTGCTCTTGATAGCTGCTTTTACTTCACAGCAAATCTGGTTAGGAAAACGGATAATAATCGACTGACTCGTTACAGCTTCCTGACAAATAGAGTCCTCGGCACTAATCAGTATCGGTTCAAAATGACTCGGTTTATCTGATTTATTTTGTGAATCGGCCTTTTGGCTTCCTGACGCTATCCTTTTACGCCATTGGTACTTAAATGTGGCAATAGGAATGCCTTGTTCTCTGCAGAAATCTTCTTGCGATAATCCACCGCATTCATATCCTTTAAATATACCATCCCAATATTTTTCTTTTATTTTCATTTCAAGCTCCTCTTTTTGAGAAGCTCAGTTTATGCATTTTTTAGCTCGATGGTAGGTGTATTTGGCCGAACGCATACGCTCTAACAGCATTTTAACGGACTGTATGAGACCATTCACCCAATTTTTTAGTGCACTTTCCTGATTATTAGGAACTTGGTTTGTGAAGATTTTCCCTGTAGAAAGTGCGAAAGACAGGGGGGGTAAGAGATGTTTTTACTCTATATGAATTTACAATTAGCCTCAAACATTCAGGCTAATTGCAAAGCATAGAACCTCAGATTAGCCCGTTGATGGATACATATCCATCCATGCTCCAACATTTTGTCTTTCTCGTTCTTCCTTCTCTAATTGAATCTCTAGCTGTCTTTTTTTCATTTGTTCTGGCTCTTTAAACAATATTATACTTCCTGCACTTTCATTTTTAATAAACGGTTTAATCATATAGGAAGCCACAACGTCAATGAAGGGTGATAGCATGCCAGGAAGAGCATCTTTTAAAGCAGTTTGTACAACTTTTACTAAATGGTAAAGATATTCTCTGTCTTTTTTAAGCTTATTGTTTAATAATTCTTCTTGCATAGTATGGTCTGCTAATACGACCTCTGTACAAAAATTATTTTTCGCTGCTTCAGATTTTGCATGTCTAATATTATCATATTGATTAATTGCTCCAGTAATTGTGTTGAGCATATCATCTAATTGTTTTTTATTAGGATGATTAGCAGGTAGAGCTGGTTTAAACCATACGCCGCGATCCATGTCATCATTTCGATAACGAGTTACATAAAAAGGTACCCAAGTTTCTTTATCTGTTTGATTATTAAAAAAAGATTGATTATAACACTCTGCATCAAAAATAAATTCACCAGTACTTGGGTTAAGGAGTCCTTTAAATCCTGTGTATGTATTTGTTAACTGGTTGTATATATTTTCAGATAGATTAGGGTCGTTTACTAAATATCTCATGCAAGTCTCCGTTAATTTAAAGCAGCAACTAGTAAATAAATTTTTTATACTGGTAATTTAATGACTATTAAAGCATTTGTTTAAAAAAAAATCAATATATAAATTTTACAAGCCATATAAACGCTTTTATGATAAAAAAAAGTGCAATATTTTTGATTAAATTTAAAACATATCTGTATTTTTTAAGTTGGAGCACAACTTAACCGGGAATTGCTGGCTGATGACGTAAATTCTGGACTACCCCTGTGAATCTATAGTACCATTATTTTTGCAAAAAGATTAGGGGCTGTTGACATTTGAAACCTCGATGTCGACTTACCGCGGTTTATCCCTGAGAGATCCTCACAAAATTTAACCCTAATGAGGCTTCTCTCGGTGGACTTGCAAAGCGGCTTGATCAAGCAAGATGCAAGATTGTACAAGAATTAAAACCCAATTTAAGAATGGATGAGAACAAGTTAAATGGGGTTATTCGACAGGTTAGGGATTCTTTTGAGCAAAATTGTGCTTCTTTTTTCAGCTTGGGTTAACCAAGGCGTGATTTGGCTTGTTGCCAAAAACTCATCAGTTCATCGAACTTGATAAATAATCATTGTTCTTGAAAAGGGATGTGTTGTAGAATCAGCCTCACACACTTGAATTGTTAGCAAGTCTATGAAGATCACTGAAATTCAAATAGCTCAATTAAAATTCCCTTGATTCGCCCCTTCATCACCGCTGTTCGGCAAACGAATTATGTGGATGATGTGGTGTTATGGTTAAAACGGACAGTGGTCATTGCGGTTATGGATTCAGCCGCATCCACGCCAGCCATCACCGGAGACAGCACAACGTCCATCACCACCGCAATTAAGAACGTTCTTAGGTCCCCAATTAATTGGCATGATCCATCACTGAATTGAATGCCTTACTCCAAATGAATGAGGAGGCTATTTCAGCCAATACCTCTGCAAAAGCGGCCATTGATATCGCATTGCATGATTTATTTGCTCAATATTGTGGCTTGCCTTTATACCAGTTATTGGGTGGTAATCATAACACCATCAGCTCTTGCATCACTATCAGTCTTAAAGATATAGGAGCCATGGTTGAGGATGCCATTGCTTTGGTAAATCAAGGGCACATAAGCATTAAAATAAAATTGGGCTTAAATCCAATGAAGACATCCAACGTGTCCAGGCCATTCGTAAAGCGGTAGGGATTGAATCACCTTGTTGGTTGATGCCAATCAAGGATGGTCTTTTAAGGATACTTTAAAAGTCATTGAGGCCTTTAATCAACTGGGATTGAATATCTCCTCTGGTCGAGCAACCCATTAAGGCCCAAGATTCAGAAGGCTTAAAAGCAATCCGCGACCAAGTCGATTGCTGCATTATCGCCGATGAGGCTTGTTTTTCGGCCAAAGACGCCCTAAATTGCCACCAGGAAGGCTTGCGATGGAGTCAATATTAAATTGATGAAATCGGGAGGAATTGCCAATGCTCAAGCGATTTATCACATTGCAAAAACCGCCAGATGAAAATCAATGGTTGGATGCATGCTGGAGTCGCCGATTGGAATAGCCGCTGTCGCTAGTTTTGCTTTAAGTAAACCCGATGTTTCTATGCTGATCTGGATCCAATTTACCTTATTGCCGACAATTATATCCTCGGTGGAGCACGCCTTCGTGGAGAATACAATCACACTTTCAGACAAGCCTGGTTTGGGTATCGAAGGCATTTCACAAGGATTAACGCAGGTTGGAGTGATCAGTTAGTGTCTTTGTACTTTCAATTAGCCAGTTTATCCATCATTGTTCTTTATGCTTGGATGTTGTTTCGCAATGTGGATCCTTTGATTGCTACGGCCATTTGTGTGGGTTTGGGCTATTTGTGGAATTTCAGTAGCCCCATCGCGATTGGAAATTCGATGGCTCAGGCACTGGGCTCTTTCATGGCCTTGGTGGGTTTTATCATCATGCTAGGCCGTGGATTAGGGGAAATCTTAACTCATACTCAAGTCAGTCATACACTAGTGCATCAAATCGTCTATGGGATTGGAATTAATACTCAGCATCGAGCGAAAATTGGAATCGTGATTTCATGCTTTATCTATCGTCGGCTTGCTGGGGACATTAGCCGGCGGATTAGCAATCCTTGCTCCCAGTTTACGTCCCATCGCAGGCTCAGTGGGGTTGTCGCGCCCAAGCCTAGCCGTGCTGATGCAGGCCTCAGCTGAAGAAGCCTTGATTCTTGGTCCTTTTGCTCCGCCTCTCGTGGCTTTATTAGGGATTACTGGATTAAGTTATGGTTCGGTGATTCTATATGCTTCGCTTCCCAGTTGCCCTAATAACCTTGATCACCACTTGGTTTATGGCTTCTCGATTGCAAACACAATATGCCCATGAAAGCTGTGTAGACCAAGATACTTCGGAACCCTTTGTCCCCAACAGACAACAAAAACGCACCACAATAGTCTTTTTATTATCCTTTGCAGCCTGTGTAATTTATGGTTTATTTGCCCATGCCAAAACACCCTACGTGATTTTCGTGATGCTGTTTTTAGCTTTAGTTACTGGTTTGTCAAATCAACTGAATTTAAAGCAAATTTTTAATTTGTTGACCGAGGGCATGGGTAAAAGCATGCATCTCTTCTTTTTATTTGTTTTATTTGATCCCTTCATAGCTCTGATTCATCAAGCGGGTGGATTCACTGCATTGACTCAATTATTAACTCCTTGGATTCACATAGGTGGAAAACCATTGTTGGCGATATTAATCGGTTTCACTGGGGCTTTTGGTATGCCAGGAGCTGCTGAGGCGACCATCCAATTGCTGCATCAAATATTTAGCCCCAGTGTCAAGCTGTTGCAATTGCCCATGCTCACCTTTGCTTTATGCATGTTGTTTGCTACGCGTGTGACTAATTTCGCCTATCCCGGTGCCAATATGTTTGCAGCTATGGGTTTTGCAGGCAGTGAGAACGTCAAAGCCATGATCCAAAATGGCCTTGCAGTGACTGCAGTCCAAGTCTTATTTCTCATTTTTTACAGTGTTTTCCTGCTTTAATTTTGAGTTTAATCCTGATTCAAAAGACTGGCTTAACCATTTGTTCTTTGGTAAATTAGCAGGATCATTATAGGAAATTGCAGAAAACTTAGCTCCCAAAGAACAAGAGTCCAAAGGTTCTCAAAACCCAGCAGGCTATTTTCTTCAAAACATGTTATTCAATTCCAGGAAGTCTGAAAAATTAACCTGGCCGCATCACGATTATTAGAAGATTCTGAATGCACTTATGAGCAACAGGGATCTTTGTATGATGAAGGCTTTGCAGACGCAGTCACTGGTTATCGTGCTGCATTGAGAAAAGGACGAGCAATAGAAACCTGGCCAGAGGATGATTTGACTGTTTTTGATGTGAACGCAGAGGCTTTGGACGCTTATTTAGAAGAAAATGGACAAGACTATGAGCAAATAGACGTCGACAATCGCTATGGCTATCGCTGACGAGTATCAAACTCGCGTCAACTCCATTTCCATCCCCTTCGGAGCTTCGTCCCACAAACTTAAAACATAGCCTCCTCCACCGGATCCGGTGGGTTTAACGGCGATGGCTCCTGCTGCAAGCAATTGGTTCATGTGTTGTTGTAAACTTTCGCTCACGAGGCCCCACTGAAAAAAACAATCTCCAGCTTTATTGATTGCCTTTGCCAAGTTATGTATGGAATTGGCATCGGATTTTTCCAGGGCAATTTTCGATTCATGCACGGCGGCCACCATTTGAGCATCTATGCCCAAAGCTGATTTGGCATTTTTTTCCCAGAGACTTTGGACTTGTTCAATGCAATCCGAAGTCACCCCAATTTGATTACAAGAAGACAAATACCATTGAGGTTGAATGTTTTGTTGTAAAGGAGTAGAAACACCGGCTTTAAAACACACCCCTGCCTCAGAAGCCACGCCGACTATATCCAAGCCACTGCTGGTTCCATGAAATAAATGCTCTAAATTTTTAGCAAATTCATGGCAATTGGAGTCATCCATCATACCCTGGGCGCAATACCAGCGACTCATGGCAACGCACAAGGCCGCTGAAGCACCCAAGCCAACGCCCACAGGAATCGTTGAATACAGGTGGAAATGCCCCTGCAACTGATTCAATGAACCTCCTAACAATTGAATGCCTTGTTCAAGCACACTCCAAAATAATAACTGCATTTGAGCACCGAAAATGCCGGTGTAGTCTGCACTGAGAGAAGATGATTTGGCTTGATACGTAAAAATCAACTGTTTTTCTTTAATGGGAAAAACCAAAGCTTCATTTCCTCTAAGAACAGCATGTTCCCCAGCCAAAATCCATTTTCCATACGTTAGGGTTTGAAAATCACAAAACATCGTAGTTACCCACCAATTCAGTCCGTTTAAATTGCTCCGCCATCAATGCCTGATCCGACCGATATAATAAATGTATATTCGGACCAGCATCCATAGTCACTATAGGGCCATCCTCAGTTTTTTCCCAAAATTTTTCCAGGGTTTGCAATAAATTCTTCCCCGACTCTGTGATGTAAGAAAAAGATTGCTCGCAGGTGCTGAATAAAAGATGCATGTCCTGAAATTCACGCCAACAAATTTGATACGCGTCTTTCCAATTTTGAGACCTCAAGGCATTAAGTAATACTTTTAAATTCTCTTCCGCTCGTTTGCAGCGCCCTGCATAATGAACGCTGGTCTTCACTCGTTGATGCGCCTGTCTTGATGATACTTCTTTTTCTTGACTGTTGATCACCACCACCTGATGGATTAGATGATCATAAGGCAGATCCACTGCTGAAACCCCATCTTTCTTCCACAAAGCCCAGGGAGAATAATAGGAACGGCAAGAAGAACCTGAACCCAGACGACTTAATTGCGCTTGCTCATCAATGGAAGGCATGGCTTTACCTGTCAATTGGCATAAGGCAAGCAAGGCGCATTTCGTCAATGCAGCAAAACTGGAGGCTGAGCTTGCTAGACCAGTCGAATGAGGAAAATTGTTAGACGATTGGATTATAAAACCGCCTTCAAAGCCAAAGGTTCTTTTGATACGCATTAGATGTTCAATGAAGCGATTTTGTGCTTCCAAGGGCAAAGTAAAATCGGCAGTTCCAGGAATGTTAAGCGGCTCCCAAATGTCTTTTTTTTGTGTTAACTGCTCGAGTTTCACGGTACTTAATAAATGAGGTAAGGTATAGGATAAGGAAGAATTAGCAGGAAGGTTGGTTGTCTCATCTTCCTTGCCCATGTATTTGATTAAAGCAATATTAGCCGGAGCTTGAGCAAGCCAATGCATAATGTTCTCCTTTGTCAATGACCTGGTTCGTCATTCCATAAAATTTTATGTAATTGCAATTGAAACCGCACAGGTAATTTATCCTGCACTATCCAATCCGCAAGCTCTCGAGCCTTGAGCTGATTCCAGCTGGGTGAAAAAAGCAAATGCACCCGCTGTGCCAATTGATGTTCTTTTATCACATCAACGGCCCAATCGTAATCCCTACGACTGCAGAGAACGAATTTAATTTGATCTTTGGGCTTTAAAAAATCCAGATTAGCCCATCGATTTTTATCAGACTCTAAGGAGTCCGGTGTTTTTAGATCCATGACGATGACAACGCGGGGATCCACCTGAGAAATGTCTCGTGCCCCACTGGTTTCAAGCGAAACAAGATAACCGGCCTCACACAGGCTGGAAAGTAAGGGAATGCAGCCAGGTTGAGCCAAGGGTTCACCGCCGGTCACGCAAACATACTGACAACCAAAGACAACCAGTGAATCCATGATATCCTTTATGGTTTTAATTTGACCACCGCTGAAGGCATAAGCCGTATCGCAATATTGACATCTTAAGGGACAACCCGTAAGACGAATAAAAACCGTAGGCAATCCAACGGTAACCGATTCTCCCTGCAATGAGTGGAAGACTTCAGTGATTCTTAGACTATGCTCTAAAGGGTTCATAAGGCGTTAAGGGATACCAATTTTGTAGTGGCCAATTGAGCAGAAGCTGTATTGGGATAAACTTTAACAACGGTTTGCAAGCGTTTTTTTGCTGATAAAACATCACCAGAAGCCGCATAAGCATAACCGATTTTCAACATGGACGCAGCTGCTTTACTGGACGATGGGAAGTGTATTAAAACCGTTTCAAAATGCGCGATGGATTTAGGGTAGTCCTTTTTGAGTAAGCACAACTCACCCAGCCAATACTCAGCATTTGCTGTATAACCACCCTGAGGGTATTTTTGTACGAAATTTTGCATGGCACTCGTGGCTTCATCGTACCGTTTGTTTTTTATTAATTCATAAGCCGCTAAGTAGCTGATCTGTTCATCTGCGGGATTAATCCTAGACACAGCAATCATAGGCTTGGTTGAGACTGGGTCAATCTTAGCCTCTTTCGGTGGAACCTTGGGTTCACTTAGGGAGGAAACTGGTGGTTTCAAAGCCGGCGGCGTAATCACAGCTGGCTTTGATTGTGCAAGTTTACTGACACCAGTACCCAGTCGAGAATCCAAATCCTTGTAAAAGGCAATTTGCTGTTCTTGCAATAATTTTAAATCATGGGCTTGAATTTCAAGCTCACCGCGCAGTTCTTGAATTTCTTGGCGTAAGCTTTGTATTTTGTCGATTAAATTGGCACTGTCATTCACTTGAGCTCGGGAAGAAGGAGATTCGAAATTTCTGTCTTCTTTCACAAGGGGCGATTCTTCATCGATCCGACTGGAATATTTATCCTTTCGAGCTCTGGAGTCTTCGGCTCTCATACTTTTGATGATCAAAACCTGAGGAACCCTCGGGAGATCCCCAGGCCTGTTCCTCAGTCATTGCAAAATTCTCACTCTCATCCACTACCGGGGCTTGAGACCGTAGAGTCAATGGAAACACCAGTAGGAGAACTGCGAGAATTTGTTTTTTGCAATGAATCATCTTGTGGCCTCATAAATGAATTCTACACGTCGGTTTTGAGCATGAGAGGCTTCGTCATGGCCTAAATTGGCAGGACGCTCTTTGCCATAACTTACGACACGCACTTGTTGTCTGCTCACTCCGGCCATGCGCAAAATATCGGCCACAGCATTGGCTCTATGCTCACCCAGAGAGATGTTGTATTCACGGCTGCCCCGTTCGTCTGTATGTCCTGCCACCAAAACGCGTGCACCTGGATGGGATCGCATGTATTCGGCTTGGGCATTCGCAGAGGGTAAGTATTTGGAGGCCAAAGTAAAATCGTCATAGGAGAACAAATACAATTGATTATGAGGAGCCTGAGTAGTATAAGACTCACCGGCTTCCTGACCTGCAAATTGAGACATTTGCCCTAAGCCATTGGCAGCAGCACTTCCATCATCCAAAGGTGCGCCATCTGCACTACCGGGTGATTTAGAGCAGGCTGCAACCAAAACGATGCTGGCTGCCAGAAGCCCTAATTTACAAAAGGATACAACTTTCATTCTAATCTCCTCTAATTCTTTTTATTTTGAAAAATCATGACTGGCCATTATACAGTTTTTTTTTTTATGGCTATTGCTTCTAGCTTTTCTATAGTGGATGAATAAATGGGAATTGGTTCGACTTAATTTGACATAAACACTTGAAGAATTGAGGACTACGTCAAACAACAGAATTAAAAAAACACACGAAACGGTCTTTTTCGTCAAATCTACAGTGTGCTACCTAAGAGGTTAGCCAAATATGGGCTCGAAATGCATGGTGAAAAGTCAAAGAGGGTTCGGCTGGGTAATCTGGCCGTTCTACTCACCCCGACCCTTAAGTGCTTTTTTGTTAAACCTATGTAGATGGCACAATACCGGCTTTTTGTAGCAAATCAGTATCGAATACTTTTGTAAGGTTTTTCTTAATCTTGTTCTGTTTATATCTAATGTGGGTGAAAATGGATAACTCTGTAAGACCTACACCTAGTGTAACAAGAGCAGCAGCGGGTAGTGTTGCTATAGCAACAACCGCGACTACTGGGCTTCCTCGTCCAATCAGCGAAGGCTCCCCGTTATCCCATTTATGACCCAATAGAGCTCCTGTCACCCTAGCGGGAATCATTACAGCATCCCTTCCAAAGAACATGGCATTTGATTTAGGTTTTTCAAACAATTTTCTTGCTTTATCTTTATCCAGTGCAGCGTACTCTAAAATAATTTGTTGCAGCACTGGGGGAAGTATATTTTTTAAATGTTTCTTTGGCATAGTATTTTCCGTTGTTATAATACATATTGAAAATATGTTCAATAATATCCACATTCCGCACATAAGTAAAGCATTTCCCTAATTAACTTATGAGCAAAAATAAAAAACCATTATTCATCTTCATTGTTTTCTATCTTGAATTAAAGTAAATCCCCTGACCATACACGCCAAAATAATTAATAATTCTTCTGAGGAACTTGCTAATTCAGAAAAGCGCATGATTTTATAAAATGCTGAATCTTTTAAAAGAAGGTACACAATCTTTCTGAAGACCGGCTGCCGATAGCACGGGCTTTTATTCCAAAAGCGATTTATGGGCATACCACAACTAGGCAGTTGTTAGAATCAACCGAAAAGTGATATCGGATTGCGTCTTATTTGTGGATGGGAAGAGGCACAGGATGTTCCCGAAGAAAGTGGTTAATACCCTGGACATAAAGGGGACACACTTAAGCAGGTTGAAGCCCCTGATTATTAATAAACATCGTCTAGAAATATGCCCTGTTGCGCTTTTTTAACACCCTCGCTAACTTAAAAATTCCTCTTTTTAGGTTTTATTGTAACCTTCAACTGCTTGGCTCCCGTCTCTTTTGTTTCTTGCTTGAGTTCTTGTTTTCTGTCATCTTTTAATTTTTCATAGTCGATATTGGATTTTTCACTATGAAAAAAGAAACTTTACGCGATGCTCAACTTTTCACGGAACCATACGGGCCCCGGCCCGTGAGCGAGCCCGAGCCCGGTTTTTAAACAATTTCAAGGCACTCAAATTGTAAGGGAGGATTTCCTAATATTTTATTGACCATCATACCAACAGTATGCGCTAGTACTTTTCTCCCAATTCTGTTTGTTAAATGCCACAGATCTCTTGCTCTGACTTTTTCGATGTGAAACTGCTGCGATAGTTGCCCAATAACTGTTTCAACCAGTCGTCTTGTTGATGTTAGCCAGCGACTAAAATGCTCCCTCTCGGGTCATTCATATTGCTACGTAATGGTGTCTGCAAGTTAACTTGTGTGTGTTCTCTGATTTGTGCTTGATAATCCTCGCCAATTAAACCCTTATCTGCGATTAAAAGACCGCGAATGTTTCCAATGATGTCCCATAATGATTCACGTTCATCAATGTTAGCCGGCGTCACAGTGATTCCTGTGATCATCCCATCGGAACCAATGGCAAGATTGCCTTTAAAGCCGTAGTAGGTCTCGCTCTTGGAGGCACAGTAACCATAGGATGCAATACCCTTAAAGATGGAACTAAATCCCGCGCGTTTAAAATGGCAAATAGGCATTGGCAATCCATCTGCCATATGAAGTTTATCTGATAATGCCCCACTTTGGGCTGCAAAAGATGCCTGTATTCTTTGTTTTATTATCCATAAATTTGCTGATTGTTTTGCATAATTACCTCGACTTCCTAGTTCAGGAAACAATGAAAACCAATGCTCCTTAAAATAACGCCAGATGCCAGTATCTGTATCCCTCCCCAAAAACTCTCCGACAACATCCATTGTGATGACCTCGCTATCAGATAGCTTTGGTTCAAAGCCTCTTGTTCTTAATCTATGACCACCACCGATTTTTTTACACTCATCATCTATTAAGCAAAATACAGTAATGATAAAGTCCTCAATTGGCATAGTGCTACTCCTTGTGATTTCTGTTTTTAGCGAACCAAATTACAATAAAGCGCTATGTCACTCAACAGGAAATTGTTTCAAGTCCAAAACTTAATTATAAGGAAATCCAACTATGAGTTATTTCGATTTTGAAAAATTGGATGTATACCAAGCCTCCATTGAGGTTGTGGTATTCATTGATAAAATCACTACAGCTTTTCCTCGCGGCAGAGCTTATTTAACCGACCAACTTCAACGAGCTGGGACATCGATCTCATTGAATATTGTTGAGGGCTCAGGAGAGTTCTCCCCTAACGAAAAAAGTAGATTCTACCGCATGGCAAAAACGTTCTGCTACAGAAACCGCAGCGATATTGGAGGTATCCAAACGTTTAAACATTATACATGATGAATATTATCAATTAACAAGAGAATTACTGAATCGCATTGTTATGATGTTGACTAAAATGGCAAAAAAAAACAGATTAGGCGGAACTCGGGCGGGCTCGGGCTCGCTCACGGGCCCGGGCCCGTATGGTTTCGTGAAAAGTTGAGCA
>CAWAUF010000026.1:0-33593 GCA_963785145.1 uncultured Gammaproteobacteria bacterium | reverse complement strand
CATAGCAAAATGTGAAGAAAGTCATGAAATAATAATCCGCCGCTATAAACAACTTTCTTTTCCAAAACAGCACAGTTTGAATTGCTGGCATCTAATAAACATTGGCCAGATGTTCAAGGAAGCGAATTAAATGGATGTAGAATTTAGGCACAGTAATTTATTTACATAGGCCGATGATATCTGGTTCGTTTACAAACAATTAGTATATTTTAATTATAAATTTTTGGGCACAAATTGGGATTAATTTTTCAAAATTTTGGGTACATTTTGTGATTTTTGGAGGCTATCTTAGACTATCAAAGACTAGCAGAATTTGTAATTAACCCTTTAATTTATAAAGGTTTTTCATGGTCTTTGATGTGCGTAAATGGTCTGATAATTGGTGGAGGCGGCGGGAATCGAACCCGCGTCCGCAAATCCTCTGCCTTCAGCTCTACATGCGTAGCCTTGTCTTTTGATTTAACTGTGGACCCTCCGACGGGCAGGATGGTACACAGCGATTCCCTGAGTTTCGCATCTTAATCCGGGATAGATTAAGACACTAGCTTATCTTCTATGACCGTTGATTCGATACCGATAAGCGAGCTCGGTCAACGGGGCACTGGGTTTTATGGCCAGTACACGGTGTGGTTAACTATAAATGCTTAAGCAGCGATAGCTCATCAATCCATGCAAAGTTTTCATCGTTTGCATTTATATTTAGTTGAGTCTGTTTTACGAGAGTTCTCATTCTCGGCATGCACTTCTGGTTTTGCAACCCACGTCGAAGCCAGGTCGCCCCCAATTTGTACCTTTAATTATAACATAAAACGTTCTCCTTCATCACCTTCCCATTGAATTCTTATGCCTGTTTATCTAAAACCCATTAAACCTTGCATTGGGAGCATACATGAAGCCTGAGAATCCTTATTTTCAACCTTGCCACAAACTTACTGATGACAGCAGTTTATGCGCAAAATAAGCCAGTCTTAAGAGCCAGTACGGACCATTTAGCTCTAGTATTCAAAGAACACCAACCCAATCGCTATGAGTGTAGCAATCTATGGCATGATATGAATCCTTTGCCTCAGCTGGGGCAAGTTATCAGTTCAACACCATTAGTTGAAAGTAAAGCTGGCAGAAGAACTCGAGGCAAAGGCTAATGTTAGGTATGTTACGAACTAAACATTAAATCGAAAATGCATGACATCCCCATCGTAAACGATATATTCTTTGCCTTCAAGTCGCAATTTCCCTGCTTCCTTGGCTCCTTGCTCACCCGCATTGAATGAAGGCATCATAGGCGATCACTTCAGCGCGGATAAATCCTTTTTCAAAATCCGTGTGAATGACTCCTGCAGCTTGTGGTGCGGTAGCTCCTTTGCTGAATGGTCCAGGCGCGTACCTCTTTTACCCCGGCAGTGAAATAGGTTTGTAAACCCAACAGTTCGTAACCTGCTCGAATGACCCGGTGCAGGCCAGGTTCTGTTAAGTCCTAAATCGGCCATGAATTCTTGTCGATCGGCGTCGTCCAATTCAACCAATTCCGCTTCGGTTGCAGCCCATAAGGCGACGATGCTGGCATTTTCCTTGGACGCCAGTGCTTGAACCTTATCGAGTAACGGGTTATTTTCGTAACCATCGTCATCCACGTTGGCAATGTATAAGAACCGGTTTTGCTGTAAGCAAAAACAATCGGCGACTGATTGTATTCTTCTTCAGGAGTAAGTGTCAAGCGTGCGGACTGGATTGCCTTCATCCAAGTGGGCTTTGATTTTTTCAAAAGTTTTCATTTCAAACAATGCGTCTTTATTACCACTTCGACTGTTTTTTGCCAGCTTTTAGCATGGCTTTTTCCACGGTGTCCATATCGGCTAAAGCTAGCTCAGTGTTGATGACTTCAATGTCGCTTAAGGGATTGACTCTTCCTTCCACATGAATGACATCCGGGTTTTCAAAACAACGCACGACATGGGCTATGGCATCTGTTTCACGGATATTCGCTAAAAATTGATTGCCTAAACCTTCACCACTGGAAGCGCCTTTAACCAAACCTGCAATATCCACAAATTGCATGGTGGCGGGAAGTACCTGTTGCGGATTCACGATTGCACTCAAGGCATCAAGCCGTGGATCTGGTACAGTGACTATGCCTACATTGGGTTCGATGGTGCAAAAAGGATAATTAGATGCTTCTATGCCTGCTTTGGTCAGTGCATTAAATAAAGTTGATTTGCCCACATTGGGTAAGCCAACGATTCCACATTTAAATCCCATGAGTATACCCTTTAAAAATTATTTAATTGATTCATTGCCCTAGCCATATCACCGGCCAATACCTGAGGCATCACGTGCTATAGCCCTGACTATCGCATCATTCATTTGTTGTTTGTCATGAAGCGAAGGTTTGCTTAATACGTATTGATGGACTAAATCTCTATGCCCAGGATGACCTATTCCTATACGTAAACGATGAAATACAGGGACTTCCTAATTGTGCCATGATATCTCGTAATCCATTATGACCTCCATGGCCACCGCCGGTTTTTAGTTTGATCACTGCCCACGGGTAAATCTAATTCATCATGAACAACCAATATTTCTTCAGGTTCAATTCGATAAAATTGACTGATTGAGCTCGCAACTTGCCCACTGTGATTCATAAAAGTCTAGGTAAAGCCAATTTGCATGAACAGTGATCTAATTCCAAATCCGCAATTCAGCCTGCATTTTTTTATCAAGTTTAAAAGAACATTGATGTTCGCTGCGCTAAAGCAGTTGACAAACCATCCGCCGGCATTATGACGGGTATGTATCATAAGCAGAACCTGGATTACGTAAACCAATGATCAGTTTAATGGCCATGAATTATAATTCGTAGTGATTAAAATAATCGAGTAGCCTGGATGCAGCGCATGCAATCGGGATTGGGAGCGCTGAACTCCCGGATTACGCTGCGCTGCATCCAGGCTACAAAATCCGCGATGATCACTAATTTGCAACAACGAATGGTTGCAAATTATTCTTCGTTTCGTCTTTCTCTTCAATTGCAGGCACTTCATCAGCCGGAACTTCTTCTTCAATACAGTCGTCTTCTTCTTCCACTGCATGCTACTTTAGGCGCGTGAATACTCACAACCGGGCATCATGACCATCATCTTTCAGATCAATAGCCAACTGCACGCCTTTAGGTAATTTCAGATCAGATAAATGCACTACTCATTTAAATCCACTTTAGCATATCGACTTCAATGAATTCAGGTAAATTTTTAGCCTGGCAACGGATTTCAACTTGAGTCATAGTGTGGTTAATCATACCACCTGCTTTAACACCTTAGATTGTTCTTCATTGATGAAATGAATGGGAACTAATTTAACCAAAACGTCTTTAGCAGAAACGCGTTGTAAATCCATGTGCATTATAATGGGCTTGTAAGGATGACGTTGTAATGCTTTTAAAATCACATGTTCTGTTTTGCCATCTACAGATGATATCAAAAACACTGGAATAAATGCTTTCGGTTTCCAAAGCTTTAACGACTTTATTATGTAGAAATGAATAGATTTAGGTTTTTTATCTCCACCATAAATAAAGCAGGTACTTTGTTTTCAAGACGACGTAGGCGGCGGCTCGCACCTTTCCCCATATCCGTTCTTGCTTCAGCTTCTAAAAGAATAGTTGACATTATTACTCCAAAATATATAAGGATCCCCTAATCTAATCCGCGACCAGATCAAACACCCGAAATAATAATAAAAATCGGAAAAGGTGCGAAGTATACAATATATTTAAAATGAACTTGAAGTCTTTCGCATAATTTCATAGAATATGCCACTTTGTTGAATTGTTATAGCGCAAGTCAGGCGCGTTGGAGAAGAGTTATGTATGCGGTAATTAAAACTGGCGGTAAGCAATATACCGTAAAAGAAGGCGATGTATTAAAATTGAAGTTACTGCCAGAAGATGTTGGCAACGAATTGAATTCTCAGAAGTGTTGATGTTGGCTGATGGGGATAAAATTACTTGTGGTACGCCGTTTATTGCTAATGCAGTAGTTAAAGCTGAAGTGATTGATCATGGTCGTCACAAGAAAATTAAAATTATTAAATTCCGTCGTCGTAAACACCATATGAAACAAATGGGACACAGACAATATTATACGCAAGTTAAAATTACTGCGATTAGCAAGTAAAAGGGGATAGCAATGGCTCATAAAAAAGCAGGGGTAGTACACGTAATGGCCGCGATTCGAATCCTAAGTTTCTTGGTGTGAAACGTTTTGGCGGTCAATTTGTGAATGCCGGTGAAATTATTGTAAGACAACGTGGTACACGTTTTCATCGCAGGAGCGGTGTTGGTTGTGGTCGTGATCATACTTTATATGCCTTGGTTGAAGGTTTGGTTCAATTTACTGTTAAAGGTGAAAAGAAACGTCAATATGTAACCATAGTTGCTGAACAAACAGAAGAAGCTGCAGTTATTCTAATTAGAGATTAGCCTACGTTTAGTTCAGGTAACTCCTCGTAACCTCGAGAGTAATGAAATCGATGCCATTTGGCAAGATAAGGGTATTTTTGTAGATTAATCGCACATTACGTTAGTTTTAAGGTCAGTCATGAAATTTGTCGATGAAGCAATCATTAAAATCGATGCCGGTAATGGTGGGAATGGTTGCCTTAGTTTCAGGCGTGAAAAATTTATTCCTCGTGGTGGTCCTGATGGGGGCGATGGCGGTGATGGCGGCAGTATTTATTTTGAGGCCTCTAGGATTTAAATACTTTAGTTGATTTTCGTTACATGCGTCACTACAAAGCGGAAAATGGTCAGCAAGGCATGGGAGGCAATTGCACCGGGAAAAAAGGTGAAGATTTAATCATTAAAGTTCCTGTCGGTACTATGGTCTATGATGTTGATACCGGAGAATTACTGGGTGATATTAACAAACTAGGCGAACCGGTACTCATCGCTCAAGGTGGATTTCATGGTTTAGGTAATACCCGTTATAAAAGCAGTGTCAATCGCTCACCACGGCAAACAAGCCCTGGAAGCCCCGGTGAATCAAGACATTTGCGTTTGGAGTTACGGGTCTTGGCCGATGTGGGTTTATTGGGTCTTCCGAATGCCGGCAAATCAACTTTGATTCGCGCGGTTTCCAGTTCCAAAGCCAAAGTCGCTGATTATCCTTTTACAACCTTGCATCCGGTTTAGGTGTGGTTAGTGTTTCTTCACATAAAAGTTTTGTTATGGCGGATATTCCTGGTCTTATTGAAGGGGCTGCTTTGGGGCCGGGCTTGGGTCATCGCTTTTTAAAACATCTTTCTCGAACTTGCGTCTTATTACATGTGATTGATGTTGCTCCCTTGGATGGATAGTGATCCTGTTGCCATGCAAAAGCAATTATTAATGAATTGAGCAGAATACAATCCTGATTTGCTTAATAAACCACGCTGGCTTGGTATTAAATAAAATCGATATGATTCCCGATGAAGAGCTAGGCGAAGAGCGTATTCAAGCTATTGTTAAAGGCCTGAATTGGAAAGATAAAGTATTTGCCATTTCAGCTATCAGTAGTCAAGGCACACAACAATTGTGCTATTCATTGATGCAATTGATTGATGAGATGAAAGAGTCGGAAACTTAACCATTCTGCCGCATGATGTACAACCATGGGCGTGCGATAAGGAATCGTGTGTTTCGCCCCTTCCTGACTTTGATTACTGTAATGAATCGTTAATTGCGTCGGTCCTTTGGTTTTTGTTGGACCAATATTCCTCTAAGTCCGCTGAGATGAAAATTTAAATTGTTTTTTTTATGATTATAAAAATATAGCATTTGATGAACTATCGGGTTTGCAGATAAATTTTGCAATATACCTCCAGTGACTTCATCTAATAATGGTGATGGGTTTGATCAAGTTTAAGTTATCGTGCAAATCATCCGAAGCTTTTTTATCTCGATGGTGATGTTGTGAGGAGCTAAAATGGGGTCAACAATAGTCTTGAATTGTGGATACCAAATCAGGTCTGCAACGTACTTTAAATTCGATGTAAGGTGTGTCCAATCTATAACCCGTTTGGCAGTTTATGACCTGCCAATGCCTCTTCTAAAAGGTCCGCATTTCACTTTCAGCCAAACCAAAAATACACCATTTTAAAATGTGCTTCTGACTGCGCTGTACATCGGCCAACAGTGGGAGCACGTAATTCTTAAACATAGGCAAGCATTCACGCGGGGGGCCAGGTAATAAAATAAAGGTTTTATTTTTCCATTGATAATAACCACCCATTGCAGTACCATGTGGATTGGGCAAGAGTTTCGCGGTTGCCTGGAAAAAGCATTGTTGTAAATTGCCTTCATTCATGGTGACTCTGGCTCTGGAAAGACGATCTTGTACATGCTTTAAAGCATCTGCATGCTGTATCAGAGGCTCACCCGTCCATTTAGCCAAGGCAAATCGCGTAAGATCATCCGTGGTAGGCCCCAATCCACCGATTAAAATAATGGTGTCATGTTTTTGGGTTAAAAATTGCAAAGAAGTGAGAATGTCCTTTTCTTTATCCGAACATGACAAGTGAAAGCCAAGTGGAAACCCCTCTGAACTCAAAATCTGTGCCATATCCTGACCATTGGTGTTTAAAGTATCGCCATGGACTATTTCATCACCCGTAGCTAAAATGCCTATGGTCATTGTATTCTCCGAAATTTCCTTCTGTCGATTTAAAATCGTAGGTTGGCCCCAAGCCCCAACCTACGTACAAAAACTTAAAAACGAGCAAACTGCTATTCTCACTTTGTGATGCAGCAAAGTATATAGTAGAATCTAGAGAAACCAAAACTAAGAACCGGAGAAACCATGGAATTTATTAGTCGTTACACGGCACATGTTCCTGATGCTCATGGTCTTATTAATTATTCTGCAGAAGAAAACAGGATTTGGTCTATTCTATTCAATAGACAAATGAAATTGCTAACAGGAAGAGCTTGTGAAGAATTTTTAACGGGGCTTGAGGAACTGCAAATTACTTCCCAGGGGATTCCACAACTTCCCGATGTCAGTCGAATATTAAAAGCAAAAACCGGTTGGCAGCTTGCGCCAGTGGTCGCACTGATTTCCGATACGGAGTTTTTTGAATTATTGGCAAGTAAACATTTTCCAGTAGCCACCTTCATTCGTTGTGAAGAAGAGTTGAATTACGTCAAAGAACCCGACATTTTCCATGAAATCTTTGGCCATTGTCCCTTATTAACCAATACGATCTATGCTGATTTCATTCACGATTATGCTTGCAAGGTATTAACCTTCCCCAAATCCGATTGGCGTTTATTGCAGCGCATGTTTTGGTTTACTGTGGAATTTGGCTTGATTGAAAGCGCTCAGGGAATACGAGCTTATGGCGGCGGCATTTTATCTTCCATATCTGAGACCGTTTACAGCGTGGAAAGCGATGTACCCATGCGCGTGCATTTCAATCCAGTGACTGTTTTTAGAACGCCTTATCGAATTGATAATTTACAACCGATTTATTATGTGATTCAAGATTTCCCCACTTTATTTAATTTTGTATTATCCAATATTGGTGAATTGATTACCAGAGCACGCGACTTGGGCGAGTTTCCGCCCTTCTTCATTGCAGAAGCGGACAATCCCAATGTTCACATCAAAGCGTGTTAAATCCGATGCATACGACTTATTGTAATAAATGGCCAGTCTTGCTAACATCAATCCATGCAGTTTGCTCATTAAATGTTAGGACCTTTGGCCAATTTTTTGGAATGGTTCACAGGCCTTGGTCAAGGAGCAGCATGTGATTAAAGTACTCATTGTAGATGACCATGCCTTGGTAAGAATGGGCATTCGACGATTACTTGAAGACATGGCGGATGTGGAAGTCGTTGCCGATGCAGAAAGCGGTGAACAGGCCTTGACCTTGGTTAAATTGCATTGTCCGGATGTGGTCCTTTTGGATATGAAAATGCCAGGCATAGACGGTTGGGAAGTCACGCGTCGTTTAAAAAAATCAAATCCAAATGTCAAAGTGATTGCGGTGACTGCTATGTCCTCTGATGCTTCCCACCCGCGTGTTGCAGTTAGGTGCTATGGGTTATTTAACCAAAGAGTCCGGTGCCCAAGAGATGGCTGCAGCCATTCGTAAGGTGGCCAAAGGAGAAAAATACCTCAGCGCCGAAATAGCACAGAAAATGGCCATAAACAGCTTGGAAGATGACAAAGGTTCTCCATTCGATATGTTGTCTGAACGTGAAATGCAAGTCATGCTCATGATCACCAGTGGCTTGAATGTACAAGACATCTCCGAAAGACTGTTTTTAAGTTCTAAGACTATTAATGGCTACCGTTACCGTACGTTTGAAAAACTGGGTATCAAAAACGATGTGGAGCTGACTTATTTGGCAATGAAATACAAAATCATCGAACATCCCAGTCATTTAACTTAAACCTTACCCAGATGAAAACCCTGCAACTTTCAGATGAGCTGGCTTTGTTTTTAAGCCAACTACCCAACGAACCTGGTGTCTATCGCATGAAAAATGAAGATGGACTGGTTCTATACGTAGGCAAAGCCTCGGATTCTTAAAAAACGAGTCAACAGTTATTTCAACAAAAACAACACCAACAACAAAACGCTTTCCCTAATCAAACAAATTAAATCCATCGAATTATCCGTGACTCGCAGTGAAACCGAGGCGTTGTTATTGGAAAGCAATCTCATCAAGTCCTTAAGACCAAAATACAATGTCTTATTACGCGACGACAAGTCCTACCCCTACATCCACATTTCCAATCACCCCAATTTTCCAAGAGTTGAACTGTACAGAGCCAAAAAAAAGCCCCAAAGCGGTCATTTCTTCGGCCCTTTTCCCAGCACTCAGGCAGTCAAAGAAACCATAATCACCATTCAAAAAGTATTTAAAATCCGCAATTGTCGGGACAGTTATTTCAATGCACGATCACGGCCTTGTTTGCAATATCAAATCAAACGTTGCAGCGCCCCTTGCGTGCTTTACATAGCTGCCAAAGAGTATCAACAGGCCATTGGGGATGCGATTCGATTTCTCCAAGGAAAATCTCACATCATTTTGGATGAGCTGGCATTGCGCATGGAAAAAGCTGTCAGTGAATTGAATTTTGAAGAAGCCGCAGGTCTAAGGGATCAGATCAAACATTTGCGCATGATTCAAGAACAACAAGGCATGTTGCAATTGCAAGGGGACGCCGATGCCATTGCCATCGATGCTCAGGCAGGCTTTGCCTGCATTCAATGCGTGAGCATACGCGATGGGCAGGTGTTGGCTTCCCATTCGTTTTTCCCCACCGTTCCTGAAAAAACCTTTGAAGCCAAGGACTCCAATCTATGGGAACAAAGCTTTGAGGCCTTTATTGGCTTTTATTATTTGGAAACGCCTAAGCGCATTCCACCCCTTATATTGACCAATCATGTCCTTAAAGACCACAAGGCATTGGAGGCAATTTTATCCGAGGCCCGCGGAAAAAGCTGCAAAATACAACTAAATCCTCGAGGCACCAAATCCAGGTGGATGGATTTTGCTTTGAACAATTTGCGCGTTTCCACAACCGAATACAATCGAAAACACGCCACCATCCAGTCGCGCTATGAGGCCTTGGAACAATTTTTATCTTTGTCCAAACCGATTGAACGCATGGAGTGTTTTGATATTTCTCATACTCAGGGTGCAGCCACCGTCGCATCCTGCGTGGTTTTTGACCGCCAGGGGCCAGCAACCAAAGAATACAGACGGTTTAACATTGACGGCATTACCCCAGGAGACGATTACGCGGCCATGGAGCAAGCAATCACACGACGATTTAAACGGTTGCTGGAGGAACAATCCTTACCCGATTTACTCCTCATCGACGGGGGGAAGGGGCAAGTCGCAAAGGCTCAGGGCGTTTTGTCCTCATTAAAGGTTACAGCCACTAAAATTTTGGGCATTGCCAAAGGACCATCACGCAAAGCCGGATTAGAAAAATTGATTGCAGTCAATCCCAGTCAAGAATGGGTTTTATCGCCAGATTCAAATGCCTTGCATTTATTGCAACAAATTCGGGATGAAGCCCATCGATTTGCCATTACGGCGCATAGGAAAAAAAGACAAAAAATTCAATTAGACTCAAGCCTTGAACAAATAGAGGGAATAGGACCTAAGCGAAGAAAGGCCTTGCTGCATCGTTTCGGCGGTATACGCGATTTAGCAAAGGCCCCTTTAGAAGAAATTGCAAAAATTCAAGGAATCAATGCGGAATTGGCCAAGCGAATTCACCAGCATTTTCATCCGCAGTAGTTCATTAACAACAGCTGTTGGCTTCGGGGGTTTGGTTGGTTTCTTCTTTACTGTCAACAGATTCATTGTTTTCTAATTTTTCTGGGCCAAAATTTTGTAACTGCAGGATTTGATCTTCAGTTAAAGTCACCTGAGCGAGATTGGGTACCTCTTTATCCCATAAATGAGCCAAACCTTTACCACCTAAAAAACAATTCAACACACTAATGGGGCCGCCATGACAGAAAATCAATATTTCCTTTTGCGTGTGAGCATAAAGTCTGCATATTTCCGAAAAAGAAGTCAATACCCTTGAATTGAAATCTTTCAATGATTCACCACCTGGAAAAGCAGTGAATTTAAGAGGATCCCTTTTCCAAAGTTGCCACACGGGCTTGTATTTCTCAGGTAAATCATCCACGTACAATCCTACTAACTCTCCACAATCCACTTCTTTGAGCCCATCCATTAGAACCGTGGGGCATTTGATTTTATCAAAGTCGGTGTCCAGCCAATGAGATGCTGTTTGTTTGCAACGAAATAAAGGACTGCAGATCAACAAATCGGGAGTTTTTTTTGAGCTTTTGGTTTTTATTTCCTGTATGCCCTGTTCTGAAAGCACAATATCAGAACCCAGAGATTGTCCTTGAACTCGTTTTCTAGGAGCATTGTAAGTGGTTTGCCCATGCCGTATAATGGTGATTTTGGCTTTTATGGGTTTAGGCGGAAATTTTTCTTCAGGGACAACGGTTTTTAAAGGCTGTGAAAACAATGAATTCATACGCATAATGCGACTTATCGGTCTAGATAGCATGATTACTCCTATAGTTCATCTGGTTTATCCACTCTACTGTTTGTTTAAATTTAAGTCAATGCCATTTATTTGTAACTCCCACGTCATCCTGAGCGTCTTTTTGCGAAGGATCTCCTGTGCTATATTCAGGAGATCCTTCGCGCTATAAAACCTTTCATTAAATGATTCAAGCAGTGACGACAGACAATTATACATCAATAATTATAATTAATCATCATAAATAATAAAATATACACTTGTTGCAAAATGCAACAGGAAACCTGTTAAGAAACAAATGTAGCCAATCCCGAGGAAAACCCCAGTTTTAAGTTGTTTGAGTTTTAAGTTGTTTGAGTAGACATAATCCATGTTATAATTTATAATGACTAAACCAGATACAAAAGAGAGATTCCATGAGGTCTAAATTCTACCGCAGTGCTACTGCAACAACCGCCAACTCCAAATCGGTCATGTCAAAACAATATTACCCTCATCCTTATCCAGCCAACCATTATGCGCTTAAAACACCAAGCCTAGGTGATCCATTTTGTATTTCCATACTCGATGTATCCGGAATTCGCATCTCCGTACTGTTTAATCCTACTGATTCTCGAGGTTATCGATTGCTGCTTGCTCTGGTTGCTGAGGATATGAAAACGACCTTTAACAGGCCATTTACTGATGAAGAAGAGGGCGCTTTACATACCGCTATGTCTTTTATGGGGTCCGTCTATTCCGGGTTGGGTATGACCGTTACCACGGCTACGGCCGGTAATAATACTCAATCGTTAACACCCAATGGCACCATCATGATGGGCAATGAACATGAACCTTCCCTTTTACACGGTCATATAATGGGTCGTGGCGATCCAAATCGATGTTACCTGGCTTCTGTTCCCTTACGCGGACCTGCCGCTGGCATCGAATTCAACATGCGGGGTCAAAGCCAAGAACCTGGAAACGACAAAAAAATCAAGTGGGATCCGGATGAACTGAAACAAGCAAAGGAAGCGGTCCTTGAAGCAATCGTCCAGAAATTGGAACAATCGAGTTATTATCACCAGCACATCCAATTTGAATCCAGCCAGCCCTCCTGTGAACTACGTTCAAGATTATAACCAATTGTAAAATCATTCAAATAGGCCACTCCCTAAATATTTTGAACAATTATGTATAAAAAAACCCAACATTTTTTTAATTTGTCCTAAACTTATTTCTAAATAGGCCGACAAAGAGATGTGAAAAAACATTTAACTGTTCATTTAAGCATAAAAACTCGCAGTGGTTCATGCAAGTTTTAGTTCAAGGAGTGGCATATGAACAAAACAGTCATGCAAGTCGTATTCATGATGTCCGTGATGACAGCAGCTCATGGTAGTAATTTTTATGGTCAGGGATTATGCGAGTATCCGCAATACACCTGTCATAGAGCAAGCAACGACAGTTGGGATAGATTGTTCCCAGATCCCATTGAACGCGATTTGGTTCAGCGAATCAATCGTACCTACAATGCCTTATGGTCTGGCAGAGAAATCGCCATCCCTAAAAATTTATCCAAATTGTCCATTTACGATGTGGCTCCCTTCCCGGTAAAAATTGAAGGAGAAACCGAAAAGCAAATCATCGTCGATCAGGAAAAATTGGCTTGGGCTGCTTATGATGCTCAAGGCAACCTGGTTAAATGGGGTCCTATTTCTTCAGGAAGAGACAAATGTTCGGATTCAAATCATTCCTGTAGAACCTTGACCGGCATATTCAGAGTATTCAGTAAGGAAGACAGTCATTGCAAATCGGCCATCTTTCCCATAGGTAAGGGAGGGGCCAAGATGCCTTACTGCATGTATTTTCATAAAGGATTTGCTTTGCATGGCTCCGATGACATTCCCGGAGAAAGGGCAAGTCATGGGTGTGTGCGTATGTTTATCCAAGATGCCAAATGGTTAAATCAAGTTTTTCGTGGACATTTCCAGTGAAAGAAATAACTTCAGGGGCACTAAAGTGACTGTCCGCCCTCTAAACGACAGTGGGAGGAGAATGTGAACATCAAACAAGGAATCAGTCTAGGTCTATTGCTGCTGTTAGCACAGGACAGCGTGTATTGTACACAATCGACCTCTTCCAAAAAAATCACGCTGTCGGCAGAAGAAAAAGCCAGGAAGGAAGAAACGCGTTTTCCTATTGGATGCCGTCCGGTTGGACATTTGCTCAGTTTGAAAGTTCTAACGCTGTATCCTGGAAAGGAAAGTGCATTGCAATCCCTGTTTTTCGTTTATAATCAAATGCATAACAACGTTAATCTGTATCAAATGCGCGAGAAGGGCAGTGAACTGTCCACACGCTACAATCACACCATTCACGGCAATTCCTGGGCCGCAGTGGCTACGGGAGAACCTTTAGTGCAATTCATTTGCACCACGGGTGATGCCAAAAATGGCTATGGAAAAATTGTGGACTGTGCTCAAGCATTAAAAGTATGTCAATATGTGAATGTCAAATTCGGGATGAATAATAAGGGTAATTTTTGGATTGTTAACTCAAATACTAGAAACGGGGCCGTTAATGAGGTTGTGCATTATGGTGTAATACCCGGCGTTTAAAGTAGCATGGACAGGGGAAATTAAATGAAATCATTAGTACCATGGATGTACGTCGTGCTTGCATCTGCAAGTCAAACGATTTTTGCAAGTGATGATTTTCATGCCTATCGTTTAGGTCAGTATAAGAAAGCAGCGGCGCCACTGCTGGCAAAAACAGGCAGTAGTGCCATAGCGGATTATTACTTGGGTCGTATGTATTTGTATGGTTATGGTGAGTTAAAGAACAACGTCGTCGCCATGCGCTATTTCCAAAATGCAGCGACAAAAGGGTATCTGCCAGCGATCATCGTCATGGCCAAATACAGTTTATTTAAAGAAAACAATCCAGAATTGGCTGTCAATTGGTTTAAAAAAGCCGCAGCCTTAAACGACGTGTCTGCTCAAATGTTCATGGCCGCCGCATACCTCTATGGCATAGGCGTCAAGCCTCACGAGGATGTTGCCATCAAATATTACATCGAAGCTGCAAAAAATGGCAATCCAATTGCCCAATATACCTTAGCCTCGCATTTTATTGATTCCAAACATTCAAGCAATGCAAAATTAGGCCTCATTTGGCTCAATAAAGCCGCAGCCAATGGCAATCCTAAAGCGCAAGCTCGATTAGGATCTTTATCGTTTTTGGGAAAGATGGTTCCTAAAAACATTCCTTTGGCGATCGAATTATTAACCAAAGCGGCTTTGCAAAATGAGCCATCTGCCATGTTGTGGTTGGGGGATCTTGCTTTTAATCAAGGACAGTATCAAATTGCCCTCAATTGGTATCAAAAAGCTGTGAATTTGAAGGATAAAAACGCCTATCTGCATTTGGCTCATGCGTATTTAGTCGAAAAATCACCCATTTACGATCCCCATACTGGCTATTTATGGACTTTACAAGCCGCACAGTCCGATGTGATTGGAGCAAAAAGCGATTTAGCCAAATTGTATCAAAAGGGTTTGGGGGTGGCTGCGAATGAAGAGATGGCCAAACAATGGGCTCTTTTAGAGACTCAACCTAAAAAACAAATTAAAACTTCCCCTCTGGAGCAAGCCGCTTTATGGTTAAGCAATGGCAAAACCAAGGAATTGGCGCAAACCTCCTATCAAATGGAAGGCATCCTGAGTGTTTGGCAAAATCCTGCGGCATTAAAGGATAATATTTACAATCAAGCCCCACAAATGGAGTTGTTCAAACGTGCTGATATTTTTAAACCCCAATTTGCTTTAACCCAGCCCAATTCAGTGCCTATTTCCACTTATTATTATGCCTTAATCAAACAGGCCGGAAATGAACTCATTTCATGGGATTTTCCTGCTTACCCCTTAAATAAAGCGGTAGAGGCACTAAATAACAAAACATACACCAGTGCAGAATTCGTCCCTGCACCCTATAAAGAAGCCAATTATTATCAACCCAGTGTCTCGAATTCACTCGTGGAAAAATGGACCAGTGATGATCAGAAACAAAAACGATACAAGGAAATTTTCGACCGCTTGTATTTTAGGGCGATATTGGGGGATGCTCAATCGCAATTTGAAATCGGACAAATGTTTCAATACGGTTTGGGCGTGCCAAAAAACGATCAATCGGCCATCATATTTTATGAAAATGCAGCAGCCTCACAACATTTGGGTGCGGAATACAATTTAGGGATTTTGTACCTCCAGTCCCCACAAAATGCAAAAAGCTATGAAGTGGCTTTTAATTGGTTAAATGATGCGGCCTTTAAAGGCAATAGCAGGGCCCAATACGTGCTGTCGCGCATACTTCTGCAAGGTAAAAAGGATGAGAAAGGCAAATACGTCATCAAGCCCAATCCCGATCAAGCCATGTCCATGCTTTACATTGCTGCGGCTCAAGGCTATGGCCTTGCTATGTTCGAATTGGCTACTAATCTAGCACAACAGACCGACAACACCTTAAACCTCGAAGTGAAAAAACAAAAGGCATCCATGATCCGTCAATTGTTTGAAGGGGCATCGAAAAGAGGAATCGCTCAGGCTTACATTCCTTTGGCCTTTTACAATGCAGTAGAGAATGAAAAGGAAAAACAGAAGGAAGCTTTTACAGTGGCAAAAGCGCAAGCAGAACTTGGCAATAAAAAAGCAGCCTTGCTCTTGGGCCTGCTCTATGACCGCGGAATAGGAGTGGAGGCGGATCACAATAAGGCGATGACTTGGTATAAGCTTGCGGGAGACAATTCAGTCAGCCAATTCATTCTGGGTACCTACATTGCTGAAGGAAAAGGCATTCGAAAAGACAGAGACCAAGGAATTCTTCAACTCAAACAAGCGGCGGATAATTCTTTTTCCTACGCCTATTTTAATTTAGCAGCCTTAGAGCAACAAGCGGGTAAAGACTTTCTGCCGGATTTGGCCATGGCCTATCGTTTAGGCAATAGTCATGCAGGCATTGTTTTAGCCGATTACTATCTATCGACCAACAACGATCTGGAGAAAATAGTCCAAGCCCAACAAATCTATCAGGGTTTGGCTAATAAAGGAGATGGCTCTGCGCAATTGAAATTAGGTTATATGCTAGACAAGGGCTTGGCTGGGAAAAGAGACCTAGTGAGCGCAGAAAAATGGTATGTGGCTTCCGCCCAACAAGGCAATCCAGTGGCTCAATTTTTATTAGGCCAATGGTTCCAAGTGGGTGAAAATGCAGAACCCAATTACAACTTAGCCAGGGAATGGTATCAAAAGGCGGCTCCTCAATTGGCTCAAGCATCCATTGCTTTAGGGTTCATCGATGAAACCGTCTTTGATAATTACCCCGGTGCATTAAAATTCTACGAAAAAGCGGCCTTAAAAGGAGAAGGAAAAGGAATATACAACTTGGCTTTGATGTATCTGTATGGCAAGGGAATGCCAGTGGATTTCAAAAAAGCGAAAATGTTATTCAATGAGGCTTCCAGTAAAGGGATCCATGAAGCAATCAATCAGTTGGCGGAGTTGTCTTATTATGGGTTGGGAGAAGTTAAAAACGAACAAGCAGCTCTATCTTTGTATAAAAAAGCGGCTCGATTGGACAACCCCCATGCACTGTATCAGCTGGGTGTATTCGCCGAAACCGGCCACGTTTTAAAGCAAAATCATGAAAATGCCCTTCAATATTACCAAAAATCCGCTGCAATGGGCGATAACAAAGCCATGTTGGCCTTGGCTCGAATTCATCATAGTGTTAAAAAAGACGCACAAACCTCTGCTGATATTTACCAAACCTTAGCCATCAAGCAAAACGCCTATGCTCAGTATCGATTGGGTACGTTTTACATGGAAGGCACAGCCGGTAAACAATCGCCAGACAGAGCGCGTCAATTATTAAAGCAAGCCGTTGAAAACGGCAATCAGCAAGCAAGGCACGTCTTGCGACGTTTAGAAGCGCAAACCAAGACCGAGATAAGCTTTATAGAACCGCTCAAGATGAAGGCCGAATTAAAAACACCAAAGACCCAAGTCAAGGATGTTGCGCCTTAAAACAGCAGTTTAGGAGAAATACCATGCGTCTAAAGGATAAAGTAGCAATCATCACCGGATCAGCAAGTGGAATTGGGAAAAAAATAGCTGAAACCTTTTCAAAAGAAGGAGCAATCGTCGTCATTGCTGACATCAATCAAGAGGCAGCAGAAGCGACGGCCAAGAGCATCAGTAATAAGACCATGGCCATATCCATGGACGTAACCAATGAAGAACAAGTGGATGCTGGCATAGCAAAAGTTGTGAAGGCTTTGGGTGGCGTGGATATTCTGGTGAGCAATGCAGGCACACAATTCATTGCACCCATAGACGAATTGCAATACCACGATTGGAAAAAATTGTTGTCCATTCACCTAGACGGTGCCTTTTTGACGACAAAAGCGTGTTTAAGGGACATGTATAAACGCGGTAAAGGGGGTAGCATCATCTACATGGGATCCGTCCATTCAAAAGAAGCCTCCAAACTTAAAGCTCCATACGTCACTGCCAAACATGGGCTCATAGGCTTGTGTGAGGTAGTGGCCAAAGAAGGTGCGCAGCACTGTGTGCGTGCCAATGTGATCTGTCCTGGTTATGTTGAAACCCCGCTGGTTAAGAAACAAATCCCAGAACAAGCCAAAACATTGGGGATCTCTGAAGAAGAGGTCATAAAAAACATCATGTTAAAAGACACGGTGGATGCTCAATTCACCACCACCGAAGACGTGGCGGATGTAGCCCTATTTTTTGCATCCTTTGATTCGAATGCATTAACCGGACAATCCATGGTGGTAAGCCATGGTTGGTTTATGCAATGAAACCCCATTTTCATGGATACGATCAAGTGGTTTATTTTTTACAAGGCGGCGGTGCCTTAGGCGCTTATCAAGTGGGTGTGTGCGAGGGTTTATTAAATAATGGATTTACTCCGGATTGGTTGATTGGCACCTCCATTGGTGCCATCAATGCCTCCATCATCGCCGGTAATAAACCAAAACATCGAATCAATAAATTAAAGGAATTTTGGAATCACATTTCATCTACCATTCCTGCCTTCCCCATTGCCTCTAACAATGAGTACATAGAGAAAGCTCAAAATTTTTATATAGCCCAATACGTGGCTCAATTTGGATTGCCCGGCTTTTTCAAACCTCGCTGGTTCAACCCTTGGTTTATCTTTTCCGGTACCCCTGATCAGCTGAGCTATTACGACACCAGCGAGCTGTATGATACTTTAACCAAGGTCATTGATTTTGATTTGATCAATCAAAAAAAGATCCGTTTAACCCTGGGTGCTGTGCAAATAAAAAACGGAAAAGACGTTCGTTTCGATAATTTTCATCAAGACATCGATCCCAGACACATCATGGCCAGTGCTGCCCTGCCCCCAGGATTTCCAGCCATTAAAATCGATGATCATTATTATTGGGATGGGGGAGTGAGTTCCAACACACCCTTTGCTGTGCTATTAGAAGAACAGATCACCGCAAGGCTGTTGTGTATTATTGTAAACTTGTTTTCATTAACCAATCAGCTGCCCACGTCCATGATGGAAATTTTAAAGGAAAAAAAAGAATTCGAGTACGCCAGTCGACATCAAGAAATTTTGCATCATTTCTTAGAATTGCATCTTCTTCAACAAACCATTGACGTACTGACCCCCAAAAAAATCACGCCAGAGCTGGATGCCATTTTAAAAAAAGTGGCATTGATTGGACATCCAAGTTTTTTAAACATTCTTCGCTTTCACTACAATGATAAGCCTTCCAATCTCGTATCCAGCGATTTTAATTTCCATCCTGCCATCATCAAACAACATTGGCAATCTGGAGCGGATGACATCCAAAAGGCTTTGCAGAATCAATCCATCTGGTTGGACCAGGACGAAGGCAATACCGGTGCAATTTTTCATGAATTTTAAAGGAAAACGCGATGAAACGATCTGAGATCAAAGAAAAAGCATTTGCAATGCCCTTAACCAGCCCTGCTTATCCTAGGGGCCCATATCGATTCATCAACCGAGAGTTTTTTGTCATCACCTATGAAACCGATATGGAGCAATTAAGGCAAGTGGTTCCTGAGCCCTTAGAAGTTATAGAACCCATCGTGACCTTTGAATTCATTCGCATGCCGGATTCCACAGGATTTGGGGATTACACGGAGTCTGGACAGGTAATACCGGTAACCTACAAAGGCAACAAAGGCAGCTACGTCCATGCCATGTATTTAGACGATGAAGCGCCAATTGCCGCAGGTCGAGAGATATGGGGTTTTCCCAAAAAGCTGGCCAATCCCAGCTTGCAGGTGAAAAACGAACTTCTGATCGGCAAATTGGATTATGAAACCTGTTCTGTAGCCACCGCAACCATGGGTTATAAATACAGCGAATTGGATAAAAACAAGGTGTTTCAATCCTTGTTGAATCCCAATTATTTGCTAAAAATCATTCCAGATGTGGATGGTACAACCAAATCATGTGAATTGATTGAATACCGCTTGGAAGAGGTAACCGTAAAAGGTGCCTGGACTGGACCCGTGGCATTGGAATTGTTTGCTCATGCCATGGCCCCAGTCAAGGAATTACCGATTCGCAAAATCATTTCTGGGGCCCATGTGTTGACTGATTTGACCTTACCCTATGGACGGGTGGTCTTGGATTATTTGAAATAACGTCATCCTTGCGCTCAGAATGACGTGGGGCTTTGGGTTTATCCCATGGCCTTTAGGCGAGCCACTAAACGACTTTTGATGCGAGCCGCTTTGTTTTTATGAATCAAACCTTTTTGTGAGGCCTTATCGATGATAGGCTGAGCCTTGGTGTATGCGTCTTTGGCTGCTGCCGAATCACCAGCTTCAACGGCTTTTATCACGTTTTTAACATAAGTACGGAACATGGAACGTGCACTGGCGTTGTGCTGTCTTAATCGAATGTTTTGACGTGCGCGCTTGATCGCTGATTTAATATTTGCCACTTAATATCTCCACTGTTTCACAAAAGATGAAGATCATGCACAATCAGTGAGTAATTGTCAATATATATAATCAAATGGCCATTTGAGGACTGTTCTCTTTGACCAGAATGTTTTTATCCTCATCTAACCGTGCGACCATTCCATGGTTTCTTCATCGGAATTATCAGATGAATCGTCCAATATCGGGGATTGAGCATTGATAAAAAAGCGATGCACTGTTTTATGTTCTTTTAACTCCTCTCGGAGCACTTCCAGTCGACAAGCGGAATATTTTTTGGTTTTGTAAACCCCGGTAAAAAATCCAAGTCCGCCACCTATCATACCCCCTGCCGCAGAACCCACTACTGCTCCACCCAAAACGCCTATACCGGTGCCAATCAAAGGAAGAGCGACACTCCCAGTCGCAAAACCCAGGCCTGCTCCAATTGCAGCGCCAGAAGCCGCACTTAAAGTTGCCCCTGCAAACAGGTGCTTCAGAGGCTGTTTCAAATATTCCCACAGGGTATTTAAGAATATGCGAATTGAACGATACAAAGCCGCGGCTTTGGAATCGTCTTGTTTTGCAATGGGTATGGTTTTGTCTAATAGCTGTTTTTCCTTTAGGAGTAAGTCTTTCTCCAGTTGAGGCAGCCATTCGGATCTGTTGTTAATTTTTTCTTCAAAAATTTGATAAGCGGTTGCGGTATAGGAATCAACTGCTTGCTTTAAGGCTTCAAATAAAGCCTCGTGGTTGGCATGATCAGGATGTCGCTCATGTATCATTTTCAAGTAATTCAAAAGGTTCATACTCGAAAAGGTTATTTTATCCCGGACGTTGGAATGAATTTTTGATAAAAAAGCGGAATGATTGACACGATAGGTATAAGGGGGATACTTGTTTGCAGTCTCCTGGCTTTGTTCTAAGAATTCATCCAAGAGTACTCTTGAAGTGATAGTCAAGCATTGTTGACCAACTCGATCCGCATCTACCTTCACACGAATGTATCGGCTGTCTTGCTTATCGAATTTGAATTCTCGATTGAGTGCTATTTCAATGTCTTGAGCAGTTGGCCCATTGAGAGAAAATAAACTGATGTTGGACATTTGTGGAATCAGGGAGGTTTCATTGCTCACAATGTGTCCTGACTCGATCAATTCCATTAATTCGGCTTCATCCTGTATTGCTGCTTCAAGTTTGGTGAAAAAACCAGTTATTAGGGTATTTTTTTGCCAAAGTTTTTTCCACACCTCCATTTGGTTTAGAAGTTGGGGGGTATAGGTTTTTACCATGTGTTTCAAAGCCATGACCGTATTTTGAGTCAACTCGTCGGTGCTTAAGCATTCCACGGGGAGATAATCTTGGCCTTGGCTCTGACCCAGCAGATAGGAGGGAGTCGTTATTTGATAGTTTGAAGCTCCTCGACGATGAAGCATACAAACATTGGCTGTTTGAGGTATGTCCACACGCAAATAAGGTTTCCTAGGGTCACTAATTAAACTAAAATTGGGCAAGCAGGCAGCGGTTGGATTGTAAAAAGTACAAGTTGTACTGGGTGAAATGAATTGTTTGCAATACCCGATGATGATGGTGGCCTGGTCACTCTTATCCGGCGCGACATTGTCTAATTCAAGCAAATGATTCGTCAATTCATGGGCTGCCTGCGTCAGGTTAGGTTTCTCCACACGATGAATGTTGGCCACATTAAAACAGGAGTTAAGATTGGTATTGAAGACAAAGGCTGTGAGTAAGGTTTCATCCCCAGCCAAAACTGCCGACGGTGTATAGGTGCAATCTACCACTTTAAAACAACTTACCTCACTGGAGTTAAACAAAGTGGCCAAGCCTTTAGATCTATGGGCCTTCCAAGAATCCTCGCCATCGTTTAAGGCATTCAAAATTAAATCCAAGGTTGGATCATCTTCTTGCTTGCTCAGCCCTTGCAAAGTGATGATAAGAGGTGAGTCCATTTGTTGAATGGATAGTTTGAGTTTTTCTATGATGAGTTTTTGTTGCGTCTCTTGAATTTGAGACTGGTTAAAGGATTTTTCTTCAAGAGTTGCGAAAGCCAGGTGGGTTGAAGAGGTTTGTCTTAGATTCCAGGTCAACAGCCTAATCGATTTCTTCGTAGGCAATTCGACTTCATACACTGAGGCGCGAGTATCACTGGCGGGCAGGGTATCCAGTGAGTTTCCGCTCCAAGAAATCAACATTTGATTTGCTTGTTCCTGCAATGATTTGGATTCCCTAGGCGATGTGTCTCCCACTAAATTTCTCCTTTAAACAAATAGTTGCGCATTATATATAAGCAATTTCTATTCATCAAGCAGGAATTTCAGCGCATCCAATAAACCTGCTTTTTTTTCCTGGTCATGAGTGGTTAAGGCCAAGGTTGCCTTTCCAAGCAAGGAATACAAATGGTGTTGATCCTCGGTCAAAGCCTCCATATGTCTCTTGATTGTGGTGATGTCTCCACGTTGGATAGGGCCGGTCAAAGATTTTTGACAAGACAAACTGGATTTTAAATTGGATAAGCTGCTTTGCATCAATTGAAGGATAACTTGCATGGCAACTAGTTCTTCAACACCGGCTGCTTCCAGGCAGGCAATGGCCTGATGCGCCAAAGTGACTAAATAATTCGAAGCAAAGACTCCAGCGGCATGATAGCTTGCTTTTTTGGAGGGATGGATGGTGTAGACGATGGAACCAATGGATTCAAACAAGCCTTGCAGTATGGGAATCGACTCCACATCACCCTCCAGGGCACAATAGGTTCCAGAATATTCGCGAATACTCCATTCTGGGTTTGCAAAACTCCTCATGGGATGGATACTGGCCACAAAACAACCCCTTTTTTTGGCGAAACTCAAGGCATCCGAGCTCAATGAACCGCTGCAATGCACGACCAAACTGCCAGGCTTTAAAGATGGATTTTGGCTTAAAGCCTGGCAAGTGGGAGCGATGAAGACATCTGGAGTGGTGATTAAAGTGATGTCTGCAGAGGGTAATTCACGGATTTCATTGCAACAGGTGCCAGAACCAATAAAGGCAATGGCTTCTCTTGAACTGCCTTTGGATGAATTCACCACCGCTTGCAGGCGAACCAAGGCATGGCTTACAAACAAATGCCCCAGTGTTTTGCCCAATTTTCCAGCGCCAATGAGGTTTAATGAAGGAACCATTCTTTTCCTCAATCGCAAGAATTTTCCAACCAACATTGTCCATAGTTATTGCAAACTTCTACTTCATGACAACCAGGAAGGAAAAAAGGCAGTGGCGGTACATTGATGATGACCTGAGGGCCGTGTCGGAAATGATGTCGTCTAGGATGGTAACCATAGCCTCTGGAATCCCCATAATAGGCTCTATTGTCGCCGTAATATCCTCTGTTATCGCCATAGTATGCCTGGCCTTGAACTTGAATTGCTCCGGCGTTGCATATTTTTATGGTTGAAAAAGCAAGCAAACTGATTGTAACAATAAAACGGAGTTTAGCCATGATAACATCCTTAAGTCAGGTTGAATTCAAAATACAGCCCCTTTATACCACAAGGATAATAAACATGCACTCTGATAATTGAATGAGTTACTCAAGTGGGTTTAATGAACCCAGACAATTTAATCAATCCGAAAACGATCCAATTCAGTACGGCGATGGTATTGTCCAGGTTCATGGCCAGTATGCCTGCCGCAATAAAGCTTAACCCCTTGGAGCCTAATTTTGAACCGGCCTGACTTGCATGAGCGAGTAAAACGCAGCCACGGACAAACCACAACAGTCCTGCGGTGCGAATCAATAGGACCACGGTGGAGTAAAAATTGTTTTTGTTAAAGGGGGCATATTTTAAAGCACTACCACCACCAAAGGCTGTATTGGCCAAATAGACTAGAACCGTGGGCAAAAACAAGCAGGCAGAACCCATCAGGAAATACATGGCCACGCCATACATTTTCTCTTGCGAGGGCGCGGATCGATTGGAACTTCCTACTTTTTTTAATTTGAACAAGGCGGTCACGATGAATAAGATACCCAATACATAAGCCCCTCCAGTGATAAGATGCTGCACTGGATAGAGAGATTGGCTCAAATTCCCTAACATTCCAATTAAATCAATAGTCATATTTTAATTATATCGTCCTAGATCTTGCAATGCGTGATTTTTCCCCTATATTAAACACTTTATAACAAAAGTTGATAGTCGTCATGCAAGTTATTACATTTCCCATCACTTTAATCGAATCCTTTATGATATCGCCTAAGGTGAAACATTTCATTTTCAGCTGCGATTTATCCCCAGCCTTTCATTTCATAGCTGGTCAATTCATCACCATTCATTTTGAGCGTGAAGGCAAACATTTAAGGCGCAGTTACAGCATTGCCAATGAACCCAAACAAGACAACCGCATTGAATTCGCCGCGGGTTTCGTTGAACAGGGTCCTGGCACGGATTTGTTGTTTAATTTAAAGCCTGGAGATGTCCTTCAAATCAACGGTCCCTATGGCCGCTTGACCTTAAAGGACAACAACCCCAAGCGATACATTTTAGTTGCAACCAGCACTGGCATTACCCCCTTTCGTTCCATGTTGGGAGAATTAAGCCGACGCATTCAAGACAATCCCGATTTACAAGTGGTGATTTTACAAGGGGTGCAAAAACACGAAGAAATCCTTTATCCCAATGATTTTTTAAATTTCATGCAACCAAGGCCACAAGTTCGGTTTCTGCCCTATTTAAGTCGTGAACCGGCTCACAATTTAAAAGACAATGAACATTGCGGATACGTCCAAAGCGCATTTTCAGAACTAAAGCTCAATCATGAGCAAGATCTTGTGTATTTGTGTGGAAATCCAAGTATGATCGACGACGCATTCAACCTGTTAAAAAATCTAGGATTTACTCCACAACACGTGATTCGTGAAAAATACATTTCAAATTAAGCAACTAAGGAAAAAATACGATGAATTATGATGAATTGTCAGACACAATGGATAAAATGCTTCAAAAAGGCAAAGGCATTTTAGCGGCTGATGAAAGCACGGGTACGATTGGCAAACGTTTTGCCGACATCGGTGTAGAAAACAGCGAACAAAATCGAAGGGATTATCGCCTATTACTGGCCACCACTCCTCATCTAGAACAATACATCCATGGGGTGATTCTATATGAAGAAACCTTCACTCAAAAAGACGATGCAGGCATATCCATACCGGAGTTATTTGCAAAAAAAGGGATTGTGCCTGGCATTAAAATCGACAAAGGATTGGTGGACTTAGCCAATACTGAAAATGAAAAGGTAACTCAAGGCTTGGATGGTTTAAGCGAGAGATTGGCTCATTTCAAAAAACTAGGCGCAGGCTTTGCAAAATGGCGTAACGTCTATAGCGTCACCGAATACACCCCCAGTTTAACGGCCATGAAAACCGGTGCTGAAAACTTAGCTCGCTACGCGGCGGCTTGCCAAGCTGCAGGCATAGTACCCATCGTAGAGCCTGAGGTATTGATGGACGGTGATCACAGCATTGAGCATTGTGCTGAAGTGTGTGAAATGGTATTGCACGCCTTATTCCATGCCTTGTTCATTCATCAAGTGGATTTAGAGCACATCATTTTAAAACCCAGCATGGTTACTTGTGGCAAGGCAACTGCTCCTTTTAGTCAACCGGAGGACGTGGCCGATTATACCCTAAGCGTATTTCGCAACAACGTGCCTGCCGCAGTCCCCAGCATTAATTTTCTATCAGGCGGTCAAACCCCTCAACAAGCCACTGCAAATTTAAACGCCATCAACAGCATGGAGCAACAACCTTGGATTTTAAGTTTTTCCTACGGTCGGGCTTTACAAGAAGATTGTTTGAAGGCATGGGCTGGGAAAAAATCCAATGCATCCACAGCACAAGAGGCTTTGCTTAAACGCGCTCATTTAAACAGCTTGGCTTCCATGGGGGATTATCAGGCAGACATGGAGTAGCCTGGGCCTCATATGACCAAAAAATTAAATCCAAAATTAGCCGAACTCATGCGCCTGATTGCCTTGATTCAAAATGAAGACGAGGCCATTTCCTTTTTCACCGATTTATGCACTCCGGCGGAATTGAATGCAATGGCCGATCGTTGGCAGGTGGTGCCCTTGCTAAGACAAAACATTCCCTATCGTACCATCCATGAACAAACCGGCGTTAGCGTCGCAACCATCACTCGCGTTGCACGTTGTTTGAATCTGGGCGAGGGAGGCTATTCGCTCATGGCTGACCGACTGGTTAACATTCCATAGGCCTCATCCCCCCAGTCAGGAGATCTCTCACTGCGTTCGAGACGACCTATCTCTGAGAGATTCTCCCATCATTTTTCAAATTCCTTGACAAACTAAGAAATGCCTTGTTATTATGTAATAGCGTTATATCGTATTATAACACTATTACGATTATAGGGGGTTTAAAATGAACAAACGATTGCGACTAGCCTTACAAAAAAAGGGCAGGTTGGCCGATGAATCCATTTCTTTATTGAAACAATGCGGTTTGCAGTTTCATTTGAGAGACAATGCCTTATTAGCCCATGTGAGTAATTTTCCCATCGATTTGTTGTTTGTGAGAGACGACGACATCCCTACTTTGGTTTTTGATGGTTTGGTGGATGCAGGGATTGTGGGGGAAAACCTACTGTGTGAAAAAGCCAATGGATCGCAGGATGAAAAATACCTCAGGCTTGCAAGATTGAATGTGTGTGCCTGCCGATTGTCCATTGCCGTTCCTTTGCAATTTGATTGGCAGGGTCCAGGAAGTCTGAATAATAAACGCATAGCCAGCAGTTATCCCAACCTACTGCAAGCCTATCTCCACCGACACGCAGTGGCCGCCGAATGCGTTGTTTTATCAGGTTCGGTAGAAATGGCCCCCAGAATGGGAATTGCGGATGTGATTTGTGACTTAGTATCCACGGGACAGACGCTGGAAGACAACAAACTCATGGAAGTGGATACGGTTTTCAACAGTCAGGCCACTTTCATTCAAACCATGCAGCAATTGGATGAACAAAAAACTCAATTGTTGGAAATGTTGCTTAGACGCATGAGTGCAGTGGAGCAGGCGGATACTCGAAAATACATTTTATTCCATGCGCCTATTGATCAATTGCAAACCATCTGTGAATGTTTACCGGGTGCAGAAACCCCCACGATTTTGCCCTTAAGCGAATCGCCTGAAAAAGTGGCTGTGCATGTTGTATCGAAAGAGCAAGTTTTTTGGAACACTTTAGAACAACTCAAGCAGCTGGGGGCTACGTCCATTTTGGTTTTGCCCATTGAAAAAATGTTGATTTAGGAGGTTTATGATGTTGAAACGATTCCTATGGAATGATTTATCCAAAGAGCAACAAAAAAGGCTGTTGCAGCGCCCCAATGAAGAGGAGGCCCTAGAGTTTAGGCTCCAGGTCAATGAAATCATACAAACCGTTCGCAGAGAAAAGGACAAGGCTCTGTTTGCATACACTCAACGATTTGATGATCTGGTATTGAGTTCCTTAGCCGTAAGTCAAGCCGAATGGGATGCGGCCATGAATCAAGTCAGTCCCAAAATCATCCAAGCCTTTGAACGCGTGATCCAACATTTAAAAGGTTTTCATCAGCAACAATCAGCGGCAAATTATGCAGTAGAAACGTCACCGGGCATTGTGTGTGAACGGATCTCGGTACCGATTCAACGAGTAGGCCTTTACGTGCCCGGAGGAAGTGCGCCTTTGGTTTCTACGGTGTTGATGTTGGGAGTGCCCTCGCAAATGGCCCAATGTCCTCTTCGGGTGTTGTGCATGCCTTCGAATAAGAACGGGGAGATTGATCCACGGATTTTGGTAGCCGCGCGTTGTTGTGGCATAGCTTCAATCTACAAAATCGGCGGTGCTCAGGCCATCGCCGCAATGGCCTATGGAACCGAAACCATTCCCAAAGTGGATAAAATTTTTGGACCAGGCAACGCCTGGGTCACCACGGCCAAAATGTTGGTCTCCCTGGATCCAAGCGGTGCCCAACAGGATTTGCCAGCCGGCCCATCCGAGGTATTGGTGATTGCCGATGACATGGCCAATCCGGCCTTTGTGGCCGCCGATTTACTTTCCCAAGCAGAGCATGGGCCAGATTCTCAAGTGCTGCTTTTGTGCCTGAGTGAGGCGTTTGCCCAGGAAGTCAATCGCAAGCTGGATGAACAACTGAAGTCTTTATCCAGAGCCCACATCGCTCTGCAATCGCTCCAACACAGCCTGTGTCTGGTGGTGAAAGATCCTCAAGAAGCCATTGCCATCGCCAATGAATACGCACCGGAACATTTAATCATCCAAACGGTACAACCAAGGCTTTATCTGTCAGAGGTTTACACCGCAGGCTCGATTTTTCTAGGCCCCTGGTCGCCGGAATCCGTGGGGGATTACGCCAGTGGAACCAATCACATTTTACCCACGGCAGGCTATGCCCGATCCAGCAGCGGTTTGTCTTTACAAGATTTCATGCGCAGCATGAGCGTGCAAGAAATCAGCCCAGAGGGCTTGGCTGGCCTGGCAGAAACCATAGGCATTCTAACCGAGATTGAAGGCTTGGATGCGCATCAACAAGCGGTTGACATTCGATTGCAAACACTGGGGAGGGACTCATGGAATCCATAACCCATTTGGCTAGAAAGGCCATTCAAGCACTGGTTCCATACTCCTCTGCTCGCTTAGAAAGCAATCCAGTGGGCATTCAATTGGATGCCAATGAAAATCCATTTGAAAAGGAATTTGGTTTTAATCGCTATCCCCAGCCGCAACCGCCTGCATTAAAACAAAAATTAGCCCAGAGGTATGGGGTCAATCCCTCGCAATTGATGATCACCCGAGGCAGTGATGAGGGCATAGACTTATTGGTTCGGGTGTTTTGTGAGGCCAATTGCGACTCCATCTTGATCACGCCGCCCACCTATGGCATGTATGAGGTTGCAGCAAACATTCAGGGGGCTGGAATTCAAACCGTGGCACTCATAAAAGAAAAGGAATTTGCCTTAAATCCAGAGGCAATCGTGCAACAATGGAAACCAGGGGTAAAGTTGGTTTTTTTGTGCTCACCCAACAACCCCACGGGGAATGTTTTCTATCCTGAAGACATTTTAAGTCTTTGCGCACAATTGCAAAATAGAGCCATTGTGGTTATTGATGAGGCTTATGTTGAATTTTCCACTCAAGACAGTTTGGCTGCTTTTGTAAACCAATTTCCCAATTTGGTGGTTTTGAGAACCTTATCCAAAGCTTTTGGGTTGGCTGGTGTTCGAGTAGGGAGTTTGATTGCGAATGAGGAACTGATTGCCTTATTCTTGAAAGTCTTGGCACCCTATCCCATCCCGCTGCCTGTGGAGATGGCGGCTTTGAGTGCGCTTCAATGCGACCATTTGATGCGTGTGGATGCGCAAATAGGCAGCATTCGGCAGCAAAGAGATCAATTGAAATCTTTTTTAGAGAAGCATCCAGAGGTGGAAAAGATATACTCTTCACATGCCAATTTTTTATTGGTTCGTGTCCAGGATGCGGCGAGCTGGTTGTCGACCTGCAAAAAAAATCAAATCCTCATCCGCTCACGGGATAAAATCCCCGGTCTTCAAAATTGCGTGCGCATCACCATCGGTACGCCCTTAGAAATGGAACGCTTAAAGGAGGTACTTGTTCATGTCTAAGCAAAAATTATTATTTATTGATAGAGACGGGACTTTAATTCAAGAACCACAGGATAAACAAATAGACAGTTTGGAGAAACTAGAGCTTGAGCCCCAGCTTATCCCAGTCCTACTGCAATTGAAATCCTTGGGGTATGGCTTGGTCATGATAAGCAATCAAGACGGTTTAGGAAGCCTGCAGTATCCACAAAGCCAATTCGATAAGGTCCAAGAAAAACTGTTAAACCTATTGGGATCTCAAGGGATTGGCTTTGATGACATCCTCATTTGTCCTCATGTCGAAGAGGATGCTTGTGAATGCCGAAAACCGCGTCTAGGCTTGGTTCACAATTATTTAAGCATGACTTCTTTGGATAGGGAGCGTTCTTATGTAATAGGAGATTGGGAAACCGATTGTATGTTGGCAAAGAACATGGGATTGAAAGGATTTTTATATCATAGAAAAGAAAACGATTGGTCAGCCATCCTTGCTCAAATAGAGGGTAACAATCGATGTGCAAGTCTTCGTCGTAAAACCTCTGAAACCGACATCCAAGTTTCAGTGGATTTGGATAAAGAACGATTTCTTAGCATCAAGACCGGTTTAGGCTTTTTTGATCACATGCTGGAGCAATTGGCAAGGCATGCGGGCATAGGACTGCAATTGGGAGCCGTGGGTGATTTGCAAGTGGATGAGCATCATTTAATCGAAGACACGGCCTTGGTGATAGGGCAGGCCTTAAACCAAGCCTTAAATGATAAGCGCGGGATTAACCGCTATGGGTTTTTATTGCCCATGGATGAGGCCAAAGCAGAAATTGCTCTGGACTTAAGTGGCAGGCCTTATTTCATTTTTGAAGGCTGTTTTACCAGGGAGTGTGTAGGCGATCTGCCCACGGAAATGGTTCCCCATTTTTTTCGCTCCCTTGCCTTTGAATTAAAAGCAACCCTGCATATGAAGATGCAAGGAAACAATGCCCACCATCAGGTGGAGAGTTTGTTTAAAGGCTTTGGTCGTGCATTCAGGCAGGCGAAGGCAGTGGACGGGCTTGGCATTCCCAGTACCAAGGGGGTTTTATGATAGTCATAGTCGACAGCGGTGGGGCAAATTTAGTTTCGATCACCAGTGCTTTTGAGCGTTTAGGTTGTGAGGCCATCGTCAGTGCTGCTCAAGAAGACATAGAACAGGCCAGTCATGTCATTTTACCCGGCGTGGGATCAGCAAAAACCGTCATGGCTCGTTTGCAGGCCTTGAACTTGGTGAAGGTGTTGCAATCATTGACTCAGCCCGTTCTTGGAATTTGCGTGGGCATGCAAATTTTATTTGAGTATTCGGAAGAGGGTGCCACGCCCTGTTTGGGATTGTTGAATGGCAGGATTACAAAAATACCCTCGCATCCCAATCTCAATTTGCCGCACATGGGTTGGAATACTCTAAAAATGTCTAAAGCATCGTCTTTGATGAGGGATGTTTTACCTGATTCTTACGTGTATTTTGTACACAGTTACATGGCGCCGGTTTCCTCTTATACCTTGGCCCAAACCGATTTTGGTGAGATCTTTTCAGCAGCGGTCAGGCATGATAATTTTTGGGGGGTGCAATTTCATCCCGAACGTTCAGGGAAAATAGGCCAAAGGATCTTAACCAACTTTTTGAAGGGGATTTCATGATCATTTACCCTGCAATTGACATTCGAGCTGGGCGCTGCGTGCGTTTATATCAAGGCGATTTTGCACAAGAAACCGTTTACAGCCACGCTCCTGTGGACATGGCCAAGCAGTTTTTAAAAGCAGGTGCTTCCTGGCTGCATTTGGTGGATTTGGATGGAGCAAAAAACCCACAGTCTAATCAATCCGCTTTAATTAAACACCTGCTGCAGTCGGTTCCCATCCAGGTGCAAGTGGGGGGTGGCATCCGCTGCGATGAACAAATCGATGCCTATTTGGCCAGTGGTGCGGCTCGAGTGATTGTGGGTAGCTCAATCATTGAGTCTCCAAACCTCGTGGAGTATTGGCTGAAAAAGTATGGACCTGAAAAAATCGTTTTCGCTCTGGATGTTTTTTTTGAAGACAATCGATTTTTGCTTGCGACTCAAGCTTGGCAAAAGTGTAATGCCCTAGAGCTATTCGAGACCATAGAGCGATTTTTACCTCAGGGTTTAACACATGTTTTATGCACCGACATTCATAAAGACGGAGTGGGCAAGGGGCCCAATGTGGGGTTGTATCAACAGATCATCAGTCGATTTCCAGAAATAAAACTGCAGGCATCAGGCGGGATCGGATGTTTGGGTGATCTCAGGGATCTTCAAAGCCTTGGTGTGGCTGGGGCAATTACAGGTCGAGCTCTATATGAACAGAAAATACACTTAGTCGAGGCCATATCATGTTTGCAGTAAGAATCATTCCATGTTTGGATGTTAAAGAGGGACGGGTGGTGAAAGGGGTTCAATTTAGAAATCATCGCGATCTAGGAGCCATTGAGGACCACGTGGCTTATTACCGTGATGCTGGGGCGGATGAATTGGTTTTGTATGACATCACCGCCAGTTGCGAAAACCGCAGGGTGGATACCCATTGGGTGACTCGCGTGTCCAAATTGTTGGACATTCCCTTTTGTGTGGCAGGAGGCATTCGAAGCGTAGAGGATGCAAGGGCCATATTTAAAGCCGGAGCGGATAAGGTATCCATCAATTCTCCTGCCTTAGAAAGGCCTGCCTTGATTAGTGAATTGGCTGAAGAATTTGGAAATCAATCCATCGTGGTTGGCATGGATAGTTTTGCCAAGAATGGGGAATTTGAAATCCATCAATACACAGGCTCACCGGATAAAACGAAGACAACCGGTCGCAATACCATCGAGTGGGCCCAAGAAGTTCAATCCTTAGGCGCTGGAGAGATCGTGCTCAATTGCATGAATCAAGATGGGCTAAGGCAGGGTTATGATGTGTTGCAATTGAAAACACTGCGCCCCTTTGTCAACATTCCGCTGATTGCATCGGGTGGAGCCAGCAGTGCTTCTGATTTTTTAACGGTTTTTGCAGAGGCAAAGGTGGATGGAGCTCTGGCTGCCGGGGTGTTTCATGAAAGACAACTGTCTATTGGTGAATTAAAACAATTTTTAGCACAAAAAAACGTGGTGGTGAGAATATGAACGCATGGATCAAGCCAAAGATTGATTGGGAAAAAACAGGTCCGCTGGTGCCCGTGATCATTCAGAATCATCAAACCGCCCAAGTGTTGATGTTGGGCTATATGAATGCTGAAGCGCTGGATAAAACTTGCCATACCGGAGAAGTGATTTTTTACAGCCGTAGCAAACAACGCTTATGGAAAAAGGGAGAGACCTCTGGCCATGTGTTGCGGGTAGTGGATCTGTTCACCGATTGCGATGAAGACAGCCTGCTTATTCTGGTGGACATGCATGATCCTTGCTGCCATCTCAATCGTTTAAGCTGTTTTGATCATGCGCCTCCCCTGGGGTCCCTGCTGTTTAAGCTTGAAGCGCTGATTGTTTCAAGAGAAAAAGAACGCCCAGCCAATCATTACACCACCCTACTTTTTGAACAGGGCATAAAGCGCATTGCTCAAAAAGTAGGGGAGGAAGGAGTTGAAGTTGCGCTTGCGGCCTGTTGTGGTGAAAAAGAGGAGATCATCAATGAGGCTTCGGATTTGCTCTACCATCTTTTAGTGCTGCTGGTCGCAAAACAAATCGCCTTCAGCGAGGTCCTTGGTCTTTTAAAAAAAAGAGGGAGTGGCCTTGATGCAGCGTAACGAAATCAAGGAATTTTAGTGAGTTTACCGGCCCTGTTAGGGTAGGTGACTGTTCATCTCAAGGAATCGGTATGAAAGCATCTTAATGTA
>CAWAUF010000025.1:0-20811 GCA_963785145.1 uncultured Gammaproteobacteria bacterium | reverse complement strand
CCATGATGGACAGGAGTTGTCTTTTATCGAAATGATAATAACTGACCAGATCTTGTATGAACAGTTGCACGTCTTTGCGATGAGTAAAGCTCGCATTAGCAAATACAGAAACAGGTATGAACAAGAAGGCAATCAGCAGCAAGGTCTTTAAGCGCATGGGTATCCAAAACAAAAAAATCAAAAAAGGATTCTATTAAAAATAATAAGCCTTAGCAAATGCGTGCAATGATTTTTTGTTCTTATGAATAAGAATTCATTCAACCCACTTTATAGAAGTCAATATTTAAGCTAAAATAGCCCAATTTGCAAATAGGTTTTTCATTTGAGTGACTTAAAGCGGATTCGTAATTTTTCAATTATTGCCCATATTGATCATGGCAAATCCACCTTGGCCGATCGATTTATCCAAATTTGTGGTGGGTTAACCGATACGAGAAATGAGCTCATCAAGTGCTCGATTCCATGGATATTGAGCGTGAACGGGGCATCACCATCAAAGCCCAATCGGTTTCCTTACATTATAAAGCCAAAGACGGTAAATACTTACCTGTTGAATTTTATTGATACGCCAGGACATGTGGATTTCAGTTACGAGGTTTCTCGCTCCTTGGCTGCTTGTGAAGGCGCTATTTTAGTTGTGGATGCAGCACAAGGCGTTGAGGCACAAACCGTAGCTGTTTGTTATACCGCTATTGATCAAGCGCTGACGGTATTACCGGTTTTAAATAAAATTGATTTGCCCCAAGCAGAGCCTGATCGTGTCATTTCTGAAATCGAAGACATCATTGGTCTTGATGCCCATGATGCTATCCGAGTCAGTGCCAAAAGTGGTCTTGGTGTTGAAGATGTGCTTGAAGCCTTGGTGCAAACATCCCTCCACCTGTAGGAGATGTCGGATGAACCCTTACAAGCTTTGATTATTGATTCATGGTTTGACAGTTATCTTAGGCGTCGTGTCTTTGGTGCGTATCGTCAATGGCAAGATTGGCAAAGGCGATAAAATGCGGGTGATGTCCACTGGCAGGGTGCTATGAAGTCGATCAGGTGGGTGTTTTTACTCCTAAACGCAACAAACTGGACGCTTTGCAAGCGGTGAAGTCGGTTATGTCGTGGCTGGTATTAAAGAAATTCAAGGTGCACCTGTAGGGGATACCCTAACCCTGGATAAAAATCCTTGCTGACACGCTCTTACCTGGATTTCAACGGGTTAAACCCCAGGTTTATGCCGGCTTATTTCCCATCAGTTCCGATGATTTTGAAGCTTTTCGTGAAGCATTGGCGAAATTAAGTCTAAATGATGCCTCCTTGTTTTATGAGCCTGAATCTTCAGAAGCCTTGGGCTTTGGTTTTCGTTGCGGCTTTCTTGGGCATGTTGCATATGGAAATTGTTCAAGAACGACTTGAAAGTGAATACGATCTAGATTTAATTTCCACTGCGCCTACGGTTGTTTATCAAGTCATCACCCAAAAGGGAGAAACCTTGTTACTGGATAATCCTTCCCATCTGCCACCGCCTTCACAAATAAAAGAAATGTTTGAACCCATCGTACGGGCCAATATTTTAGTGCCTCAAGATTATTTAGGCTCAGATTATTAATTTATGCATCGAACGCCGTGGTGTTCAGGTGAATATGACCTACAGTGGTCGTCAAGTTTCGGTGACTTATGATATTCCGATGAGCGAAGTCGTTTCTGATTTTTTCGATAGATTGAAATCGGTGAGCCGTGGATATGCTTCCTTGGATTATAATTTTTTACGTTTTGATGATGCCGATTTGGTCAAAGGATGGACATCTTAATCAACAGTGAACGTGTTGATGCTCTGGCCGTGATTGTTCATCGAGTTGCAGCTCATCAAAGGGGCAAACTAATTGCTGAAAAAATGCGAGATCTGATCCCACGGCAAATGTTTGATGTGGCGATTCAAGCGGCTTTAGGCAGTCATATCATTGCACGACAAACGGTTAAAGCCTTACGAAAAAATGTCACTGCCAAATGTTATGGTGGCGATGTCTCTCGTAAACGTAAGCTTTTAGAAAAACAAAAAGCAGGTAAAAAGACGAATGAAGCAAGTGGGACATGTGGAAATTCCTCAAGAAGCTTTTATGGCTGTTTTTCAAACAGATAAAAAGAAATAAACTCAAATAGGATGAATTATGAATTTTGCTTTAATATTAGTTGTTTTATCCGCTATCAGTGGTTTCATCTCTTTATTGGATGTGGCTTTTTGGGCAAAAAACGACCCGCCAATTAAAAACCAGGACGCATCGTCGAATATTCACGATCTTTTTTCCCTGTGTTTTTTATTGTGTTGTTGTTACGCTCTTTTTTGATTGAACCTTTTCGCATCCCCTCCGGTTCCCTAGAGCCGACTTTATTAGTAGGTGATTTTGTAGCTGTGAATAAATTTTCTTACGGTTTTCGGCTACCAGTATGGGAAAAGAAAATGATTCCTGTGGCTTTGCCAAAAACCGGAGAAATAGCTGTATTTCGTTGGCCACCAGAACCTTCGGTTGACTATATTAAACGGGTCATTGGCGTTCCTGGTGACAAGGTCAGTTATCATAATAAAATACTAACTATTAATGGCAAGGAAGCCAAGCAAACCTTTGTTAAATACACCATCGATGAAAGTTCTGGCAATGCTGTCGCTCAATATAAAGAAAATTTAAATGGAATAATCCATGATATTTTTGTGCGTTCCAACATTACCGTCTTTTGATTTTGATATCACCGTCCTGAAGGGAATTATTTTATGATGGGCGATAATCGAGATGACAGTGCCGACAGTCGATTTTGGGGCTTTGTTCCTGAGCATTATCTGCGAGGCAAAGCCTTTCTTGTGTGGATGAGTTGGAATGGAAAAGCCGATTCGGTACGTTGGTCAAACATTGGCAAATGGATTCATTAAATAGTACAAGTAGCCTGGATGAACGCAGCATAATCCGGGAAAACGGTGCACTGAATTTCCCGGATTACGCTGCGTTCATCTAGGCTCCAATTACAGAGACTTTAGCTGTGAAAATTGATTTAGAGCGATTGTGCAGACGTTTGGGGTATTCCTTCAACAACCTCAACTATTTAAAGCAGGCCCTGACACATTGCAGCATGGGTGCAGATAATTATGAGCGTTTTGAATTTTTAGGGGACTCCATTCTAAGTTTTGTCATTGCCAATGAATTATTCAAGCGATTTACTCAATACAGTGAGGGGCAATTGAGCCGCCTACGTTCTTTTTTGGTGAAAGGCGACACCTTGGCTGAAATTGGCTTGGAATTGGGTTTGGGTGATTTTTTATTTCTAGGCCAGGGCGAGCTTAAAAGTGGGGGATTTCGCAGGGCTTCCATTCTAGCGGATGCGTTGGAGGCCGTCTTTGCTGCGGTTTTTTTTGATGGAGGCATCCAAGCAGCAGAGCAGGTGATTTTAAAATTATATCGCAGCAGGCTGGACACTTCGAACTTAGATGAAACCTTAAAAGACTCAAAAACTCAACTGCAAGAATACCTCCAATCCGAAAAATACCCCTTGCCTGAATACGTTTTAACCAAAATAGAAGGGGATGAGCATGATCAAACCTTTTACGTCAATTGCCAGGTTAAAGGCCTCTCAACGGTGGCTTACGGCCAGGGTGTAAATCGAAGAAAGGCTGAACAGATGGCGGCAAAATCCTTGTTGGATCAATTGAAAAAACGTTAAAACTGACCTTATTGTCAACTGTAGGCTGGGCAAAGCGCAAGCGTGCCCACCATCAGAATGCACATTGGTCGGCACCCTACGTCCTGACGATGTTAAACCGAAATAGTGGCATTAAAGACAACAACTTGATTGACTGTGATCAGAATGTTAGTATTGAAAACTTAATTTTCCCCTCAATTAGGTGATAACACCGTGCAAAAACGTCTGATTTGTTTGTTTTTTTTTATGATTCCCTTTCAAACCGCCTATTCTGCAATTCATTATCCCAATGTAAGTAAAAACCAAGAAGCCCAGCTTTTGTTCGACAAAGGCATGCTGTATTACTATGCCTATTCTTATTCACAAGCGGAAGAAGATTTTCGACAAGCGCTTAAAGAAGACGCAGATTGTGGAATGTGCTACTTTGGATTGGCCATTGCCAAGAAACAACAGGCATTGGAGTTAGGAGTACCCTTTGCAACCCTAGGACTAAATGATATTAAACAAGCTTCTGCAAAGGTTGATCCAAGGGAAGGATTTTATTTTGATGTGATTCAAGCAGCAGAGCAGTCTTTTTCTTCTAAACAAGACGTGAAATCCAGCCAGTTGCAACATCAATACATCCAAGCACTCCAGTCCGTGTACGACAAGTACAAAGACAACAACCAATGGGGCCTGGAAAGCTTGGCCTTGTATGTAGATGCCATCGGCTATTATTCCAATGTAAGCGATGCAATAAACCATTGTGGACGAGTTTTAAATGATGAACTCAAAGCCAAAGCCATCTCCCTCATGACCCGCATTTTAAGCAATGCCTCCTATCCGGACCACCCAGGTTTAATCCATACCTACATACACATGACCGAACGTAATTTAGACGATCCCTTAGGTCTATTAGTTGCCCAAAAATTACCAACTTTTTCCCATGGCATGATTGCCCATTATACCCATATGCCCAATCACATTTATTGGCGTCGAGGCATGTACGATAAAGCCATTAAAGCCAACTTAGATGCCATTGCAATCGATGAAAATTATTTCAATCACCAAGGAGTCGGGCGAAATACCTATTATTATGAATACCACTTTTTACATTCCCATCATTTTTTAGTGGCCTTGGGGATTCTCACCAATGATTACCCACTTGCTCTGGAAAACGCGCAAGCCATTAAAAAATTAATGAATGTCCAACGCTTGGAACAACTGAAAGAGTATAGGGATGTCTTGTTTTCATTGGAACATCTTGTAAACGCACGTTTTAAGCGATGGAGTGATGTGTTGCAATTAAAAGTACCTGATCAAAGAGGTGAATTGGGTGAATTGTTCATGCAATTTACAAGAGCCTTGGCTTATTTAAACCTAGGTCACGACAAACCCTTTCAACAGATTTTTGATCCAATTAAAAATACGCACTATACTCCTATGAATTTGCAAGACATTCAGACTCTGGTCCTGACCTACTTGGAGGCGTCTCAAATGGATTTACAAAAAAAATCAATGGCTGAGATGGAACAGTTATTTTTGAAAAATCAGGTGGATAAAATAGAAAATAAGTTGTTTGTCATGAACCCACCTCTATGGTTTTTTCCCTATCAATTGTTTTTATCCGATAAAGCCTTTGCAAGAGGCGATTTAAAGGCTGCTAAATTGCACCATGATTTATTTGAAAAAATGTATCCTCGTTCCACCTTAGGCGAGTTTCATTGAGTGCTAATGAAGTGACATTGCTTTATGGTTGAATTCAACAGTAGACTTTCCGTTTACTGTTTTTTTACAGAGGATGAATGCTGGACTAGTGTTTAAAATTTAATAGTTTGGTATAATTTTTTATGCCAACCAGTCATTTAAAGGAAGAAAAAAGCACTTTATCCCCTTTTAATAAGGAACTTAAATTAGGAAAATGGGAATGGCCTTACATTTTGGAGTTAACATATGAAATTAATTAAGAATCCGCTTGGTAAAAATCATTACGAATACGTCAATGAATTATTGGAGATCTCGGATAACAAACACAGGGCTGAGAGTCTAAAAGAAAACCAAAAGCGCACTCAATTGATTCAAGAATTGAATATTAAATTAAAAGAATTGGAAGCAGAACTGTTAAAAGCTGGGAATACCGAAGAACAAAATCGCCTCATTGAAGCCAACCTTCTTAAGTTAAAACGCGTCCAAGAAATGCTTCATGATGATTCTAAAAAAATACAATACGATGCAGCCATAGCTACTCCCGCTTTAACAAAATTGCAGGTAGCGGGCAAAGAGATGAATCAAACAGCCATATTACCCTTGGTTGCTATAGAAGACATCATCCAAGAATTTGAAGAGTTTTCAAATAGGAAAGATGCAGACGGCAAATTGTTAATTCCCCAAGGCTGTAAGTATGAAAAGCAGGAAGGACCTCCAGTCACTCATGTCTTTACTTTTCCTGACGAAAAATCAAAGAATGACTTTTTACAAATCTTGTTTAGTAAAAATATGGCCATGTTACCCAATGGATCTCAAAGTCTTGAAGACCTAACCAATTCACAAAAGTCTATGAAAGATCAACTGGATTTGATGAGAAAACCCAAACAACCAGATGCTGGAGAACAAAAGGAACCGCCAAAACCTGATCCAACTTCAACGCCAACTCCATTTAAGAGCGGCTAAAGTTTGTATTGAGCTATTAATTGACATAAATCGTCTGGAATTGGAGATGAGCTTGAATAAGGCTCATCCGTTGGACCATTTTTTTGCCAAACCCCAAAAGGCCAAGAAACATCCTCGGTAAACCGGGCGACTAAGTGGACGTGAAGTTGAGAAACAATATTCCCTAAAGAACCCAGGTTTAACTTAGCGGGCTTAAAATAATGTTCAATGATTGTTGATAAGCCTGCAATTTCATCCATTAATGCGTAGCGATCGGCCTTGGATAATTGATTGATTTCACTGACATTGTTTCTGCGTGGCACGAGGATCAACCAAGGGTAGTGGCGGGTATTTTTCAATAAAATGCTTGATAAAGGCCAATTGGCTAAAAACAAACTGCTTAAAGCAAGCCGTTCATCCAACAGAAAGTTTTGCATGATTGGCCTTATATAAAATCTTATTCACTTCATTATACGCAATTTCATGCCTTTGTGAACTCCGAACATTAAATCCATGAAATGTGGAAGTATTGCATTTATGCTCTATAATTTAACATGAAGTGCACATAATATACATGGAGAGTAGAAATGAATATTCAAAAGAAAGCAATCAGCAGTTTTGTTTTTTCATTGATCATGTTTACTAGTGGAGTTGTTATAGCTGGACATGGTGGTCACGGTGGTGGACATGGTGGTCACGGTGGTGGACATGGCGGTCACGGTGGTGGACATGGCGGTCACGGTGGTGGACATGGCGGTCACGGTGGACATGGCGGTCATGGTGGACATGGACATTGGGGACACGGTCATGGATATTGGGGACACGGTCATGGTCATGGATATTGGAGACATGGACATTGGTATGGCGGTGATCGTGGGTATGGTGATGGTTGGTATGGCTCACGATGCAGCGGACGTTGGATAGATGGCCGTTGGGTTTGTTGGAACAGTGGTTATAGAGGTGGTTATTGGGGTGGTCATGATGGTTATTGGCGTCACAGCGGTTGGCATGGTGGTCATCATGGCTGGCACGGCGGTGGTCATGGTGGACACGGTGGTGGCCATGGTGGCGGTCATCATCATTGATAGATTGTTTAGGGCTCCCCCTCCACTGGAGAGGGGTAGCCAGTTTTCAAGGGCAATGTGTGCATTTTTTCGATAATTCACTGATTTTTAGACAAGTAATCACTCAATTTTTGGATAAAATCCGGCAGAAGAAAATCTTGACGATATGGGCGTTTGTTGTTCGTAAATGACCGTATCTTCTAAAGCCGTAAATCCATGTGGGATGTAAGAAGGATACCATCATTTCTCCTGAGGTTAAAACTTCAAATGTTCATAGTCAATTTAAGAGCAAAGGCATCAACAGCCCCTATGTTGCGTCCATTGATTATGTTTTGAGTGATAGTGGCTCGAATGTCTTTTCCTTGGATAAAGGAATGGGCATAGCTGCAATCGATACTTAGGTGTTTAAACAAGACATAGGTCATGGAAGCCCCAAGCGTGATGGAATCCCCATTATCAATTTGGAATGCCCCATCCGAAGGAGATTGCAGGTAACTGCCTGCTGCTCGAATAATCCATTTGGATGTCATGCGATAATTGCTACCCACAGTAAACAGCCAGCTGTTGTGATAATGATGCGGAGCCACTACCAGGGGTAAAACGCCTATCCGCGTGGCCAAGTTGTAGATGGTTAATTCATCGAATATTTCCCATTGAATGTATTGAACCGTTCCAATGAATCCAAGTTTCGAATTTATAAAATGAGAAACGGATACCGCGGTTCTTGCGGGTATCCAATAATTGAAATGATACCCATTCGAAACAATAGGAGGCATGCTTTCAAAGGTGCTGGTGCCATGCAAGGCAAAGGTCATTGCACTGCGATAATTGAATCCGATGATTGTTTTTTTTGTAGGCTTGATTAAAAAACCTGCGTCCCATCCCCAAGTGTCTGCCGCGCTTTCATTGCGACTTTGAATGTCAGGAATGTCTAAACTTGGGAAACCGCTGGTGGGTTTTAAAAGAAAATTGGCCCTGGAGCGATATAATGCACCGCCCAATGATAGGATGCGATTGAACCGATACGACAGGGCTGGGATAAAATCCACATCCTGTACTTTATTGTTGGATTGAGCATAACGCAATATGGAGAACCCTTCGATGTCTCGGCCAAAATCATTGCCAATGACAGCCAACCCCAAAAACCAGTTGGAATTTAAGGGCATGGCGTAATAAAGGGATGGTAAAAGGTATTTTGCTCGATTTTCGGTTTGGCCTGATTGAGTAAACTGGCTAATGATTTGTGTGGATTGTCCGTTGAAAAGAGATTGCGTGAACCCCATGGCACCGAGGGCAACGACTTGTTTTTTCTTCAAGGAGGCAAGAGCTCCAGGATTGAAATAGGTTGCGGTGGCGTCTTCGACAATGGCCACTCCAATGGTGGACTCAATGAATGAAGCATTCAATGTCAGCGGAAACATTAAAAAAACAGCCAATGCCACGGTACGAAACATGTTTTAAATTCCTTTTTAAATCGGTTTCAAAAGGGTATGTTATTGATCGAATATTAAACTAAGACTTTCTTCAATCTGAAACAGACCGTATCGAATTTCTCTCACCGAAGGATGGTAGCATAAGGCGCCACTGCAGGCGATTTTGGGCATAAAGGAGCGCAGCTGCCAAGTCATGTTGTGCAGGGGGTCCTGAACCAATTGTTTGGTGGGTGGCCTTGTCGGTACTGTGAATTGTTTGGTAGGGTAAGACAAGCCAAGCCCACAGGCTTTAATAAAGGCTTCTTTTTGTGCCCAAATATGAAAAAATGCAGCTGGTTTCAATGAGTCCGGCAATGGGATGAATTCAGACAATTCAGCATCCGAAAATAAATTTTGCGCAATGCCATCGTAAGGACGGGCAGAATATTGTTCAATGTCGACTCCCATGGGAAGGCCTTTCCCAATTGCCAACAAAGCCAAATCCTCAGTATGACTGAGGTTAAAATGCAGTTTTTGAAAATGGATGACTTCTGGCTTGCCATGATGGTTGTAAGTAAATTCTATACGCATGGGGCTTGTGTTTAAGTATTGTGAGAGAATGGTTTTCATCACCGCTCTTGCAGTACAAAAGCGACGTTTGTGCCGAGGAAAATAAAAACGGTTACCTCGTGCTTGCTCTTCATCGTTTAATATTTCATTTGCATGCGGCAATTCATGTTCCAAGGAGAATTCCCAAAGATCAATGCGCGATTCATTCAAGATGCAATTTTCTGTGTTAAGCGGTGTAAATCCATTCATGATCATAAGGCGTACTTTGAAATCTGGTATCAATTATCAGTTAAGGGTATCATACTACATGATATTTAATTTACAAAAGAGTAATCATGAGCCGACAATTTTTGGACTTTGAACAACCCATTGAAGAATTGAATCAAAAAATTGAAGCACTTCGAATGGTAAGTCATGATAAAGAAGTGAATCTAAGTGATGAAATATTACGACTTGAGGCCAAATGCGCTGAATTAACGGCCCATGTGTTTGCAAATTTAGAGCCTTGGGAAATCGCTCAAATGGCCAGACATCCCAGTAGACCACAAACCACCGATTATATAGAGCATATTTTTACCGATTTTCAAGAGTTGCATGGGGATAGAAGTTATTCCTCCGCGCCTGCCATCATTGCTGGCTTGGCTCGATTGAATGGAGAGGCGGTGATGATCATTGGTCATCAAAAAGGCAAGAGAACCAAAGAAAAAGTGTATAGAAACTTTGGCATGGCCAGACCCGAAGAATACAGAAAAGCCTTGCGTTTGATGCGACTTGCAGAAAAATTCAAACTTCCCCTGTTCACCTTCATCGATACTGCAGGCGCCTACCCAGGGATTGGAGCGGAAGAGCGCAATCAATCCGAAGCCATCGCGACCAATTTATACGCCATGTCGAGACTAAAAACTCCGATTATTTGCACTGTTACTGGGGAAGCGGGCTCAGGCGGGGCTTTGGCCATTGGTGTGGGCGATAGAATTTTAATGCTTCAATTTGGCATTTATTCCGTCATTTCACCGGAAGGTTGTGCTTCCATTTTATGGAAAGACGCAGCCAAAGCCAGTGAAGCCGCACGGGCCATGGGAATCACAGCCAACCAAATATTAAAAAATAAACTCATTGATAAAGTCATACCTGAACCTTTGGGTGGAGCGCATAGAAACATCGGTGAGATGGCAATGGTTTTAAAAGAGGTTCTCATTCACGAATTGTCCGCATTAAAAAAAATACCCCTAGACAAGCTCATAGAACAAAGATACCAAAAATTTATGGCCATGGGTGCATGTGAGTAACGATCTCTTTCATTTAGAATGGATTCATCGGCTTGCTGGCTTCAATCAGTTGATCATTGGGTATAGCGGCGGCTTGGATTCCACCGTCTTATTGCATGCCCTGGCATCTGAAAGCGTATTAAGAAATCAGTTATTGGCCGTTCATGTTCATCATGGACTCAGCGTACAGGCTTCCAATTGGCAGCGTCATTGCCAAGGGTTTTGTGAGAAACTTGGAATCCCCTTCCTTGCAAAAACCATAGAATTCAACCGTTCATCCAATGTCGAAGAGGCTGCTAGAATAGCCAGGTATGCTTTTTTTTCTTCCTTAATGAAGGCAGATGACTGTTTGATTTTAGCGCATCATTTGGATGATCAGGCGGAAACGGTATTGCTGCATTTGTTTCGAGGTGCGGGCATAGAGGGCTTATCCGGCATGCGCTCATTCGCTCCATTGGCCTGTGGAACAATTGCGCGGCCATTGTTGTCTAATTCTCGTCATCAATTAGAGCTTTACGCAAAGACTCATCAATTAAGATGGGTTGAAGACGAGAGCAATCTGGATGTGAGCTATTCACGCAATTTTTTGCGGCATGAAGTCATTCCTTTGATACGAAAAAAATGGCCTAAAGTTGTAAATAATCTCGCGCATACTGCCAGTCATTGCCAACAAGCTCAAGCCAATTTAAACGAGTTGGCTGCTTTGGATTATGAAAAAGGGGGCTTATCGAAGAACCCTTTGTCCATAGAACCCTTAAAAAAACTCAGTGTTGGGCGCATTTCCAATCTTTTGCGGGTTTGGTTGAAAAACAATGCAGTTCAAATGCCTTCGACTCTTACCTTTGGGCGTATAATTCATGAACTTATATTTGCCAAACAAGATGCCGAGCCGTTGGTGTCCTGGAAAAACATTCAAATTAGACGGTATCAAGATCATTTGTATTTGGAGACAAAACCGCAAAAAAGAAGGGGCTTCTGCATGGATTGGCTTGATTTCCCTCAACCCTTGGTGATGGAAGAAAAACCTTGCATCAGGGCCAAAAAATCAAAACAAGGCATTGCCCTTCCAGATAATGCGCAAATACAAGTGCGGTTTAGACAAGGTGGAGAACGCATGGTGTGGCATGGGCAAACCAAGCATTTAAAAAAATTAATGCAAGAATGGAGTATTCCTCCTTGGCTTAGAGACCAAATTCCTTTAATTTATATTAACAACCAACTCGCTGTGGTAGTGGGTTATGCAATCAGTGATTTGTTTTTTACAAAAAATTCACCTGTGGCTTGGGTATTGGAGACTTGTTAAGGCATTGAGAATTTCCGTTTAATGAATCAATTGAAAATAAAAAGATAATCTAACAAAAAGGAGTTTATTATGTTCAATTTTCGTCGACCTGCTTTCATCGGGTTGGTTTCTTTATTCATCGCAGGGACAGCCCATGCCAATACTGTGCAATCGAAGGTGCATGGAGACAAGGGCGAGGTTCTGGGATATGTTTATTTCATTGACACCCCCTGGGGACTTTTAATCCAACCCAATCTGTCTAAAATGCCTAAAAACAGCGCCCATGGATTTCACATCCATGAAGTAGGAAATTGCGATCCTCACGGCATGGCTCCTAATCATCCAAATCCACCTCCACCGGGTGCTTTCATGGGTGCTGGGGGGCATTTTGACCCTCATCACACGGGCAAGCACCTTGGTCCTCATGGAAAAGGGCATATGGGGGATCTACCTGTTTTAAACACCAACAACTCGGGCGAAGCCAACGTGTGGTTATTGGCTCCTCGATTAAAAACGCGTGATATTCGCGGTCTTGCTCTGATGATACATGGTGGCGGGGATAATTATGAGGATCAACCCATGCCTTTAGGCGGTGGTGGGCCTCGCGTTGGATGTGGGATTATTAAGGATTATAAACCGAAGTAGGGCTACTTCTTATTCGCCCCTTGACAGTAGCGGCTCGGTTTCAATGCAACCGAGCCGCTACTGTCAAGGGGCGAATAACTAACACTCAGGTAAATTAACGGCCAATCCACCTAAAGAAGTTTCTTTATAGATGCTTTGCATATCCAAACCGGTTTGTTTCATGGTTTGAATCACTTTATCCAATGAGATGTGATGCTCCCCATCGCCCATGAGAGCAAGGCGTGAAGCATTTACCGCTTTGACCGAGCCCATGGCATTGCGTTCAATGCAGGGGATTTGGACTAAACCTGCCACCGGATCGCAGGTCATTCCCAAATGGTGTTCCATGGCTATTTCAGCCGCGGTTTCAACTTGCTTGGCATTTCCCCCAAGTACGGCGGTCAGACCTGCTGCAGCCATGGAGGAGGCAACACCTACCTCGCCTTGACAGCCTACTTCAGCTCCGGATATGGATGCGTTCTTTTTGTAAAGGATTCCAATGGCCGTTGCGGTTAAGAAATAAGTATAAACGTCTTCATTGCTTAATTTATCATGTGCTTTTTGGAAATATTTTAAGACGGCTGGAATAATTCCGGCTGCACCATTGGTGGGGGCGGTGACGATACGTCCTCCTGCTGCATTTTCTTCATTCACGGCCATGGCGTAGAGATTGATGTAATTCATGATGTCGGAATTTTCAAAAACACTTTTAACTCCTTTTTGATTGCTCAATTTGCGATACAGATCCGGAGCACGCCGTTTTAAGTGCAGACCGCCTGGTAAAACCCCCTCGTGTAAGCAGCCATTATTAATGCAATCGTTCATGACTCTGGCTATGGCTAAAATGCCGTTGTGAATGGATTCTGTGTCTCTCCAAGTTTGTTCATTTTTTAGCATAAGCTCGGCAATGGTTAACTTATTGTCATCACATAATTTTAATAGTTGCGCGCCAGTCGAAAAGGGGTAGGGTGGAGGATTCGACTCTTCGAATATTTGATCGAAATGTTCTTCCGTGGTGATGAATCCGCCGCCAATGGAATAATACACTTGACTTATCAGTAAGTCCGATTTCTCATAAAAGGCAGAAAAACGCATTCCGTTGGTGTGTTTGGGTAACAATTCTTTTTGGAGAAATAATAGATCGGTCTTTGGATTAAACGGAATGTCTTTTTTTCCTGCCAACTCTAAGGTATGTGAAGTCAAAATCTCCTGCATACGAGGGACCATGGATTCAGGAATCACGGTTTCTGGGTTTTTATTTTCAAGACCGTTTAAAATGGCTTTATCCGTACCATGTCCTTTGCCTGTTAGGGCAAGGGAGCCATACAGTTCAATTTTAACTCGTTGGGTTTTTTCAAGTAAGCCTTTATCCTGAATTAAATCAATGAATGCATTGGCCGCTAACATGGGTCCTACGGTATGTGAGCTTGAGGGGCCAATTCCTATGGAAAATAAATCAAATACGCTGATGTTCATCGTTTACAACTCGAATGGGTTTGTAGTTACATTATATACCTATTTTATGGTTTAAAAGAAATTAAGTCTGGTAATTTCATGAAAAATTAGGCAGAATGAATGCGGTTTTTTTTATTATGATCTTAAGACTAAAGGGGATTTATATGAAGCAGAAATGGGTGGCAGTTGTTGCTCTTGGCTTAGTAACCACCATGACACATGCTGCAGTTACATCATTAACCACTGACAAAGATAAATTGTCTTACAGCATTGGTGCTGATTTAGGCAAAAATTTCAAAGCACAAGGGATTGAAATGAATCCAGAAGCTTTTGCTCAAGGGATGATGGATGCAGTAGCAGGCTCTCAATTGCTTTTGACGGAGCAACAAATCAAAGACGCCTTAACGGCCTTTCAAAAAGACATCATGGCCAAACAAATTGCTCAATTGAACAAACAAACGGAGCTCAACAAAGCAAAAGGCGATGAATTTCTATCTAAAAACAAAACCGTGGCCGGTGTGACTACACTGCCTGATGGCTTGCAATACAAAGTCATTGAAATGGGCTCTGGCAAAAAACCCTCAAAGGAAGACACCGTGACAGTCGAATACACGGGCAAATTAATCAATGGGTCTGTGTTTGACAGCTCGGAAAAATCAGGCAAACCCGCTACCTTCCAAGTATCACAAGTGATTCCAGGCTGGACGGAGGCCTTGCAACTAATGCCCGCAGGTTCTACTTGGGAAGTCTACATTCCTGCAGCCCTGGCTTATGGTGCTCGAGGTGCGGGTAGGGCGATTGGTCCTAATGAAACCTTGATCTTTAAAATAAAACTGGTCTCTGTCCAAGATCGAGCCACAACAGCTCCAAAGACCAATTGATTTCATTAAGCGTACAGGCTGAGGAATTCCTTGGCCTGTTTCTTTTTGTCATTAAGTGAATTGATTGAGTGAAAAAATCTCTGTTTGTTGTTTTCATCTTAGGATTTTCCTCAGGCTTACCCATGGCCTTGATAAGCAGCACTTTGCAAGCATGGTATGCGGACACAGGGATGTCTGTATTGGCCACTGGCGCCTTGAGCTTAGTGAGTCTACCTTATCTTTATCGAATTTTTTGGGGCCCCATTTTAGATCGTTATTCTTTATTTGCCATTGGTAAAAGACGAAGTTGGATTCTAACCATGCAGCTTTTATTGCTGTTAGGTTTCAATGCCATGGCTTGGTTGACCCCAGAATCATACCCTCATCTCATGGCTTTTCTTGCCTTGGTTTTGGCCTGTTTTTCTGCAACCCAGGATGTAGCCATCGACGCTCACAGAGCGGAGTTTTTACCCGTAAAGGAACATGCCCTCGGCGCTTCTTTAGCGGTATTCGGCTATCGAATCGCATTGTTGTTATCCGGTGGACTGGCATTGGTAATGGCACAAAAACTAGGCTGGGCATTCACCTATCGTTTTATGGGCACGACGATGTTCATTGGTATGCTTGCGGTTTTATTCAGCAAAGAACCAACCATGGAAATAAAAGAAAGAAGGAGTTTTACCCAGTCTTACATCGCACCCATGAAAGAATTGTTTTACCGACCAGGAATCATCCCCCTAATATTGTTTATTTTTTGTTATAAGTTGGGTGAAGCCTTTACCACATCGACCAGTGGCATTGTGATGCCTTTTTTAATTCAGGGGCTTGGATTTTCCTTGGATGTCATTGGGTATGTGAGCAAGACTTTGGGAATAGGCGCCATTTTATTGGGTGGATTGACGGCAGGTCTGGTATTGATGCGTTATCCCTTGTATCACTCCTTGATGGCTTTTGGTTTCTTACAAGCCCTGACCAATGTGTTGTTCGTGATTTTAGCCATGGCTGGCAAACAGGTGAATCTCTTGGCTCTTGCAGTCTTTTCAGACAATTTTGCAGCTGGCATGGGATCAACGGCATTGGTGGCTTTATTGATGCGTTTGGTGGATAAACGCTTCACTGGTACTCAATTTTCTTTATTGGTGGCTTTGTCCACCTTGCCTCGAATACTCTCCGGTCCACTGGGAGCAAACATTCAAATGCATTTTGGATGGATAGGTTTGTATCAACTTTCCATTGCGTTTGCATTGGCTTTTATACCGTTTTTGATGATGATTAAAGAGCAGACGAAAACCTCAAGTTTCAAAGAAACTTATGGATTTTTACCTATTGAATGAGCAAATGAATTTTTCTTCTTAGTTCGATTTTTCTTTACAATGTCTAAAAATATACTAAAGTCATAGTATGCTTATAACATCAAGATGACTAATGTTCAATCAAAGAGAAAAAAACGAGTCCGTTTACTACGTTCGCTGGGGAGGAATTCCCTCTTGGGATGTAAAGGAGAAAACTTTAAAAAAAGCCAAGACTTGGGGAATGGGTGCTGGCGTCTCCTGCTTAACCTCTCTTCACGAGAATAAAATTCGTGAAATCATTGCCTCAGCCATTAACGAGCACAATGGTAAATCGCTTGGTGTAATTAAACCCAATGACATTGAACGTCTTCAAGAGAGGATAGTGAAATATCAAATTGCTAGACAACGTATCTTGCCTTCGAAAGAACAATCTCTCCGATGGACTGCTCCAACAGATTGGACGCCACTGATGGGTCTTATAGCTGATATAGCCAACAGCGATATTGACCAAATGCTTGCCTCTATGAAAAAGTCAGGGATTATTCCTTTTTTCCATACGGAAGATGAACATCAAAAGTTTTATTACGATTACTGTAATAAACGTTTATGGCCTTTATTGCACCGCCATCTTGGTACTGATACAGAACAAAAAGACGACAAACCTAGGGTAAAAGATATATTTGAGGTTGCGCCATGCAACAAAGCCGCTTTTGATGAATACGTCAAAATAAACCGTGAAGCAGCTCGGAATTTGGCAAAAAATGTCGATGAAGATGCCGTTGTTTGGTTGCATGATTATCATCTTTGTTTAATACCAAGTTTTTTAAAGGAAATGCGTCCAGACATTAAGCTGGGGTATCATTTTCACTCACCCGTCCCCCTTGAAAAATTACTTATCCCGCTTGATGAGGACATAAAACGTTTGATAACCTCATTGATGCAGTGCAATTATATAAGTTTCAATACCCAAAGAGATCTGGATAATTTCAAAGAAATCGTTTTAGGTTTAGGTTTAAGTACTGAACATGTTGCTTTTGAAGCCAATCCTATTGGCGTTGAACCCGTGCAAACGCTTGCAGACAGCAAGCAACCGCTAATACAAAAAACCATTGAAGAGATTATTTCTCTTCGTAAACAAAGTGAAAGCAGCGAGACAAAATTAAATAATCCAAGCTCAGGTATGCATGTGATATTCTCTGTGGACAGGATAGAACCTTCAAAGGGACTTAGAACTCGTCTAAAAGCGATACAGGATTTATTAGAAGGGGAAACCCCTGATTTAGCGGCTGCAAATAAATTATTATTTGTCATGGTCTGTCCAGACTCTCGCACAGGCATAGAAGCCTATGAGCGTTTAAACAGATGGTTTAAAGAAGAGATCCGTCAATTGAATGCCTTATCCAATGAAAAGATTGGTAGAGACATTATCAAATTTCATGGAGAGATGACCCAGTCTGAATTACAAGCTCTTGGTCAACATGCAAATACTTTTTTGGTAACTTCCGATGTGGATGGTCTACATTTAGGCCCAGTGGAATGGTTGGCAACTGGTATACATCATGACAAAGACAAATCAGTGAATGTCATTGTCAGTACCGGCGCCGGGGTAAGTGAATACTTCCCTCATGCAATGCAATTTAAAAGCGGGGATCATCGCGGTCTATCGACTTTATTCCGAGATACTATAACCGAATCAAGAGATGTTCAAGAACATCGCAGCAATGCAATAAAACAAGATTTTCAAGGAGGAGCCGCTCAAGGATTTCGACTTGATAAATGGGGTGAACGAGGCGTAAAAGGGATAGTGACCCAATTCCTAAAAGACCATAATCAAGGCTCTCAACTCACGCATTAGTAATTATCTGCATCAGGTTCAGTCGTAATGCGGTGTCTGGGCAAACTCAAACTCTGATGGTCAAGGCGGTTGTCAGAAATGGAAAATCCACAGCAGGGGTACACCGCTACGCCTGTAGGTCTGCACACTGCGGTAAAACATTTCAATTAACGCATTGCTATCAGGCATATCAAGACGGGGTAAAAGATCGCATTGTGGATATGGCCTTACATTAATTGTCTGTAAATGGGGTTTCGTTTTATCGCCACAATTCCAAAATGGTTTTGCGAACAAGATGAACTTCTCTTTATCAAAGAATTGCATCCAACCTCTATCTAAAATGATCGACCGCGATTTCCCAACTCAATATCCGCAAGCATTAATTCGTTTAATTGTTTGGCGATAGGGCCTGGTTTACCCTCGCCAATGATGGAATCTTCAAATTTCACCACCGGCAGTATATTGAGACTGGTTCCGGTGATGAGGACCTCCGATGCGGACAGTAAATCCTCAATCGAAATGGGTTTTATTTCAGTTTTTAAACCATTTTGACGACCCAATTCGCAGGCTCGTACCATGGTGGTGCCTTTTAGAATTTGAGTCAGAGGAGGGTGGATGAGCCTTTTTTTTGCATCCACGATCAGGATGTTTTCCGTTGGGCCTTCTGTAATCGTTTGATTTGCATCCACACCAATTACAAAATCCCACCCTCTATCCACGGCTTCTTTTTTCATCAACACATTGGGTAGGTAATTACAGCTTTTTATTTGAGCCATCCAAGAGGGCTTCATGGGGATTTGGCTTTGTCCAATGCATATGCCCTGTGTGTATTTTTCCAGGGAAGGAGGGTTCAGTTTAGTGATGATCACATACAATTGCGGTTCTTTGCTGTCGTAAGGATTCACTGAGAAATTCCCTGGTCCTCTGGAGAGGAAAATACGAATGGATGCTTGGGGTTGATTTGCGACGCGAAGTGTTTCCAAGACGATTTCACTGACGTATTCCATGTCAAAGGAAGTGTTTAGTGCGATTTGCTTGGCCGAGTTAAACAACCTCTCCATATGTTCTTGCATGAGGTAAACGGATCGATTCACCGCCTTCATGGCCTCAAAAACCCCATCTCCACGATGAACCATGTGATCATCCATAGGTAAAAGCATCCATTTTGGGTTGGTAGTAATGCCACCCAACCAGGAAGAGTAAAAAGCATAGTATTCAGCAAAAAAAGAGCTGTTTTGCGAATCAAGGGTTTGCATGAAATTCATGTCGTCAATAATAGGGATTGTCATGGATAATCCTTCAGGTTAAGTGGATTTATTCTGGATGCGCTTTATCTTTATGTTACCATAATTTCAAGGGTGTTCTAACTTTATATAAATTCCAGAAAAATTAGGGCGTTGGGGCTCAAGGAGAAGAGAGAGGCTTTAATCAAGTTATTTGCCATCGTACACTAAGTCTGATTATTGTGATAATCAGACTTAGTGTGATTTATTGTTTTATAGGTTGAGGCTTGCAAAATCATTCAAAATTTGAACACGTGGTTTCTTCTGTCACTTTTTTAACCTTCGAAAGGCATGGATGCCTTCCGAGAGCTCCAAAGTAAACCCATTGCTTTTTAAACTTCCAATTTTAAAAATTCTGGTTGCAACTTTATTTCGATTGGGTATAGTCTAGCTATTTCTATACCTGAATTGGAATGCTTTATGTTTACAGGATTAAACCATCAATTGGGTGAGACTTATGAGCTTTTAAGAGACAGCGTCTACCAGTTTGCCCAAACCGAAATCGCACCCCTTGCTGCCCAAATCGATGAAAAGAACGCCTTCCCCAATGACTTGTGGAAAAAATTAGGCGACATGGGTTTGTTGGGCATTACCGTCAGTGAAGAATACGGCGGGGCAAACATGGGCTACTTGGCTCATGCCATTGCCATGGAAGAAATTTCCCGGGCCAGTGCGGCCGTGGGTTTGAGCTATGGTGCGCATTCCAACTTGTGCGTCAACCAAATTTATTTAAACGGCAACACCACTCAAAAACAAAAACATCTTCCTAAATTAATCAGCGGCGAACACGTCGGCGCCTTGGCCATGAGTGAATCCAATTCCGGTTCGGATGTCATCAGCATGCAATTGCAGGCGCGGGCTTGTACCGGTTTTTACCTGTTAAACGGCAGCAAAATGTGGATAACCAATGGTCCGGATGCGGATGTATTAGTAGTCTATGCCAAAACCAATAAAGAAGCAGGCAGCAAAGGCATCACCGCCTTCTTGATTGAAAAAGGCATGCCCGGCTTTAAAACGGCACAAAAACTAGACAAATTAGGCATGCGTGGTTCCAACACGTGTGAATTGGTCTTTGATAACTGCGAAGTCCCACTTGAAAACGTTTTAGGTACAGTGGATCTAGGCAGCCAAGTGTTGATGAGTGGATTAGACTATGAACGCACCATTTTGGCCGCAGGTCCGGTGGGCATCATGCAAGCCTGCTTGGACGTGGTATTGCCCTATGTGCATGAGCGCAAACAATTCAATCAAGCCATAGGCGAATTTCAATTCATTCAAGGCAAATTGGCAGACATGTATGCCCAGCTCAGTGCCAGTCGCTCCTATCTTTATGCAGTGGCCAAGGCCTGCGATCATCATTCAGTCAATCGCAAAGACGCCGCCGCGGTGATCTTATATACGGCTGAAACCGCAACCCAAATGGCATTGCAAGCCATTCAAATCTTAGGTGGCAATGGATACATCAACGAATTCCCCACCGGTCGTCTTTTACGCGATGCCAAATTGTATGAAATCGGTGCCGGCACCTCTGAAATCAGAAGGATGCTTATTGGACGTGAATTGT
>CAWAUF010000024.1:0-18587 GCA_963785145.1 uncultured Gammaproteobacteria bacterium | reverse complement strand
GCAATGTTCGTGAAGCCAAACAATGCGGCTACGATGGCAATGACTAAAAAAATAAGGGCCCAATGTAGCATTTCATTCTCCTTAAATAAAAAGTTCAATCGGCCAGACGATTTATCTGGCCATGATCTTTACACCACTTCTTCAGTTCTTTGGCGCATGGCCCAGCTGGCACCGATGCAAGTGGAAACTGCACCTATTAAAAACAATGCAAATATAACGGCTGCTCCGTAGGCCCAATCCAAGGTGGTCGCAATCAACTCGTCTTCATTTTGCGATGGGCTTGGGACTTCATTCGCCTTGTGCTTTACCGCGCCGCTTTCAACTTTCCCAGCAGCAACAGTTTCTTCGGCGGGTTGAGTCATCACGTTTTTACCCACAATGGCCTGAGAATAATTGGAGGTGTAATGGGACATGTGACTTAATATAATGGAGCTAAGTAATAAAGCCACGCACCAGGTGGTGAAACCGTATAAAAGACCTAAGTTGCGAAGACAATACCCTCGCCCCAAAAAGCCCGCGGCATAACCCGCCGCTATCATGGCGACGACATTGCCCAAGACCACCCCTAAAATCCCAGTAAGGGTTAAAACCATGGCTCCTGTTTTACCTACAGTCACTGCACTTAAACCAATTGCAATCGCAAACAGATTAAGCAAAAAACTCAATCCCACACCCACTAAGGCGCCCACAAAAATGGCTGACCAACAAACGCGGTTAGGATATGTACAGCGAATCTCGGGGCCAGGACGTTCCGGAATCACTCGAGTTTCACCTTCTTCTACCACTTGAGTTTCATCGATCATAATAGTTACTCCCCTTCGTTTAGGACCAATTCCTTGTGCTATCACTTAAAAAATAGTTGAGTATTGTCGATTATGCAATTTTTTTCTCCAGCGGTTTGCTTTTATAAACCTTAATGTCTATATTAAAAAAAACCAACGAAAACAATATAAGGACATTGCCATGAATAAAAAACAGCAGGCCCATAAATCCCAAATCGAATCCGCAGCCAATGATCTTATGACTGATGGAAAAAAATTAGCCAGTGCTCTGTATGAAAACGGTTTGGAAAAATACAATGTGGCAGAGGGACAAATCAAAGAATATTCAGACGATCTTTTGAAAAAAGTGCAACACAATCCCTTGGCTGCTGTGCTCATAGCCGGTGGAATTGGTTTCATATTATCCTCATTGCTGAAAAAATAATGAACATCATCGAAGAATTAATCCATCTTGTTTCGGCAAAATTCAACGAGATGAAATCAATAAGTTTGCTGATGCAGCTGGAATCCAAACTGGCTGCACAAAGCATTCTGCCGTTTATGCTCAGTGTGTTCATGATTTTTATTGTGTTGATCAGCACTTGGTTTTCCTGCCTGACTCTAATGACCTATTGCGCCTTTCTGGTGATGAATAACCTCTTATATGCCTTATTGTTCACCTTTTTAGTCAACGCATGCCTGCTGTATGCAGTATTCAGATACCTGAAATACAACGTGCACAACATGAGCTTTGAAAAAACCCGCCATTATTTTTTAAGGAAAGAGACCCATCATGACCTCGAGAAAAAACTTAATCGCTCTGATAGAGACGGTAGAAAGAAGATTACATCATCAGCAGTATGATGAGATAAGGCACAAAAGATATTTCATTTCCCTATTAAAGGACAACAAAGCGATTGTCTTGACTTCCCTAGTGATCGCTTTTGGACTTGGATGGCGAAAAAGAAAAACCTTGAAGCTGACTGAGCTGACCAAAGATCTCATGGGATTGGGATTCGCTGCTGCATTAGCCAGTTTAAAGCAATGGATTTTTGCTGCAATAAAACGGTAACCAAATTTTATTTGTCAAACCGCTTTAAAAAAAGTACCATTCTCTTTTTTTTCAAAATCTTATGACTCTCTTTCAAATCAGACTTGTTCTTTTTTTAATCGCTTTTTGCACTCAAAGCTTTGCAAAAACCACAGAACCCGCCTGCAATCCCAAAGATTGGAGTTGCCATGGCTCATTCTATGTCACTACCGGGGGCGTTTTTTCTCATGTGTTTTACAAACCCAATCCTTTAACCTTCAACCCACCCAACCAACCCGTCATCCAATTTTCTCCTTCCACCCATTTTCCGGCCAATTTAGGCGGATTTCGGTTTGGATTTGGCAATGGGGTGGATAAAAAATTGCCTGTCAACTACGAATTCGATTACAACGAAACCTTTTACCAGGCTAAACAAAGCGATGAAATTTTGGCGGGTATTTCAACCAAATCCCTTGTAAGCAGCTTATCTTATGCCTTGAATCCAAAATGTCGGTTGAAAGCCTCGGTATTCGCGGGAGCTGTGGTGGTTTCCGTCTACCTAACCACGCAAACGGTTGCACCAAAACCTGAATTTTTTGCCACAACCAATTCCGTGGACATCGATCCTTTCGCAGGTGGATCTTTGCTGTATCAAATCAATTCCAAATTCGCGGTTCGCCTGGTTGAATTTTACGATCTTGGAAATTACAACAAAAACCTTTCTGGCCGTTTGGTTACCTTATTCATGCTGAATTACTATCCTGCATAAAAAAACGTCTTTCTTTATCAAAACACATCCTGGAGTTGTCCTATGCCCCCAAAAAGTAGAAAACAAAAAATTCAAGCCAGTAACAGTCAATTCGTGACCGGCGTTATCACCAAAGCGAAAACGGAATTGGAACAACAGGGTTGGAGCTCGGAAAAAAAACAAAAATGCAGGGAAGCTTTGCATTTATTGGATTTAAATTTTACTAAATTCATCGGTTCTGTTCCTCCAGAGGAACAACTGGCACTCAGTCTAGTAAAAACGGGAACCAAAATCCATCTTCACCCTTGTTGCCAATTATTTACTCAGCTGGCCAGCAATTTTTCTTCAGGGCATTTGAGACTGCCGCAACATTTGATTTACAGCAAAACCGATAGATTGGACCTGGATTACACCCAAATGGATTGGATAGTGGAAGACAGGTTATTGATGCGCTCCTTTCCCAAACCGGGAACAGGCGCTTACAACGATTGGTTGGAGTTTTTAAAACTGTTTGACACCATTCCCTTGCACGGCAATCAAAACCATATCATGAGGACTTGGCTGGAGAACCAAGCAACACTTAAAAATCAAATTCCTTTAGAACAAAAATTACCCCAAAAAGATTTAGTGCAACCAACCCCACCGACTTTAGCGACCATTGTGGAATCCCCCATGGTAAGTCCCATGCCAATGCCCGACCAAAACCCAGACTCTTTAAAACTTGAAGACAGCCCACCATACAGCACTTGTGAATGGATTCCAATCATTTCCATCCCGGTGTGCTCCTACCCCCAAGAACCAGATCCCAATGAGGAAATACCCTTACCTCCTTATCCCCTGTCTTTTAAGCCGGTCATACCATCCGATCAATTGATAGAGCTCACCATCGATTCCAAATTGGACTTGTTGCTGGGTGAGTTAAGCAAAAAAATCAATTTCTGCAAGATGAATACCCACTTCAAGCATCCTAAAGATCCTGAACTGAGTGTTCTGATTCAATTTACGGAGTATTGCACAACCCTCAAGGGTAAAACCGTGGATGCAGCCAAGTTGGATAGAATCAAACACCACGTCTTTCATTGGATCAACGACGACGAGGAAAAACCAACCGCCCAGTCCGAGTTACCCAGCCTGTGTCAAGAACTCAGCAAACACACCAACTGCACCAAATTATCCATGTCCCTTTTCAGCCTCACCATCATCGCCGGCCTCAGCCTTTGCGCAGGATTTGGTTTACTCATTGGCGGGGCGGGGTTGTTGGCCTTGATGTGTGCTTCTTGGGGAATCACCGGAAGCTTCGTAACGGGCCTGACCACCCTCTCAACCATAGCAACCACGGCAATCAGCACCGAAGCATTGATAGCCGCAGGAGTTGGAGCAGGTCTATTAACTGGCTTATGCACCTGGGGCATGTTTAAGGTCGCAAAGCCTGTTTTAGCGATCTGGCAGATTGTGCGAAACAGCTTTCTCAAGTGCAAATGGCTTAAGACCTGTATTGAGTTTACAATTTATTTGATATGGGGTAAATAATAATCTATATTTAAACTAATTGTCGCATTTATTGGTAGAATACCAAACAGATCGAAAAAGTTAGCTGGTTCAAACCAAGCAAATGAGCAATTGGGAACTTGTTTTGGAAAAACAAAACAAGGTATTGATAGTCAATAAAAGGGAGAAACCTTATGTCAATTATAAATCAAAAATGGTCTACAGCCTTACTAGTTTGTGGGATTATGTTTGGGTGCGGTGCTTATGCTGCTGATCCTGCTGGTGGCGGTATGCCTGCTGGTGGCGGTATGCCTGCTGGTGGCAGTATGCCTGCTGGTGGCAGTATGCCTGCTGGTGGCAGTATGCCTGCTGGTGGCAGTACGTCTACTCCAACCCCCACAGCATGTAATCACTGGAACATCGATAAGTGCACAACAGAAAATGCAACAATGCAGTGTTCCAAATGGACAAGGAATCCTCAGCACCTGACTGGCGACACTGTAACCCAAGTCTGTAAACATGGTGTATGGCAGGAATCTAAATAACAACAAATTCAGCACACCTGGACAATTAATGTTGCAGGAATAAGTCACAAAGAAAGTAGACCAATGACGCTCGATGTGTTTGACAAAGACCCGAGCGTCATTATCCTAAGTTGCCTTTCTTCCCTTCAGAATTCTGGATACCATCCAAAACCCACTCCAATCCAAAAGCCTAACCAGTAAAACTCAATCTACGAGCAGCCCCATCCTGATTGTCTTCCGCAATTGGCTCAACCTGACTAGGAGACGACAAGGTATCCCCTCCAGTATGCTGGGAAGCACTGGAAGTATACCTCTCCGGCGTAGCCACTAAATTATGTCCTGATGCGGACTGATACGAATTGGTTGAGGTAGGCGACTCATCTACCAATGCATGATTAGCCGCAGCAACCGGGGAGCCTACGACAGACTTGATTTCAGCCGGCACTTGAACTGCGGCTTCAGGGGGAATTGCCTCTTCAGGAGCCTCTAAATCCCGAGATTCAGACTCCGTTAATAATCTCTCTTTTTTTTTATTACAACAACCAAAAAAACTCATGGGCACGGCAGCAATCCTTATAAAATGACCTTGCTGGACAATTCGTAGCCTTGATGGAAGGATAGCCTTATCAAGGCTACTAAATAGTACAGCACTAAGATAAAATGAAAGTGGGGGATATTAGCCTAAGTAGGTAAGAGATTCAAATGAATATTAAGATAAAACAAGAAACCCAATCATCTAAATAAAGCGTGTTGTTGTTCGCGTCCGTATACAAGCGTTCATAAGAGTATTTAATCGTGTTTTATGAACAAAGGGTAATTCTTTTTCGAATTCTTTATATCTCATTTGTTGCATGATGTCGGTCTCATAATGTCAAAAACCTATTTGATCGTAATCACCATGCACATTCAATTTTTTTTATTTTTTTTTCAATGCCTTAACTCAAGGATAAACCACGGTACGTCGACATCGAAGTTCAAATGTCAACAGCCCCTATTAAAAATGGAAGTTTATGCGACTTATGCTGTGGGGTTTGTTTTATACTTTAAAAAATACGTTGCTATTGTTTTATTATTAACTAAACTAAAAGCATAAGGTCTATCAATGGCCTAAACATTTGGATAGGTCATGAATATTAATAAATACCTTTTACCCGGATCCATTTTTTCCATTTTCCTGTTCGTATTCGCTTGCGCAGACAATCAATCCATACAAAAAAAGTTGAGTGAGATCAATCAAGATCCCATGCATTATGCAAAAACGCATTCCATCCATTTCAGCAAAGAGCAGCAAGAGCAGTACAAACAAGATTTTTTAAACCATTATTTTTCAGTCTGGGATGGCAGCTCCACCGCTGAGGTAAAGAAAGACGTGCTGCAAGATTTCAAAAATTTTGAGAAAAATCCCAGCTGGACCCAAGGCAACCAACCACTGCCCAAACAATTTTTTGAACATTTGCAGGAGTTGGCTGATTTTAAAACCTATCCCAATGTGAATAAACCCGGGATCATCGTGCATGGTTCTTATGTTCGCGCATTACCGACCTTAATGCCCTCTTTTGGAGATTCCAAACAAGCAGGAGAAGGCTATCCCTTTGATAATTTAGAACAATCCTTCATCGAAAAAGGGACGCCGGTTCACGTGTTGCAACAATCCAAAGATTATTTGTGGTATTTGATCAACACCGCCAGTTATTCCGGCTGGGTACCCAGTCAAAATGTGGGGTTTGTTGCTGCCGATTTTATGTCCAAATGGAAACAGGGTCCCTTTGTGGTGACCTTACGTGATCACCTACCCTTGGTTTCAGACAATCAATTTGTGACGGCTCCTACACGCATTGGGATTTTATACCCCATGGTCGGTGAAACCGCCAAGCAGTTTCAAGTCTTAATCCCCATACTGGATGGACAGGGCAATGCGCAATTGCAAACCATGTCTTTGAGCAAAGAAAACTCTCGGCTTTTTCCAATCCCTATTTCAGCTCAAAATCTAGCAGCAGTAGCAAGAACGATGATTGGCTCTCCCTATGGCTGGGGCGGCTTGTATCAACAGCGAGATTGTTCGGCCACCACCAGCGATCTATTTGCCTCAGTGGGCATTTGGTTGCCTAGAAATTCTTTACAACAATCCAAAAAAGGCGAAGTCATCTCTTTAGAGGGAATGACCTCAAAACAAAAGTTGGAGACCATCAAAACACGCGGCATCCCCTTCTTAACCCTGCTGTATGCGCCCGGGCACATCACTTTATACATAGCTACAATTGGCCAAGAGGTTTACGTCTTACAAGATGTTTGGGGCTTACACACGGTCAATTTATTGGATCAGGCAGGCAGGGCAGTCATTGGTAAAACGGTGATCACCCCCATCGATTTCGGTAAAAATTTCCTCAATGTGAAAGAGACTTTGTTGGAACGGGTAACCAGTATGTCCATATTAAAGGCTAAGTAATTCATAAATCTTTTTTTAAACTTCCTTCACTGCGTTCGAGACGACTCAATAAAAATGCATTAAAATTGTATCATTAGTCTTATTTTTACGATATAATGGCCATTGTAGAAACAAACACTACCTCCTACAAAACTTGAGTCTGTCATGAATACGAATTCTTTACCCACAGGGGTGGGCACCTTTGCCTGGCATTTTTTAAAACCCTACAAAACCGTGGTGGTTTTATTCGTTGTCATGGGAATTTTAGCCGGATTTTGGGGACCCTTCAATAGTCTCATCATCAAATCCCTGGTCAATACTTTATCGGCTCAAGCCGTTTTCATGCCTTCTTCTTTGTATTGGTCAGCAGGGGCTTTGGTTTTGAATTTCATCCTGTTTGATAACATCACCTGGCGAACCCTTGGCTATTTGAATTACAAATACGAGGCGGTCATCAAAAATCAAATCATAAGCCAATGTTTTGAATACGTTTTAGGGTCAAGCTCACAATTTTTTCAGGACAATTTGTCCGGACGCATTGCCGATCAAATCAAAACCCTGGCCGATAACATGGAAATCATCCTGCATCGAGTGTCTTTGGATTTCATACGCGGAACCTCCTTGTTGATCGTGTCTTTTGTCACCGCTTATTGCGTCAATGCCTTGTTCTTCTATATCTTATTGGTTTGGTTCCTAGCCTTTGCCTCTTTCAGCATTTGGATGTCCGGACGCTTGGTGCGCTTGTCCGATGATCATGCAAGCAGTGAGTCTCAGCTGTCTGGCCAATTGGTGGATGCTTTATCCAATCAATCCAACATTCGCATTTTTTCTCAAAAAAAACATGAAGTGAGGCGGATGGATCTTTTCTTTCACAGAGTGCAACATGCCTTTCAAAAAAAGGAATTTTTCATCGTCCTGTTGTGCTCTATCCAAGGCGGCATGATTGCTCTGATGATGGCCTTTGCCTCCTTTGCCTTGATTCATTTGTATAGCAAAGGAGTGATTCGCATCGGCGATTTCGTGTTGATTCTGGGTCTTTCCATGGAGTTGGGTCATATGATGTGGTACACCATGTATCAAGTGGATCAATTCAATCAGGCCTTGGGCAAATGCAAACAAAGTTTAAACGCCTTGTTGATCCCTCACGAGATCCAGGATAAAAACCAGACCGCTTTGGTGGTTTATCAAGGTCGCATTGAGTTTTCCAAGGTGACATTCAATTACAGAGAAGGTCAATGTCTTTTTCAAAACCAGTCCGTGAGGATAGAAGCCGGACAAAAAGTGGGTTTGGTGGGCTATTCAGGCTCCGGTAAATCCACCTTTGTGAATTTGATTTTAAGGCTGTTTGACGTGGTGGATGGCCACATTTTGATTGACGACCAAGACATCAGCCAAATCAGTCAAGAAAGCCTAAGGCAAACCATTGCTTTAATCCCTCAAGATCCCACCCTGTTTCATCGCAGCCTGATGGAGAATATTCGTTACGGTCGACTGGAGGCCTTTGATGAGGAAGTCGTTCTTGCTTCCAAAAAGGCCCATGCGCATGAATTCATTAGCCAGCTGCCTGAAGGCTATGAGGTTTTGGTGGGAGAACGTGGGGTGAAACTCTCAGGAGGCCAGCGCCAACGCATTGCCATTGCTCGCGCCATCTTAAAAAATGCCCCCATTTTAATTTTAGACGAGGCCACCTCACAGCTGGATTCCATCACCGAGATGACCATTCAAGACAGCTTATGGGAATTGATGCAAGGGAAAACCACCCTGGTGATCGCTCATCGCTTATCCACTTTGCTGCACATGGACCGAATTTTAGTGTTTGACAAAGGACGAATCGTGGAAGACGGCACTCATACTCAGTTGCTGAAACAAGGGGGTATGTATAAAACCTTATGGGATGCCCAGGTTGGTGGTTTTTTACCGGAGAAACAAAAGGAGAAACAAGAGTCTCTTCTTGAAACCACTTTTTAAGAGTTGCTTTTCGGTAATGTTTAGGTAGCAATGGCAGAGGCAATTCGCCTTAAAGCATATTTGGGAAGCAGCATCCAAAAACAGCCCGTGTTTTTCATGTGTTTGCCCATGTAGGTGGCTTTTTTGCCGGTACCCCAATAGACGTCGCCGCGCATCAATCCTCGAATGGCACCGCCTGTATCTTGAGCAATCATAAGCCTTTGGAATTCGGTCTTATGCTCTTCTTGAGTGGGTTTGGTGGCATTCAACCACAAAGGCGCGCCCAGGGGTATCCATTTGCGGTCAATGGCTAAGGAGTAACCCGGTGTGAGCACGGCCCCTTGGGCACCTAAGGTCTTGGGTTTTTCTACTCTTTGAAAGAACACAAAAGATTTGTTTTGATGCAAAATCGGATTGATTTGTTTGGGGTGATTGATTAAATACCGTTTGACTGCTTTGGAGGAAGCCTTGTGTTTGTTCACCAGGCCTTTGTTGATTAAGACTTTGAAAATAGAGGTGTAGGGGGCTCCGTTTTCACCGGCATAGTCCAAGTAGATTTTTTTTCCGTCATGAAGCTGGATCACGCCTGAGCCTTCAATTTCTAAAAACATTCTATCCACTGGATCTTTTATCCAGGCAATCACGGGTGCCTTTTTATTTAAAACGCCCTTGTCGATTTGTTCGCGGGTGTAACGGCGTCTGGTTTTCCAATTCAAATGTTTGGGCAGTCCGTAAATTGGGGTGTTGAATTCTTTGGTGCGCTCCAAACTGCCATTGAAGGACGGCATGTAATAGCCAGTGAATAAGCCATGAGCTGGTTTTTGTTGTTGTTTGAATTCAATGGGATTGAACCATTTTTCAAAAAAAAGGCGAGCCGCTTCTTCCGAGCTGGAATCCACCGACAAGGAGGCCTCGCAAGCCGGCTGCCAGTCCTCTGCCTTTAATTTGATGCGCGAAGAACCCACGGCATGCTTGGGATTTTGTTTGAGGAAGGTTTTGCAAGACTTTTGAAAAGCATTCAATGATTTTTTAACGTCGGCTTTGTCCCAGCCAGGCAAATTATCAAAAGAAACCTTCATCAAAGCGATGTGATGATCCAAGGTGCCGATTTTGATGGGGGCGCTCTTATGAGGCTTGGCCGATTCTAGTTTGAATACCGGGACTGAAGCGAGCATTTTTTGAGGCTCAAAGTGCTCAAATAAAGTCCAATTAAGGCAGGCCAAATGGATTAATGTGTAAACGATAACTGCGTGCATTTGCGATACTTTTACACAAGATGAGATTTAAATCAACTTTTTTATGTCAAAAAACGGAAGAAATGGTTATTAATAACACGGGATCAGCAACAAAAACAGAAACTTAGGACTGCAAAAAAAATTCAAAAATTCACCTCTTTTTTGCCAGCCAACTTGCATAAAGCCTGTTTTAATGGTTTATAATTGCACAACTGGCTTTTCTCCAGAATGCTGGTTTTTGCTTTTGCAGATAGAGCATGTCGAACTTGAACATTGGGTTTTTCATAGGGAACCAAGGGTTCGATGAGATTGATCTTAATGGATAACAATTGATACATCCCGCCTTCTGTTCTAAGTTTATCCCTTAATTCAAAAACCAAATAACGCAATTGCGATGCCCAAGACGCATCCGTGGTGGTAAGAATCAAACAGCCTTTATCAAAACTACTCACCTGACATCCCTTGGCCAATTCACAAGGCAGCAGTTTGGATATTTTGTCGTGCAGCTCTTCCAATTGCATGGAACGCTGACATAAAGTAACCAATTGTTTATTAATACAATTCTTAATTAATCTCATGTTTTATTTTATAATGAAGAGATGTACTATAGAATAACACGTTAACCCTGAAAAAGAATTCTGAATTTGTAGCCTTGATGGAGTGAAGCGCAATCAAGGCTACGTCTTAACCAGATATTGCGAGTGATTATGACAGAAACTTTGAAACCGAATGAAGAGGTAAATCCCATCCACGTGGCAAAACTGCATTGGGTGATCTTTTTCTGGCCGGTGGTGTTTTTATTGGTTAGTATGGCACTGGGAGGTTATTTTGAGCTTGTGCGCCAGCCCAGCTACCTTCTAAGCGCTTTTGCGCTGCTTTGGATTCTTTTCACTTGGGTGACCTATTACTTTTCCTCCCTGACCATCCAACCAAGGCATGTCATTTTGCGTACCGGAATCCTCGTCCGCGAGACAAAAGACATCCCCCTGAATAAAATTGAATCCATGGACATCCGTCAATCCCTTTTAGGATCTATATTTCAATACGGCACCTTGATCATTACTGGCACTGGGGGCACTCATCAATCCATCAATTATTTGGAAAAACCCTTGACCTGTAGACGCTACATTGAGCAGTTACTCAATGATCAATCGAAGTAACCCAAAAATCGTTCCACGTTTTTGACGGTACAAAAATTATAACAACTTTCAAAGGTAAAGGTATCGCTGCGGATTACGTGATGGCCTCGGGTTTGGCTAAAGCAATGGCAGTCCCCTGCGGAAACTTTAGAGGTTAGGCTTAGACTCATTAAAATCATTAGGATCGAAACAAACACCGTTTTGCATGACCTGGACATAGGCATTTCCTTTGGGCTGTGACTAAAATATAGTCAATTTTTACAGGCAAATCAATGCGCTTAGTCGATTAAATGTTCAATTTCAACCCAAATTGGAGTGTGATCCGAGGGTCTTTCTGCCTTTCGAGGTTCTATATCGATTACCACTTTGCGACAAAAGGAATTCAATTCACGACTTAATAACAGGTGATCGATGCGTAAACCTAGATTTCTTCTAAATCCTGCAGCTCTGTAATCCCACCAAGTGAATTGCATCTCTTCTTGTGGAAAATTTCTAAAGCTATCGCTAAATCCCAAACTCAAAAGCTCGGCAAAGGCCCGGCGTTCCGCTGGACTGACCAAAACCGATCCTTCCCAGGCTTTGGGATCGTGGACGTCTCGGTCTTCAGGAGCAATGTTGAAATCACCCAACAAGACCATTTTAGGATGTAAAGTTAAATGCTCTTGAATAAAGCCTTGAAGTTTCTGCAACCAATCCAATTTATATAGGTATTTGGGTGAGGTGAGCTCCGAGCCGTTGGGCACGTATAAATTGATCAAGCGAATTCCAACCATGGTGGCGGCCAAAATGCGACGTTGTGGATCCTCCAAAGAAGGGATGTCTTTGAGGATGTCGGTTAAGGGATAACGGCTGATGATGGCCACGCCATTGTAGGTTTTTTGTCCGGAATAAGCCACATGGTATCCCTTCTCGGTGAACTGATTGATGGGAAAATGCTCGTCCAATAATTTGGTTTCTTGTAGGGCAAGCACGTCCACTTGGGAAGTTTCCAACCAATTCAATACCTGATCCAAACGCACTTTTAAGGAATTCACATTCCAACTGGCCAATTTAAGCACACCATTCTCCAGCGTATTCGATCATCAAAGGGGCATGATCCGAGAGACGGGCTTCACGAAAAATCCGGGTATCCAAGACATGGGCTTTAAGTCCTGGAGTAACCACTTGGTAATCGATGCGCCAACCGACGTTTTTCTCCCAGCCACGATTGCGATAAGACCACCAAGTGTATTGTTCCTCCGCTTGATTATGCACTCTAAAGGCATCGATCATGCCTAAGGATCCAAACAAAGTGTCCATCCAGGCTCGTTCTTCTGGCAAAAAGCCGGAATTTTTTTGATTGCTGCGCCAGTTTTTCAAGTCTATGGTTTTATGGGCAATGTTGTAATCGCCGCACAGGATTAATTCACGTCCTTCCTGTTTTAATTTTTTTATATGTTGAGCAAACTGCTCCAAAAAATCGTATTTTACGGCTTGACGCCCTTCACCACTGGTTCCTGAAGGCAGGTATAAAGAAACCACGGACAATTTTGGGTAATCGAATTGAATGTAGCGTCCCTCGTCATCGCAATGATGGTAACCAAAGCCTTTCACAATGGCCTGAGGCTTATGTTTGGAATAGATGGCCACGCCACTGTAGCCCTTTTTTAGAGCATCAAAATAATCACAAAAGTAATTTTGAGGATAATAAAGCTCCTCTGGAATCAACTGATGCACTTGAGATTTGGTTTCTTGTATGCATACGAAATCGGCATTTTGCAAAGCCAACCAATCGAAAAAGCCATTGCGCGCCGAAGCACGGATGCCATTTGCATTAAAACTGATTACTTTCATGATGATTTTATACTCGTTAAAATGACTGAAGTGTAAAGGAAAATCATCTTCAGAATCAATTTAAACATTACAATTCACCATCAAATCCGTATAATTGCCTGCTTTTAGCAGCGAAATCCAATTATGAATAGACCCATAAAAAGTTATGTTTTACGCGCTGGTCGTATCAGCAATAGACAACAACAAGGCTTGGAGCACTGGCTTCAAGCATTCGAATTAAGAGCAGGCGCTTCTCCCTGGTGCTTATCCACGCAGTTCGGTCGCGATGCGGACACCATCGTGGAGATAGGCTTTGGCATGGGCCAATCCTTACTGACCATGGCCATGAACAATCCACAATACAACTACATCGGCATAGAAGTGCATAAAGCAGGCATAGGCAGTTTGGCTGCGGATTTGTATGAACATCAAGTAACCAACGTCAGGATCGCAGCTTTTGATGCCGTCGAAGCCTTTCAATCCCAATTAATAGACGATTCATTGGCAGGGGTTCAAATTTTTTTTCCCGATCCCTGGCATAAAAAACGGCATAACAAACGGCGCCTGATACAAATCGATTTCATTCAACTTTTAGTAAAAAAAATCAAACCCCAGGGATTCATCCACTGCGCAACCGATTGGCAAGACTACGCCGAACACATGCTTCAAGTCTTGTCTGCAAACCAAAGTTTGCATAACCTCGAACCATCCAAGGGCTACAGCCCCAAACCCGCCTCAAGACCTGCTACCAAATTTGAACAAAGAGGTGAACGCCTAGGCCATAAGGTCTGGGATTTGATTTTCATTAAGAATTGAGGCTACAAGCCAGCATCCAGGATTTCCTCATCGTAAATCAAAACCAATGCACTCCCTTCGTGAACCCTGATTCGAATCAAGGGGGATTGGCTGCGGTTAAAGCAAGAGGTTGTGCCTGGAAAAGACAGCAAGGATTTATCCAAATCCCATTTCAGTCCTTCTGAAGAAAGGATGGCTTTTGGCATGCCCAGCAATGACATTTTGGTATGAGGGGGTAAATTCAAATCCACAGACTGTTCTTTGATGACAAAACCTTTCAAGGGAGGGGCATACAGCAGGCTATCCGTTTCTATGAATAAATTCATGTTATTCAAAACATGATCGAGGTGGCCTCCATTCAACCCAAGGACTATGGCAGGTAATAGTCCTTGGCCGCGCAAATAATCCATTGACTTTTGATAATCGCTGGTGTTTTGATCCGGCAAATGCAAAAAAGGGTGCTGCACCAAGTGGGTGGGGTGAACGGAATCCAAATCGCCTATGATCAAATCCGGTATGATTCCCAATTCCAGTAAAGAATTGGCCGCACCATCCGCCGCTATCACCGGTAAATTCACTTTTAAAAAAAAAGACGCGGAGGGTAAGTCACCGTTTAAACACAAAATGGACTTAAAGCGGGTGTAATCATTCAGATCGCGTATCATAATAGCGCTTCAACACAATGAGAGCCAGGCTTATCATCAAACCCACAACGTTTGAACTGGTTACAAAAAACGAATCCGTGCTGCTGCCGTAAATGATCCAAGCCAAGGAGCAAATCAAGTAATTCCAGAGCATGATCATGGAAAGATCTTGGGTTGATTGGGTTTGTACGGCTTTAAAAATTTGAGGCAATAAACCAATGAATGAGGTGATGAAGGCTATGATGCCAGAAAAAACAACAATGGACATGGTGGACTCCCAGAAAAACTCAGCTTTTTGAAGGCAGTAAACAGTATATCACAAAACGCACTCAAATTGGGGGTCAGAAGTCAGGGAAAAAGCATGTGTGAACATAAATAAGGCAGTTTTTAACTGAAAAATATTTAAAATTTTACTTGACACGCTTTTACTCATTCCGACCTATAATATTGTGCAGAAAACTTAGGCAGTATTAGACACGTTGCAAGGGATACTTTGGGAAAATAGCCTTCTCTTCTTGCTTAAACTTTCCATAGGCCCTAAAATTCTGTTTTTAGTTCTTAGGTGGAGTTTACATGGGGTGGAATGAGCCGGAGAAGGGCAAGGATCCATACAAGGGCAGCAATCAGCCTCCGGATTTGGAAGAGGCTTTGAAACGCCTTCAGAAAAAATTGAAAAAATTTTTTTTTAATGGCCCAACGAAATCAAAAAAAAAATCATCCAACAACACCAATGGTGGTTTGATGACGAGTTTAATCCTTGCATTTGCATTCATTCTTTGGTTGCTCTCTGGAATTTTCATCGTCGATCCCGCCGAACAAGCGGTCATTCTGCGTTTTGGTAAATACGTTGAAACGGTTGGATCGGGTCCTCATTGGATTCCGCGCATCATTTCCTCCAAAATCATCATGAACGTGGATCGGGTGTTGGATTATTCCTATTCGGCCCAAATGCTGACCAGCGACGAAAATTTAGTCTCGGTTTCTTTGGCGGTTCAGTACCGCATCAAGGATTTAAAACAGTATTTATTCAATGTAGCCAATCCCCAAGAAAGCTTACAACAAGCTACTTCAAGCGCCTTAAGACAAGTGGTAGGCACAACCACCCTGGATCAAATCATCACCGAGGGACGAGAAGTTTGGGGAAATCGCGTCCAAGACACCCTAATCAAAACCTTAGGTCTCTATAAAACCGGCATTCTAATCGTCAATGTGTCGCCGCAACCAGCAAGAGCACCAGAAAGCGTTCAAGATGCCTTTGATGATGCCATTAAGGCACAAGAAGATGAGAAACGGTTCAAAGAACAGGCTTATGCCTATGCCGCCAAGGTAGTGCCTATTGCTGAAGGAAATGCCAGTCGTATTCGACAAGAAGCGCAGGCTTTTTCCAAACAAGTGGAATTGAAAGCCAGGGGCGAGGTGGCTGAATTTTTAGCGCTTTTACCCGAATATCTTGCAGCTCCTGATCTCATGTCCAAACGAATGTATCTTGAGACCATGCAAAAAGTGCTCACTCAAACTAGTAAAATCTTAGTGGAACCTAAAGCGGGTAATTTATTGTATTTGCCTTTGGATAAATTACACACTCATGCCCTGGCTTCTCAGAATAAACCAGCGGATAAAAAAACAGCGAATACGAACGATGGCGGTGATTTAGACAATCTCGCTGGACGAGACGTCACTAGACCTATTTATCGTCAGGCGAGGGATTGATTATGAATACTTTTAAAACCAGCTTTGGCATCTTAGCCTTTATCATACTCATTCTTTTGTTTGCCAGTGTGTTTACTGTCAGTCAGGGACAAAAGGGCATTGTGTTGCGTTTAGGTCGCTTGGTGATCGATAAAAACACCGAAAAAGTGCGCATATTAAATCCAGGCCTTCATTTTAAAACCCCCTTCATCGAGAATGTGCAGATATTTGATACCCGCATTCAAACCATGGAGATTAAATCCACACGAATCGTTACCAAAGAAAAAAAAGACGTTATGGTGGATTACTATGTGAAATGGCAGGTATCCGACTTAGCCCAATATTTTCGATCCACCGGCGGCATTGAGATGAAGGCTGAAACCCTGCTGGAGCAGCAGCTCAACACCCTCTTACGCGCCCAATTCGGGAAGCGCACCATCTCGGAAGCGGTTTCTGATGGACGAGACGACGTCATGGATTTATTACGCACTGCTGCAGAAAAGCAAGCCAGTGAATTGGGTATCCACGTGGTGGATGTTCGCATCAAAGGAATAGAGCTACCCGCCAACACCAGCAATGCCATTTATCAGCGAATGCGGGCCGACATGCAAAAAATTGCAAATCGTCATAGAGCCGATGGCCAGGCTGCTGCCGAACAAATTCAAGCGAAGGCGGATGCAGACGTCACGGTCCTTTTGGCCAAAACCAAGAGCCACGCCCAAGAAGCACGTGCCATTGGTCAAGCCAAAGCCGCGGCCATCTATGCTCAAGCCTACAATCAAAGCAAAGATTTTTTTGCTTTGTACAGAAGCTTGCTCGCTTATGAAGGCAGTTTTCATAGCAAACAAGATGTTTTAGTTCTGGATCAGAGCTCCGCATTTTTTGATTATTTCCGATCAGCTCAACCAAAAAATGATGGTGTAGGCAGTAAAAAGTAATTATAATGTCAGATTGTGCTAAAAAAGAGTGGATCATGGGTAAAAATGTGGTGGTTTTCGGTACACAATGGGGCGATGAAGGCAAAGGTAAAATTGTCGATTTGCTAACAAAAAATGCAGAAGTGGTTGTCCGTTATCAGGGCGGTCATAATGCAGGCCATACTCTGAAAATTAATGGGGTAAAAACCGTTCTACGTCTCATCCCCTCTGGTATCTTGCGCGAAGTTTCCTGTTACATTGGAAATGGCGTAGTGATCTCACCAGAAGCTTTACTGGTGGAAATCAAAGAGCTGGAGGAGAAAGGCGTGTCGGTTAGGGATAAGCTACGCATAAGCCTTGCCTGTCCTCTCATATTGCCTTGTCATGTTGCCTTAGACAAAGCCCGGGAACTGAAAATGGGTGATGCTGCGATTGGAACCACGGGACGTGGCATCGGCCCTGCTTATGAAGATAAAGTTGCCCGTCGTGCGCTTAAAGATCAGTGATTTATTCCACCCGGAACGTTTCGAAACCAAATTAAAGGATCTACTGGATTACTATAATTTTATTTTAACCCAATACTTCAAACAACCCGCCGTAGAAATAGCTCCCATTCTGGAAACAGCCAAAATTTGGGCTCAAGAATTAAAACCTATGATTTGTGATGTTTCCACCTGTTTGCACGAGCATAGGGAAAAAAATCACAACATTCTTTTTGAAGGGGCCCAGGGCGTTTTTCTGGACGTGGATCATGGTACCTATCCCTTTGTGACCTCCTCCAACACTTGTGTGGGCAGTGTGGTGAATGGAGCAGGTTTTGGCCCTAAGTATCTCCATTATATTTTAGGAATCACCAAAGCGTACACCACTCGCGTCGGTGGCGGCCCTTTCCTCACCGAACTCACCGATGAGGTGGGTAAATTCATTGCAGAGCGGGGTCAAGAATTTGGAGCAGTCACTGGAAGACCCAGACGTTGCGGCTGGTTTGATGCCGTTTTGTTGAAACGTTCCATTGAACTCAACAGCATTACTGGTTTATGCCTTACCAAATTGGATGTTTTGGATGGCTTGGAAACGCTTAAAATCGCGGTGGGTTATAAAAACGCTCAGGGTGAGATTCTAAACCGCCCACCTCAATCAGCCGATGAGTTCCTAGGCTTAGAGCCCATCTACGAAGAGTTGCCTGGTTGGCAAGAATCCACAGCCGATGTGGTTAACATGAGTGATTTACCAGCCAATGCGATCGCCTATTTAAAACGAATTGAAACCTTACTTGGCATTCCAATCGATGTTTTATCCACAGGCCAAGAACGCGAGTCCACCATCATCCTCCGCGACCCTTTTCATGCTGATTAGCTGGATGCAGCGCATCGTAATCCGGGTTTTTCCTGCTCTAAAATCCCGGGTTTCGCGGCGCTTTATCCAACTACTGG